>JAGAWN010000175.1 GCA_017941355.1 Ruminiclostridium sp. | reverse complement strand
TTGCAGTTCCATATAGGTTTTCAGCATTATAGTACGATCGCGATAATCGGCAAGAGCGCTGTCAGGCGCATTAAAATGCTCTGCTATCGCCAACGCGGCGGCATTTCCGCTTTCCATACCTGCGGAGATTCCTTCGCCCATAGGGTTCAGAAAGCCCGCGACTTCTCCCGCGAATAACAGCCGACCAGTGCCGTAGTCTATATTGCACCCCGTCTGAATATGCGGCATGAGCCACTTTTCCTCCTTCACGCTTTTGTCTACGGTAAGAGCATGACGATCCTGCATATAGCGAATAAAGCTGTCATAATAGTATGCGATCATGCTCGTATCCTTAACTGCGACACCCAGCACGAGCATATCGTCCTTCACATTGAACCAAGCGTCATATTCGGACAGCTCCGGCTGGAGGTAAGCGTAGAAATAGTGCGGATCGAGGTCAATTTTTCCGTAATTGAAGGTCTGATATGTAGTAATGAATTTCGGAGATGTGTTCAGCACCGACCTTTTAATCACAGATGTAACGCCCTCGCAGTCAATAACATATCTCGCCTGTTCGTTGTAGGTCTTGTCGGAATGAAATTTAAGCTCGATATAGCCGCTTTTCTGCTCACAGGATATTGCCGAAGTCTCATCACGAAGCTCAACACCCGCTTCGACCGCATTTTCGGTCAGCCAGTTATCGAACGAACTGCGCCAGATGTTGACACCTTCCTGCTCAAAAGCGTATTCCTTGCCCTTGTCATCGGTAAATATCATGCCGCGGTTATCAATCGGGGTACACATCGCGGAGCGCGGAACATCTTTCCCGAAATACCGGCTTACCAAGTCCATGGACTTCTTTATCAGTACGCCGGAACACGACTTGTACCGCGGCATCTTCATTCGTTCAACGAGCAAGACTTTCAAGTGTCTGTCGGCAAGCGTCTTTGCGGCTGTCGCACCGGTCGGTCCAGCGCCGACAACTATAACATCATACATCTGTTGTCCTCGAATTATTAATACTACAGCATAGTGTAGAGTTAATTATCCCTTTACATCCAAGCTCTTCTTTACGAGCTTATCGCCGCTTTTTACAAGCGTGCTGTCAACAGACTCGCGGGTGACGTTATTCAGAGCCCCGGCGGGTAGCTTCTTTCCAAGCTCC
Source organism: Ruminiclostridium sp. (assembly GCA_017941355.1). Classification (GTDB taxonomy): domain Bacteria; phylum Bacillota; class Clostridia; order Oscillospirales; family Ruminococcaceae; genus Ruminiclostridium_E. The sequence goes on along the minus strand of JAGAWN010000175.1, from coordinate 8,135 downwards.
CAAGAAGGATCGGCTTCCTTGCAAGCATCGTAAAGCGCCTGTCTGTACTGCCTTTCATATTGCCCTAGCGTCCAAGTGCCTTTCAGCCTGTCTTTGATCGGAACACTAAGCTGATAATCTCTGAATACTTCGGATCGTCTTGTAGTATCTCCGTTTGCAACGCCTTTCTCATGCATAAAGTGACGCTTTGTTTCGTCAAACATCTTCTGACGGGAGCTTTCGGAAACATCTATGATCTGATGACGTTCGGATTCCGGTATTCCCGTAGCGTCCATTCCGGCGACATCAAAGGCATTGAGCAGATTACCGTCCTTATCGAATGATGACATAAGGTTCTTGATAGCCTGCGGATTGGTGTATCCGACAGCGCCGCCCTTCATAGAGCTTGTCATCATATTCATAGCAGCCTTGTATTGCTTGCTGTTGGTGTCAATTCCGGCGCTTTTAAGCATTTGCTTGCCTTTTTTGCTGTTTATCGGCGATCCGAGCATCTGATTTATAATGTCGCTTGAGTTTCTTATCATCAATGACATAAGATTTCCTCCCTTTATATCATCCAAGTTATATAAAAGTAGTCATAACCTTCTTTCCCGACGACACGCCAAGATCGTTGACATAATCATCTATCCAGTCCGTGTCACCGTTCCCGTAGCTGTTTTTCTGCCCGATGTCGTGAAGCCCGGTAGAATTGAACTTTATGGAAAGATCCATTTTCAGAGAGCTGTCGGAATAACCGTACTCAGCTGCATGGTCGATATAGCTGTGCAGCAGCTTTGTGTGTGATTCAACGGTAAATCCGTCTGTTGGATTGGCTTTCGCGTATTCGTGCAGCATTTCCTTTACGCTTCTGTTATCCGGCGTTATAAAATCATTGCCGTTTTGAGTGCATTCCGCGAGATTCACGCCGATAAGCTCCTTTACAAGCTCGTTGGAATACCGGAGCGTCTGACCCTCCTTGAATATCTGCGAGTTGTTCTCCCAGGTTCCGCAAAGCCGGATATGGTCATACAGGTTCTTGCCGTTCTGCCCCTTGTTGAGCACATTTTCGATTTCGGCGGCTTTTCCTTTGTCGGAACCTTCAACGGTTATCCTGTTTGTGTACGCGTCAACGGTAAATGTGTAATTCTCATTGTCAGAAATCGTGATACCGCTTTCCGAAAGGATATTCCCGATCTGACGATTTATCATCTGTCGGTCAAAGCTGTTTTTGTCAAGCTCGCTCAGATACGCGCCGTTCGAGATGTATTCCGATGATTGATAATCATACCTTGCGCCGTTTATGCGGGTGTTTGCGTATGATATATTCTTTCCGGCTCTGTCATTTACCGCGATGATCTCATTTCCGGCATTTTCCAACCGTGCCTTGTTTTCGGATTTGGCAGCATCAAAAGCAGCGGTCACATCTGCAAGCGTCGCCTTCGGTACTTCCGCAGCCGCTTTTCTGATCTGAGGTTTCCCGTATATTATCGCCTTTGAAATTTTCGCTTTTGCGGCATCAGGCAGATCGGACTGCCAAGCAAAACCATCCGTCTTTTTCACAGAATTTCCTTTTCCCGTTTTTACAGAAAGCATTTTAGACATTAAGGCGGAGCCGTACGGTATTTTAATAAATGAACTGTTCGGATACATTCTTCTGATGTTCAAAGCAAACACCCCCGTTTACGCCGAATACCCTATCTTATCGCCGACCTGTGCGATCTCCGCGGGAACTTTGTTCCAGTCAACATTCTTAATCTTGCTGAAAAGCTCGTCAATTGACTTCGCGCTTATCCCGGTCCGCTGAACCATAGTAGGCTCTATCTTTTCGAGATTTTTCGTGCTCACGGTATCTCCGATGTTGGGACGCTTTTTCTGTTCGTCAATGACCTTCTGCATTTTAGCTTTGTATTCTGCAACCGTCTGGCGCGGACGCTCGGTCTTTCCGGCTTCTTTCTTGTCCTCGGCACGCTTTTCTTCAAGCTGTTTCTGCATCTGTTCGTTCCGGTCAGCGGTAGATCTTTCCAACTCCGCGAACATCGAAGTAATGCCCTTATCATCGAAGGAAACGCTGATGCTGTTAAGCGAAACATTGTCCTTTCCGAACATACGCTCATGACCGAACTCCTCACAGATACGCTTGGACATATTCACGGCTGTATCAACGTGCTTCATCTGCTTTGCGGCGAACTTCTCGTCATCAGCCATTTTTTCAAGTTCCTCGCTCGAAAAGACCACAGAGAACTCCTTTGCAGCCTGCTTCATAAGACCTTTCACATCGTCGCCCGCGTCCGCTACAACAAAATCGTAGTCGCCGTAGTCCTTGCGGAGCTTGTCGAGATACTTCTGCGCCTTATCCGAGAGCTTATACTCACTGGACTGCACTCCGGCGGCAGTATTGCTTTTCGCAGCTTCTGTCTTTTTCGGCGTTTCGTTTTTCTTGCTGCCAACAGCGTACTTTCCATAGTTGCTGTTGGTAAGTCCGTTTATTCCTGCCATAATGTATTCCTCCTTGCTTTACATAAAGATTTATTGTGTATAACATCATTCAGTTGTTTACTTCTACTATATAATCTGGGTCTAAAAAATTTCCGCTCTTTTCGCGCTCCCAAAGTTCATCAAGACTTTTGAAATTATTCGGGAACAAAAAGATTGTTGTATTGTGATATTTTAAGATATTATCGGGAAACTCGGATTCATATATGAATCTATTCCATCCAACTACCCGATAAGTTAATGCACAGTAATCTTTTGTTCCGCCATCTCTGTATGTGCCGTGAGGTATCGGAATAAACAAGATCAGAAGTACAAGAATGACCGAACCTATTGTAATCACTTTCTTTTTCACAAGCATTCCCTCTGAATAAAACTGATTCATCCGTTAATATCAAGAACCGCGCCCATATCACCGCTCGAAACTGCCGTAGCGGGAGCTTCTGCGGCAGCCGGAGCGTCGATCTCAACTATCGCGTCACGCTGGGCGGCATATAAAGCCTGTGCAGTGGGATTCAGATTTTCGACCCACGCATTGCTTTCCTCGTTCAGCTTATCCTGCTTTTCCCGGTATTCCCGTTCTTCGTCCTCGTCCCATTCGGACTTGTGCTTTTTACGTTCCGCGACCTGCGCCATCATCTGCGCGGTCTTGGCGAACTGGTACATATCCTTGTCGTATTCCATAAGCCTGCGCTCGTCACCCGGCGGGACGATATCGCCCTTTGCCATATTGCGGTAAACGGTCATAGCCTTTGGCTGATCCTCGGCGTGCTTCTTCTCCGCTTCGGAATTGGCTTTGGTTGTCGCCATTTGCGCCTGCATCATATACGCATCGTTGAATGCTTTCTTGTCCTTTATCATCTGCTCTTTGGCAGCGTCGGTCAGCATATACTGCTCGCCGTCATCGCCGTTTATCAGATTGCTTTGCTTGTCCTGCGGGACTTCCTGTCCCTTCTGGAGCTTTACAGCTTCGTACTTGTGAACATACGGCGATATGTTGAATGATACATCTGTCATATCCACACCTCCTTGCAATGTTTCCGCAGATAGGCATATTTATCCATTAGTTATATCGGCAGAAATCTGTGAAACTTTAGCGTTTGTGAGATGTATTATTATAGAGTTACCGTGAAACACACTATATCCGCGCTAACGATAGCATACATTTCACTAACAGTAAACGGAACCGATGCCATTAAAATCAGAAACAAGCGCACAAGCCAAAACCTGTGCGCTTATCCTTATTCTTCTGTTATCATCGAGTCATCAAGTGCTATCGTGTAGTCACCTATCTGCACCGAGGCTATATCAAACGGGTCTATTAAATAATTTTTCTGAAATGCCTGCCATGATATATAAAAACTCCCATCATCGTTTATTCTATATTCATTTCCGACAGCACTTGCTCCCTGTTCTATTACCGTTCCGTCATTCATAGTGATAAAAACAGGTGGGAAGGTTGGGTGTATGCTCTGAAGGTCATTGTATCTTGAATCAAGATTGAAGTTATAGTCAAGCAAGACGCCGAGTGGCGAAAAAGTGATGTTATTAATATGTGATCTTCCGCTACTGCCGAGTACTGTATCGGTATCAATATTATATGTTCTGCTAAGGTCATTCACCTCCGGCAGTTCGACGGTAAATTCTCCGCACATTGGATAGCTTGTGAAGCCTGCACTATTGGTATAAGCATAACCAACTACAACAATTAATTTTTTCACATTGCGATTTGTGGTAAAAGAGGTATAGCGTGTTCCGGAAATGCTGTTTTTACCGATAGCATTGCCATCCGTACCGCCTATACCACCGTGTTTTGGCAGTTCATTCCGGTTTTCGTCCAAGAACGTAAAATTGAACACACTCCATGTATTACCCTGTTCCACAACATCTGAAAAACACCCATTGTTTTTGGTGACGGTAGATCTTACTCCCAGTACATTTCCGTCATATAAGATTCCGTGAACTGTAAGAGTGTGTTCATCTGCTTCAAATGTTTTTTCAACAGGTATTGTGACTCTGTCAAGCAGCTCAAGCTCCTTTGCAGTGAATTCATGAGAAATCCCTATCTCCTTAGGATATATTACCGTTTCACCGTACATGAAAGGCTCGACCTCATTTCCTGCTTCATATGCAGATGCTGCTTCTGCAGCAATCTCCCTTTCCCGTGTGTAATTATTTACCAGTAATGACCTAAAATCCCAATTGCATGCAGCTCCCACCGACACAGTAAGCGCTGCTGCGGAGACTATCGATGCTACAATAACAAAGGCTCTCTTGGGCTTTTTCCTTATCGGTTTGTCAGTTATCCTTTCCGCCTTAGCAATGATCTTATCGCAAATGTTCTCGGTATCGTCATAATGCTTTTCGTATATTTCTGTCCACATATCATCAGCAATCATTTTGTAATCCATTATTCTCGCTCCCTTCGTTATTTAAGGCTTTTTCCAGTTGTTTACGTCCGCGCATAAGCCTTACGCCTACAGCAGACTCCGATAGGTTGAGTATCTTCGCCGTTTCCGCAATAGAATACCCTTCATAATAGTGAAGATAAAATACTACTCGGTTTTTGGGGCTTAATTTCATAAACATCGCAGGCATCTCATTCCCGCTATGCTTGTTGTCATCACTGTATGTCTTGTCCATAGCAGTCTCAAGTGGTGCAGAAAACTTATACCAGTGCGACCGCAGCAAATTCTTACTTCTGTTTATCGCGCACCGTAGAAGCCACGCCTTTATGTGTTCCTCGCTGTCAAATTTCCCGTCGTATGTAAATAGCTTAAAAAACACATCTTGCACTATATCATCAGCATCTGCAGGATTTTTGATATAGCATAATGCCGCAGACCATACTGTTTTTCTGTATTTTATGATATATTGCTCCAATTCCTCGCCAGTCATTTTATCACCTCTTTTCTAATGTCTTGAAGAGCCCTTCACTAATAATACAACTCAGAGAGCGAAAACTTTACATTTTTCTTATATTTTTTCAAAACATTACAGCGGAGTAAGTAATGGTGCTTACCCCGCTGTTTACCAATTGATTATTGTTATCTATAGGCTGAAACTATCGTTATTCAATTGAAAACGGCTCATAACGAAGTATTCTCTGCCAATTCCGCCGTCCGTAAAGAAATCTTACTATATGCACCGTATGAGAATTATCGTCTATAACATAAAACGCCAGATAGTTCTTGACGGGTATCATCCTGATTTTCCACTCTTTCAGGACAGGGTCATCAATGATCTGATGCTTCTCCGGCATGAAGGAGAGTTTTCCTATTTCTTCCTCGATAGTATCAAGAAGACTGTCGGCGGCCGACGGATTTAGGAGCGTGAATTCAATATGATCCGCCGCTTCAATGATGTCCTGCTCGCCTTTATTGGTGATATGAATATTATATGTCATTTCCTGCGGCGCTCCCTGATGCTTGCCATAACTTCGGAGAACGGTCTGGTATTGCCTTTCTCAACATCCGAAAGACCGTCTTTGATGAGGTCGTACAGTTCAAATCTTCCCACAAGCGATTCATAAGCCTCGATACTCATAACAGCAAGATCGCCCTTGCCGTTTTTGGTAATGAATACCGGCTCATCATAGGTGTGGCAGAATGTGGATATTTCATTGTAGCCGTTTCTGAGGTCGGCGCTTGATCTGATATTTGGCATAACGACTCCTCCTTTTTGTAGTTCATAACAATATTATACACGAATTTTGTTATATTGTCAAGAGCAAATCAGCGTTTATCCGAAAACCAGAGATACGAGTTCATTTCACATCCAAAAAAGTTCATTTCGCACCATATCGTTAAACTTTTCCGCGCGATTTCCGATATAATAATAGACAAAGTATTGCCCTTACTACTGGCGTTTAGCCGAAAAACGGAGATGATAAAATGAGATTTGCTGTATGCGACGACGAAGCTGAGCTTCGCAGGGATATTTCTGACAGGATAACCGCGCTGTGCCCGGGAGCGTCGGTGATGGAGTTTTCGTCGGGCGGTGAGCTTCTCGCAGGCGCGGGGAGCTTTGACATAATCTTTCTCGACATAGGAATGGACGGACTCGACGGTATGCAGACTGCGAAAAAGCTTCGTCAGGACGGCTGCCGCGCGGCGATCATCTTTGTTACCGCATTTGAGGACAGAGTTTTTGACGCGTTCGATGTCGGCGCATTCAACTTTCTTGTGAAGCCCGTATCGGCGCAGAAATTTGCGGAAGTGCTGAAAAAGGCGATAGACAGCCGCACCGAGCCTGCCGCGACTGCAACAAGCGACAGATTCATAGCCGTGAAATCCGGCGGTGTCAGCACCAAACTCGCGTTGTCCGAGATCATGTACGCCGAGGTGTTCGACCGCATACTGATACTGCACACGATCAGCGGAAAAGTCGAGTACCGCGGGCGGCTGAACGAGTTCGAGAAATGCACCGACGAGACATTCTTCCGCACCCACCGCTCGTACCTCATCAACCTGCGATACCTCGAAAAGTACACGTCGAGCGAGGTCACAATGGAGAACGGCGACCGCGTCCTGCTCGCGAAACAGCGATATGGCGAGCTTGTCAGGGCGTATCTGCGATATATAAAATCGGAGGGCTGAAATGTACGATTATCTAGAAATTTACACGGACATCAGCCTGACGCTGACGATGATAATCACGATCCTTGTGTATTCCGTCGGGCTTATGCAATTCCTCCGCCCGTTCACAAAAAGCCGCCTCGCGCGGTATCTCACGGGCGCGGCGTATGCGGCGATAATGCTTGTGATGTTCTTTCTGCCGCAGGAGTTCAACAATCTCGTTGCCTACGGCGCGGGAGTCGTCGGCGCGTTTGCAGTTTTCACCCTGCTCGACCGACGGAACTACGCGCAAAAGCTGTTCCTCGCGTTCTCGTTCTTTTCGGTTCGCTGGCTAACCGCCGCCGTCGGCACATCGATATGGCTGAAAGTTTACGCCTGGACGTGCGGATTCGTCATTGACGCATTCATGTTCGAGCCCGATAAACAAGTTGCAGCATACATCGTGTACGACGCTGTCGAGGGCTGTATAATGGCGGGAATCATGCTCCTGCTGATAACGATTTTTCACAAGGTCTATGTCAGCAAAAACGAGAAAATGAGCGTCAAGGAAGCGTTTCTGCTGATGCTGCCGAGTGTGGCGGGAGTGTTCAACTACCGGATCCTGCTCTATTTCAACAGCATCGACACGCGCGAGATCGACATCAGCCCCTACGACCTGATCTCATTCATTTTCTACCTCGTTTCGTACACGGCACTTGTCGCAGTCATTTATTTCTACGAGCAGATCAAAGCCGGACAGCGCCGCGAGAAGGAGGCCGCAATGCTTTCCGTGCAGACCGACAATATCCGCGACTACATCAGCGGTGCGGAGAGCCTGTACCGCGACATCCGCGCTATACGCCACGATATGCGCAATCACCTCGCTGTGCTTGAAAGCCTGCACACGCGGGGCGAGAATGAGGCATTTGAGAGCTATCTCGCGGAGGCTCGCGTGCGTATCGGCTCGGACAAGGGCGTAAACAGCGGCGACCCCGTGACCGACGTTATCCTCACCGAGAAGCAGAGCGAAGCCGAACGCCGCGGCATCACCTTTGAGTGCGATTTCCACTATCCCAACGGCTTTTCCGCGGGCGCTCTCGACATGAGCAT
>JAGAWN010000174.1 GCA_017941355.1 Ruminiclostridium sp. | reverse complement strand
GCAAGGCATATATCCTTACCGACGAACCAAACCTCGCCGTTAATATCGAGTGTCCTGATCTTACCGAAATGTGCGTTCTCAAAAATCTGCAAATTGTTTTCCATATTATGTTTCCTCCATATTTACCTTTTGTCCGGCAGCTCATAATCACCCACGCTTACCGCGAGAGCTTTGTTGACCTCTGCCATTTCATCATCTGTCAGCCTGCAAATGGGCTTGACCAACTTGCTTTTGTCAATTACCTGTATCTGTTCACACAGCACAATTGACTCCTTGAAAAGATTGGTGTTTTGAACAGTAACATGAACGGGCAGCTCGCACTTTTTAACAGATGTTGTCAGCGGTACTATTATGGTAGTAGGGCTGTGACGATTGCCGACATTATTCTGAACGATCAGCGCGGGACGTGCGCCTCTCTGCTCGCTGCCTTCTCCGTTCAAAAACGTAAGATAGACTTCTCCTCTATTGACCCGAAACATTGTATCAGTCCTTTGCAATGTATTCATAGAGAAAACCCTATGTAAAACAAGTGCTACCATTACAGCAGCACTTGTCTCCTGCATATACGTTCTATTTGTCCACGACACCCCGAACGAGGGAAACGTATAAGCCGGAAGTTTGCTGAACTTTCTCATAGGGGGACGACCCTCTGCCCATTCCTGTGGTGCAGCCGTTACGCCGAAGCGTCAGAACGGAAGTATCATTATCCCTCTTGCCTGTCATCGCGCTAATGGGAGCCGCCCATTATTTCAAAAGAATATTACTCGCTCCGCCGGTATGATCTCTAAGGTTCAGCTCATAGCGCTCTCTTGTCAATTACTTCAATGTTCCGCTGGCTGTAAACTGTTCAAGACCTATGACATCGTGGCGTATTCTTTTTTCCGCTTGCCCCGCAGGGCTGCAAGAGGAAAGTAACTTATACGATGTTATTCAGTTGTCAATGTACAGAAAGTTTAATTCTTCAAGCGTCACCGACTGTTCGCAATGAACCCGAATCTTTAAAGAAAGATTACTCGGTGTCGGTATCGAGTCTTTTCCAATGTTTTTCAATCAAAACACGGAGAGAATTTATCCTTTCACCTAACGTCTTTTTTTCGCTGTTTTTACAAGTATGTTTTTCAAACATTTTTAGCTTTTTGAGAATATTTGTGAAAGTGTACCAAACAGCCTGCTGCGATACGCCCTCTTCCTTGGCGATTTCGACAGTGTTCAAATTTCTGTAAACCATAAGGAACAGTCTTCTTTTCTGAATATCTGTTAATGAAGATATGAACTTCTGTATTATCATTGAAAACGTCTCATTCTCCTGATTGCCAAAATATTCATCTTCAAATGCCGGTGTGCTGTATTTCTCTAAATCTGCCGCGACACAAAAAGGAACCTCTTTCTTGCTGATGTTGCTTGCCTTTCTATCTTCGGCATAGTAATCCTTATCCGAAATATCTTTCCACTCACGAAAAGTCTCTTCATCACCGCCAAAGTCATCGACGGTGATATGCTTAATTGTTCCGTCTGCAAATCTGTAAACGATAGCGTCCTCGTTAGTTACGTTTGCAGCGTAATCAGTTTTATTGTAATTTTTCATTCTTGTATCCTCTGAAAATCTGATTTGTTGATAGCGAACAAATCAAATCATCAGGGATACCGGGCAACTGCCTCACTGTATATAAAAAGCATAGTGCATTTTTCGGGCAATAAAAAAAGCCGCACAAAGAATGCCGAGCCTTATTGATTCATCTCGACATTCAGTGTGAGGCAATTTGGTGACTCATTGGAGATAATCTCCACGGACCCGTGGCACACTACGCTGATTACGGATATTCTATTGTCGTTTCCTTTCTTTAGGACTTTATATTGCAGTCACAGTTTATTTGCCTGCAAAGGTTATCTGCACCAGTTTATCGCACTCTGCGCAGTTCATTCTGAATGTTCCGCGAGCGCGTGAAAGCACAGTTATCAAAAACTCCTTGCAATTAGGGCAATAAACCGTGTACGGCAATTCGTGATCGTCAAGCCAGTACATCAATATCGCACCGGTCTTAGCGGTCTTACAATCAAATTGTACGAACTCCATAATAGGTTCTGCTCCTATTCAGTCTTAGTCTTAGGTTTACTTCTACCACTTTGCGACAATTCGGACACTTTATCTGAACCGTTCCCTCCAAAGGAGTCAGCTTGTCCATAAGTCTCCAACTGCACAACGGGCAGAATACTCTAAAACGGGGTAAGAAATTTCTTTGTTCTCCATTATTGTTGTTGAGTTGCTCCATTCTGTATTTCCTCCGGTCTATTCTGTATATTCAACGATGAACGAGGGCGGTTCTTCTATCACTATCCCAAGTTCACGCACTCTGATCCTTAATGCTTGCTTTGACACACCGAGGTGATCTGCCAAGGTCTTGAACGTTTTTCTATCCCAACCCAAATAATGAACCTTTGAACCGCACCTAACTTTCCGGTAAAACCGTTCAAGTCCCGCAATTACAATTTCTCTCGGCATAAGTAACGCCGAAGCCAAATAGTCTGCTTGATATTCTTCTGCGCTTTCCTCATTGCTGAACTCAGAACGGCTTGTATATCGCAGCACCCGCACTCCGCAGTTGTAATAATCAGGAAAGAATTTAAAGAATATCTGATGTGCTCCTTCGTGCATTATCGTAAAGTTTTCTCTGCCTTTATTCCCAATGCGCAGAGCCCTTTCAATGAAGACTGTATCTCCGTCAAGAGCCACGGACACAGGTTCAGCATTATCAAACACTTCCATTTCAATGTAGGTACCGATCGTGTAGCCGATAATGCTTTGGTCAAGCGACAGGCTATGATACTCGATGTTTATCCCTAACACATCTTTTAACATTATTGTCGGGTCTATTCTCTCAACCTTACGAAACCCCCGCGACCTCTGAACCTCGTAATATCTCTCGACAAATTTATGCGCCAATTCTTATAATTGTTTTTTGGTAAACTCTATCATTGCTTAGGAAGCCCTCATTGATACATACTGTTTTCATACTCCTTGAATATTTCACCTCTGATCTCTGTGATATATTCAAAAGGAACTGTTTGACTGTCAGTAAGTATAAACACCTTACTGTAATCATCTATCCGGCGAACATTCCCCTTGACCGTAACAAATGAACCGCCAGCTTTTCGTTCGTCAGGAATGAAATAAGTGAACTGCACCTCCGGCTGTTCATCAATGTTGTGCTCGATAATGTTGTGCTTCACCGACAATATCTCATTCCGGTCATCATCGGCAAGTGTAAAATCATCAGTCAGTCTTGCTTCTTCTCGGACAGCATCATCATAACCGGTAAGTGCCGCGAACGGCGCAAACTGCGCAGCTCGTTTTATCATCGGCATAGGACGATGATACTTTCCGGACAAACCGTGATAACCAAATCTCATAATCCTTTTTTCTGTCTCACTTAACAGCATTGTTCATTCCTCCTTCTTATGAACGGTGTCCTCCTATCTGCATATTACGCTGAATGGAGGTAGCACCCGCTTCAAGATTCATTGCTTTCAGTACAGCATTTTTACCGAACTTATTCTTGATACCTACTATCGCTCTCTGAACATTCCGTTCTCTTGATTCTGCTACACGTTTCTGCTGCTCCTGTTCTTCTTTTATTGCTTCCGCTTCATAGTCTGTGAAAAAATCAAGTTGCTCATTTTCCTTTACCATCGGCTTGTTGATTTCTTCTGCATCATCTTCATTCAGAAGATCGGTAAAGCAAACTATTAACCGCCTTGTCAAAAGATTGTGGTCAACGATACTGTCGAATAATTCCTTTACCGCTTCAAGAATGACCTTTGACGATGAAGTGTAGTGGTCAAGGTTCTTTGTACCGTGCGCATGTTTCGGAACAGGGCGACCATACCAATCCATACTTACCGGACCGTGATACTGCACTTTGATCTTTGGGTCACTGAGGTTACTGCCGTCATAGCCAACGTGTATGACGATCTGTTTCGTGCATAGCTTCTTATTCACAATATCAAGTATCAACAAATCAGCCATTTCCGAGATGACAAGCCGAGATTTTTCATAATCGTAAGGAGTCGGGAGCACCTGTCCGGAACTCAGACTTTTTGAGTTAGGCTTGTATCGTTTTATCTCGTCTATTGTGCAAGGCTCATATCCCCAAGCGTGATCTATAAGCAACTCGGCATTAACTCCGAATATCTTATACAGATTATCAACACCGCCCGGTGTCAGAGTATAGGAAGCAAGCTCACCCATTGTATGGATACCTATTCTTTCAAGCCGTCCTGCTTTTCCATTTCCGATAGACCAAAATGATGTCAGCGGAGTATGCGACCACAGCTTTTCCCGGTAAGATATTTCGTCAAGTTCAGCAACACGAACACCGTCTTTGTCCGGCGGCATTTTCTTCGCCACAATATCCATTGCGATCTTGCAAAGATACATATTTGTCCCGATACCTGCTGTCGCTGTAATACCTGTTTGAGCCAACACATCACGAACCATTGTCATCGCAAGTTCGTATGCGGTCATCTTATACATCGGGAGATACTTTGTAGCATCTATAAAGACCTCATCAATGGAATAGACGTGAACATCTTCCGCAGAAACATAGTTGAGATAAATGTGATAGATCTTTGTGCTGTACTCAATATATTTCGCCATTCGAGGAATTGCCGTCAGGTAATCAATTTCCATTTCAGGATTAGACTGCAACTCATCTGCAAACACGGAGCGTCCGGTAAACCTGTGATACTTTGTTTTGTTTCTTCGCTCGCTGTTCGCTTTTCCGATAGCCTGCTTTGCTTCAAAAAGTCTCGGACGACCGGGAACGCCTACCGCTTTAAGAGACGGAGATACAGCGAGACAGATCGTTTTGTCCGTTCTCGATACATCGGCAACAAGAAGATTTGTGTTCAGAGGGTCAAGCTTACGCTCAACACATTCGACACTCGCATAGAATGATTTGAGGTCGATAGCAATATATGTTCTGTCCAAACCAATCCCCTCCTAAAATATATAAATCCCTATTTGCATAGTGTTGGTTTAATGAGCTCTAAATCCTTTATTTGCGCTGGTTCTGTCTCTGAAACGCAGCAATTTTGGATTTTGAAAAACCAAATTCAGGATAATATCCACTTTTTCCAATCTGTCCGATG
>JAGAWN010000018.1 GCA_017941355.1 Ruminiclostridium sp. | reverse complement strand
TTTCTTAGGTTCTTAAATGCTTCTACAGCCGTCTTAGAAAGCTTTATGGAGCGTTTTGACTTTTTGGACTTAGGAGAGCTGGAGATGCTGACCCTTTTATTTTCGGTGTCCTCATCTCTCGTCTTAACGTATGCCCTTGTGCTGACTACCTTAAGTGTACCCTCATTGAGATCAACATTACCCCACTTGAGGTCGAGAAGTTCGCCTACCCTGAGACCGGTCTTAAGTAAGATCACGAACATGAGCCCATAGTAGTACTTGGGAACGCCATTACTGAACTTCATCTCTGCCTGTTCGCAAAGCCTGAGAGCTTGATCTTCGGTGAAAAACATCATTTCGGTTGATTTATTCACTAAGGCATCCTCTGTGGGCTTCTTTACATAAGGCATGGGGTTCTTTGCGATATCCCCGGCTGCTTCGGCGTCCTTGAAGCACGCATTGAGTTGATTGTATGTTTTGGTGATCGTCCCCAGAGAGTAATTCTTATCGCATTTTGCGAGCTGATTCATATAATCCTGCATCAGCTCCACCGATAGATTACACATCTGTACACTTGCGATGCCAAAGGGCTTTATACGACTGGTGAGCGTATCCTCGTAGGTGTCGTAAGTAGTCCTTTTCACGGATATCGTCTTCCTTGACTTCATCCAGTCCTCGAAGTAATCTGCAATCGTTTCTTTTGAAACGGCTGCCACACGGCTCGCTGCGAGAGTTGCTTCATACGCAGCAGCCTTTTCCTTTACCTCGGTTCTGGTCTTGCCGTAGAAAGCCACGATATTCGGTTTTCCGTCTGCTTTCCTCCCGAACATCTTCCGGGCTGTCCACAGACCATCTGTGTTGCGCTGGGAGAATGACCATTCACCCTGTCCGCGCTTGTTTTTTTCTTTAGCCATTGTTGGCTCCTTTCCTCAGAGGAGCCGGTACCGGCATTTTGGATCCGTTGGTTTAAACAGTGCGCTCTGTTTTTTCTTATACTGCAAGTATATCACAATTTTCGAAAAAAATCAAGCTTTTTTCGTGATTCAGGCTTGTCCGTTTTGCTGTCAAAATAAACGAAATTGTTTCTTGGCTGTGTCTGATAATTGTTACTTATGCACTATTTTATACCTATTGTTAACGAAAAATTGATTTAGGGTGTGTACGAAAAATTTGACCCGATTTTTGCTCTCAAAATCGGCAAATTATACATTGTGTATAATCGCTTTTTTGAGAAAAAAATAAGCAGACCGAAACCAGCCTGCTTATACTATTATAAATATATTATATATGGGTCTTTATTTCTTCCTGTCTTCCTCTTCAATTTGCTTCACATATTTACTGACCGTTTTTCTGTCAACCTGTACGCCTGCCTCCTGCAATTTAGCAATTATTCCTGAGATAGTAACTTTGCCCGAGGCTTTCATATCCTCATAATAGTGTTTAATGTACGCAGGCGGATAAATCTGCCCCTTTTTGGTGTCCATCTCTGTACGAGAAATCCTTCTGTTTATTAATTTTTGGTTTATTGTTATAAGACCGATAATCTTCATATAGTTCTCGGTTGTCTTACGGCTTTCCTCATCGGCAGAGTATCTGAAATCAAAGGAAAGGTCATCTTGAAGAAACATTATCCTGATACGCTTCTGTTTAGCTATCGTTATCAGCGCTATAAGTAATTGCAGTCCCAAATCAGCTTTCATATTGCTCAGGCTGTGGAAAACTAAAGTGCTGCCCGATATTACTCCGGTAAAATATCTGATTAAATTTTTAAATCCAGCAGGAAATAACAGCCTATATTCTTCACTCAGCGACCTGTCATAATAAGTCAAGCTTTTTTTAAAATCAACCCAAGAACGATATTCTTGTTCTTTTGGTAAGGGGTCTTCAAAAATAATGTCCTCTTCGGGTATTTTCATCATTCTGAACATAAACTCTTCAATTTCATAATCTCTGTATTCATTTGTTTCGGTATCATTATAATAATAGCCTTTTATCTCGCCCATATCTTCATCACCTTTCCTGATATATTTTACCACATCCGAGGTGAAAAGTAAATACCGTGAGGCAGAATATAACAACGGCTGTGTACAATGTTTCTCGCCATAAGAAAGATGGTGTGTATGACAGATACTTTGTGTACAGAAAAAAGTCCTATGCTGACATCGGACCTAAACGGGATTTTAGATGTGTACAGAAAATTGTCCTATGAAAGCATAGGACTTCTTTATCTTAAGGCTGTGTACGGAAAAATGTCCTATGTTATCATTGGATAATCTTTCCGTACATACGCCGTTTTGAACTAATAGAGCAAATTGGCTTAACAAAGCCTTTTAGCGTCCTCCTTGATGCTCGGTGATGCGATATCAAGATCGCATTTCCAGCAATCATACTAATATTGGAAAAAATATCCAATAAAAAATCAAGGAGGAACTTTCCGATGAAATTTGAAAGTTTATTAACCAAAAACGGCAAAGAGAAGGACTTTACAACTGATGTCGGGTTCGACACGATCTCGATGACAACATCAACAGATTGCAGCGAGTATGTGGGAAAGGATCACGCCATTAAAAGCTGCTATAGGAACGGAAGGACGGGCAAATTCAGCATCAAGGTTGATCTGGAGAAGCTCGACAGCTCATGCAGTGCGTCTCTTGCACATTTTATCGAGGCACTCAACAAATTCATTAAAGAATATGGCTTGGAAGATGTTGAAGTAACTCGCTGCGACCTGAGATTTGATTTTCGCGGTATTCATTATCGCGATCTTCTCCCGGAGGCTGCTTCGCTGTCAAGCTGTCTCGGAGTGACGCTTGACGCAGACAACAACTATATGACTTGTAGCCTGTTTGGTACGACAGCATTATCGGTAGCAGTTAAGACATCAGCGTATGAGGACGAATATTATGCGAAAAGCAAAGCTGACCACAATTCAGTTGTTGACGGAAGGCTGGAGCTTCGTAGGATGCGTAAGCATTATGCCCCTACAGTGGAAAGCTTAAGTGATCTCTATTTTGACTTCGCAGACACGCTCATCAAAGCCACTACCGATGACAACTTCCGGAAGACATGCGAAAGGCACAACGATGCTATGATCCGGTCACTGAAGAACGGCGATTACATACTCACCGACAGCAGAAGCAGAGGGGTATTCTTTGAAAACAACGCTTACCGTATTCTGTCAAAAGAGCAGTTTGCCGAGTTATGTGGGGAGATGGGCTACGAAAACCCTCACGATGCAGTAAGAAAGATGCTTAAGCACAAGAAGGTGGATCCGAGCGTATATGGCAAGATCAAACTGAATTATATTCCTGATGCGACTTATTCGCCATTCCACGTTACGACAGCCGAAGAACTGAGAGATTTCACTCGTTTTCTTCTTTGTATAGCAATGGATTTCTTCTTCGGAGGCTGGGAGCCCGGCAAGGAAGTCTCTAAAAAGTTTGACAATTACAAGGAATGGCTTTATCAGTCGCTGAAAGCATATACATACAGCTGCAGCATTTAATCAGATAAACATAGCTATACTCTTCCAATAATAAAAGCAGGGATATGCCTTTCGTGAACACAGCGGAGGGCATATCCTTTTTTGTTCGCTTCAAAATACTTAGGCTGCTTTACTATTACAACCTTATTACAACCGAAATGGTTTTTATGGTCAAAAAGAGGGAAAAAGAGGGAAACAGCATATATATTCTAACAAAAGTCAAAACCCTCTCAAACGGCTTAATTACGCCGTCTGAGAGGGTTCCGAACTGGAGCTGATAGTCGGAATCGAACCGACGACCTCATCCTTACCAAGTCTTATGTCCTTGAACTACTGTTCCTTTTGTAATACGGTGTTGCTGGTTTGAGAAAATTCATTGGACTACAACTGGACTACAACCGACTTCTGGACTAATCCAAACAAGATAATACTGCTTGGTATTATTATAGCAAATTTTTTGCGGTTTGTCAATCATAATAAATAGGTGAATTCTATTATAAGCTTCCGAAAACAACGTCGGAAAATAGTATTTGGTTTATGCCTAAACATTATGGGCTTTCCCAACATATTTCGGTAAAGCCCATAATAAATTGTTTGTAAATAAGCAGTTTTTCTCCCTGTCGCAGTCTGTAATCTTTACACAATACCGCTATTACTACTATTTTAGTCGTTTTTGCTTTCTGTATAACCGCAATAGAATTTTTCGTTAAAAAATTTTACAGGTACTCGTCCGTTTATTACCATATACCCCATACTCTCTAATTCTTCATTGAGTTTCTTGATTATTCTGTAAGCGGTAGGTCTGGAAACGGATAATATTGTACATACGTCCTCCGCCTTGTAGAATACTTTTTCGTTAGTCATTTAAGTGCACCTCCTAATGCAACCGGTTCAGATCTAAACCATGTTTTCCTTCGAACTTTGAAATTATCTTCCTAATGTGATATATCTTAAATCTGCTTATTTACACGATTATTTCTCCAGTCATCAAATAGGTCCTACATTTATTATGATTACGAGAAACTCAAAATAATAAATGGTTGAGTTTTGGGGGAAATCTCTCTAAAAGATAGTACAGTCGAACTGATGATGCGCGCATACAAAGAAATCTTCCAAAGGCAAGCAGTTTGCTAAACTGTGAGTAATCGGAAATTTCGGCTTCTGGGTTCAAGTCTCAGTGTGACCGCCATAAGATATAATCGTCTGAAGAAACGATAAACGTACATATATATAGTTTCCCCCATAGCATGAAATTGCTGTGGGGATTTGTTATTGTATGTCTCCTGTAATCATAATACTTATGTAGCTATTACACGAGAGGAGGTTGAAGTTTATATCAGTATTAGCTTATAACCAAGAAATTTTGATGTACAGGAGGAAAAGAAATGATA
>JAGAWN010000173.1 GCA_017941355.1 Ruminiclostridium sp. | reverse complement strand
GTCTGTAAAACAGACTTTCAGATGTTGTTCCAATGCACCTGCGGCGCATTGGAACAACGGACACATTCCTTGATGTCAAGCTCATTTCGTCCTTCGGACGAACAAAAGTGCAAGGAAAATTTTAAAAATGGGGAATTTTCCTTGCACTTTTGCAGCCAATAAATTGCTTCAAGCTGCGCTATGAAGCAATTTGTTGGCTGATGAGCAGACATTAATAAAAGTCCCTGCTTCACTACGTCCTGTAGTTTCGGCGGGACTTTCTTTCTTATCAGCCTATCTTCGGCAAACCGGCGAAGCTCTTTTCGAGTTCCTCGTCTGTGGGGATATAATCGGTCATCTCACCGTCGTTGAACTTCTGATATGCTACCATATCGAAGTATCCGGTGCCTGTAAGACCGAACAGTATCGTCTTTTCCTCGCCTGTCTCCTTGCACTTCATAGCCTCGTCGATCGCGGCACGGATAGCGTGGCTGCTTTCGGGAGCCGGGAGAATACCCTCGATGCGCGCAAACTGCTGTGCAGCAGCAAATACGCTTGTCTGCTCAACGGAACGGGCTTCCATAAGCTTGTCATCGTAAAGCTGCGACAGTGTGCTGCTCATACCGTGGTAACGCAGTCCGCCGGCGTGGTTCGCAGACGGAATGAAGCCGCTGCCGAGAGTGTACATCTTTGCGAGCGGGCATACCTTTCCGGTATCGCAGAAATCGTATGCGTATCTTCCGCGTGTGAAGCTGGGGCAGCTTGCAGGCTCGACGGCAATTATCCTGTAATCCGCCTCTCCGCGCAGCTTCTCACCCATGAACGGGGAGATAAGTCCGCCCAAATTGGAGCCGCCGCCCGCGCAGCCTATGATGATATCCGGCTTTACGCCGAGTTTGTCAAACGCAGCCTTGCTTTCAAGACCTATTATCGACTGGTGCAGCAATACCTGATTCAGCACGGAGCCGAGTACATAGCGGTATCCCTCTGTGTGAGTGGCAACTTCCACCGCTTCCGAGATAGCGCAGCCGAGACTTCCTGTTGTTCCGGGATGCTCGGCGAGGATCTTTCTGCCCACCTCGGTAGTCTCGGAGGGCGAGGGAGTCACCGACGCGCCGTATGTGCGCATAACTTCGCGGCGGAAAGGCTTCTGCTCGTAAGAAACCTTGACCATGAACACCTTGCAGTCCAGTCCGAGGTACGCGCAAGCCATTGAAAGCGCAGTTCCCCACTGCCCTGCTCCCGTTTCTGTGGTAACGCCTTTAAGTCCCTGCTTCTTCGCGTAGTATGCCTGCGCGATAGCGCTGTTGAGCTTGTGGCTGCCGGAGGTATTGTTGCCCTCGAATTTGTAGTATATCTTCGCGGGTGTATCAAGTGCCTTTTCGAGACAATACGCTCTTACCAGCGGCGACGGACGGTACATCTTATAGAAATCCAGTATTTCCTGCGGAATGTCGATATACGCGTTTTCGTTGTCAAGTTCCTGCGCAACAAGTTCGTCGCAGAACACCGCTGACAGTTCATCCGCTGTCATTGGCTTATGCGTGGCGGGATTGAGCAGCGGCGCGGGCTTGTTCTTCATATCCGCGCGGACATTGTACCAAGCTTTCGGCATCTCGCTTTCTTCAAGGTATGTTTTGTAAGGAATATTCTTATCCATCTTACTTATCCTTTCGGTATATATTGTTTTATTGCATTATATCACTTCCGGTAAAAAATGTCAATAGTTTAAAGCGGAAGTTTTACTGTTTATCAAGAATATCTATATCCTCATGCTGACGGGTATATAATTCGTAGTAATAACCGCGTTTTCGCATAAGCTGCTCGTGTGTACCCTGCTCGGCTATCTTTCCGTCCAGCACCGCGATTATGATATCCGCGCCCACTATCGTCGAGAGCCTGTGGGCTATAACAAAAGATGTGCGGTCATCGGTGAGGGTCTTTATTGCAGCCTGTATTTTCTTCTCGGTTATGGTATCTACCGACGATGTTGCTTCATCGAGAATGAGGATATCGGGATCCGCAAGTATCGCGCGGGCGAAGGAGATAAGCTGCTTCTGACCGGTGGAGAGCGAACTGCCGCCCTCGCCCGCCTCGGTGTCAAGTCCGAGTTCGAGCTGCTCCACTATGTCAAGCGCGGAGACTGCCGAAAGTGCCGCTCTTATCTTGTCGTCCGAAGCTTCCGGTTTCGCGTAGCGCAGATTGTCGCGTATCGTTCCCGAAAACAGGTGCGGCGTTTGCAGCACATAGCCGATGTGGCTGTGCAGCCAGTGTACCGAGCGTTCACGGATATCCCTGCCGTCTATCAGCACCCTGCCCTTTGTGGGTTCATAGAAGCGGCAGACGAGATTCACAAGCGTGGATTTTCCCGCGCCGGTCTCACCGACTATCGCAACCATGCTTCCTTTCGGCACATCGAGCGAGAAATCGGTAAGCACCTCGGTATCACCGTCCGGGTAAGTGAACGAGACGTGTTCAAACTTCACATCGCCGTTCATAGGCTCCCAGTTTTCGTACCTCGGCGCAAACACATCACCGTATTTCGCAAGCACCTCCGGGCTGTCGCTGACGTCGGACTTCACGGAGAGCAGTTCGTTGAACCGCTCGATACTCGCCTGTATCGCTATTATCTCCGAAACGGAACGAACTGTCAACTGCACCGGCTCTATCATTCCAAGCGCGTATGACATGAACACGGAAAGCGTGCCGATCAGCATAGCGCCCTCCATTGTCAGCATACCGCCCTGCCACAGCACCACCGAAAGTGCCGCTGCACTTATAAGGCTGACGCTTGCGGCGAACATTGCAGAGATATGCCCGGCGCGGACGGAATAATGCCGCATTTTTTCGGTGTCGGTATGAAAGGCTTTCTCCGACTTTTCCTCAACGGCAAAGGACTTGACCGCACGGATACCGCTTATAGTCTGGTTGAAATCGCCCGTAATGACGGAGTTCTGCTCACGGATCTTACGGTTCACTTTTATAAGTTTGCGCTGGAAAATCACAGCGAGAAAAACAGCTATCAGCACAAGTCCGAAAATAGCCGCAAACAGCAGCGGGGAGATGACAGCCATGCTCACCAGCATACTCACGATATACGCGCCGTTCCACACTATATCCATAAGCTTCCAGGAAACCGCCTCGCCGATCTTCGATGTGTCGCTCATAACGCGGGAATGTATCGCGCCTACGCTGTTGGTGTTGAAGAATGACAGAGAAAGTTCCCGGAAATGCCGGAAAGCCTCATCGCGCAGATCCCGGTTCACGGAGACTTCCAGCCGTCCGCAGACAGCCGCCGAGATGAAGCTTCCCGCTACCTGAACCGCAAGCACTCCGAGATACAGCAGTATGAACCACACCAGTGTATCAAGCGTGCGAAGTGCTATGAAATGGTCAAGAGCATAGCGGTTGAACAGCGGGAATACCGAGTCGCACGCGCTGCATATTACACCCGCTGTTATCATTATTATCATTTGTTTCAGATACGGTCTTGAAACACGCAGCATCGCCGCAAGAGTTCCGCGCTCAGCGCCCTGTCTGGAGTTCATATATATCCCTGTAGATCCCTTCTCTTGAAATAAGCTCCGAGTGAGTGCCGCAGTCCGCGATCTCTCCCCTGTCAAGCACATATATCCTGTCGCAGCCCGCGATCGTGCTTATGCGGTGAGATATGACGATCACCGTCCTGTCGGCGAGCTTTTCAAAAATGTTGCTTCTTACCTGCTTCTCCGTTGCGGCGTCGAGAGCGGAGAACGCGTCGTCGAGAATGAATACGTCCGAATCTTCCGCGACTGCCGCCGCGATAGCGCATCTCTGCTTCTGACCGCCGGAAAGCGTTATGCCGCGCTCTCCGACAAATGTATCTATCCCGTCGGTGAATCTTTCCAGCGCGGGCGTAAGCACCGCGGTATCTGCCGCACCGCTCACGGCGCTGTCCGGGATATCCGCCGCAATGCGGATATTGTCGGCTATCGTGCCGGAGAACAGGAACGGTTCCTGCAATACACGGGAGAACTGCCGCCGGTAGTCGGACAGCGGATATCCGGTAATGTCCTTTCCGCGGTATGTGATCTTCCCGCGCACACGGCTTTCATCGCACATACGCATAAGCAGATCGGTCAGAGTGGTCTTGCCGGAGCCTGTGCCGCCGATAATACCTATCTTCTCGCCCTTGTTGATACTGAGATCAATATGCTTTAACACGTCCTGACCGTCGTTGTACGAGAACGAAACGTCCTCAAACGAGATCAGCGGAGATACGGTGCTGCCGAGATCCGCCTTTTCGCCGTCAAGACGCTCCGGCTGCGCGTTGAAGATGTAGCGGATACGCTCGATCGCCACTCCCGCGCGGCTCAGATCCGCGATAGTGCGCCCAAGCTCTCTGACCGGCCATGAAAGCATTGCGTTGTACGATATGAAAGCCACATAATTGCCAGCGGTAAGCATACCGTTCACGCTGAACACAGCGCCTATTATCACTACAAGCATTACCTGGATACCGGAGATCATATCTCCCACAGACCAGAAAACGCTCATAAGCCGCATGAACCGCACCCACATACTTGTGTATTCCGCGTTTTTCTCAAGAAAGCGGTCACACTCATAGGCTTCCTTTCCGAACGCGCGGACTACTCTTATCCCCGTAAGGTTTTCCTGAACTATGCCGGAAACGACTCCCTCCTGGGTATCGGCTGCCATGAACGCTTCTCCTATTTTCCTGTGAAAGAACATGGAATAAAACACGATCACGGGTATGAACACAGCCGCTATCAGCGTAAGCATGGGACTTATGCCGAACATGAACACTACGCTCAGCACGATCATCATCACGATGCGCACAAAGGAGGTAAGCTGATTTGACACAAACTGCTTCACCGTCTCAACGTCCGATGTGCAGCGCTGCAGGATATCTCCGGTGGAGTTTTCGCCGTACCAGTGCATTGAAAGCCTGTCAACATGGGAGTAAAGCGTACTTCGCATACGCTTTGCCAGCCGTTCCGCTCCCACTGTGTTCGACATACTCTGAACATAGCGCGTGAGTGCGCCCACAAGCGCCGCTCCCATTACCAGCAGAGCGGGAATGTACAGATGTCCGCGGATAAACTCCGCACCGCCGAAGAAGCGCACGGCTGCGGCTTCTATCCCCGTTTCCGGCAATGGTTCGCTTCCGAGAACGTAGTCTATCACGCAGGAGATGATACGCGGGTTTATGAGATCTATCAGCGTTATCAGCGCGGAAAGTATCATGCTGACAGCAAAGAACACGGTGCTGCCTTTCAACTCATGCCGAAGCAGCGCCGTTCCGCTGCGGAATCTTTGGTTTTCGGTTTTTTTGTTATTTTTCATAATCGAATCTCATTGTGGGTTACCTTTAATAACGATCTTTTCACAGAGAGAAAGCTGTCCGGAAATGATAAAATGCTTTGGGACAAACGTTTTCGCACTGCTGCATTTACGGTTTTATATTATACCATATTTATCAGCACAAGTCAATCTTTGTAACCGGGTGCAGAATTGATAGTTTTTCTGTGGGATTTTTTTCAAAAACTATTGACAAGTGTGTATCTGTATGCTATACTGTGTATAACGTATATATACAATATTCAGGGGTGCATCATGGATATCGTTTTGAAGAATTCGTCAGATGAGCCTATCTATCAGCAGATAGTCTCGCAGGTGAAAGCTCAGATAATGAGCGGCGCGCTCACGCCGGGGGACGCCCTGCCGTCAATGCGCAATCTCGCTTCTCAGCTCCGCATAAGCGTTATAACCACAAAACGCGCTTACGAGGAACTGGAACGGGACGGCTATATCGAGAATTTCACCGGAAGAGGCTGCTTCGTAAAGCAGCAGAACTCCGACTTCCTGCGGGAAGAGACCGTCCGGCAGACGGAAGAACTGCTGGCAAAAGCCTGCGAAAAGGCTAAGCTGTGCGGACTTTCCACCGACGATCTCAAAGAGATGATAGAGCTTATGTATGAGGAGGATAACGGAAATGATTGACTACGAAAACGCGATAGAGATCCGCGGACTAACCAAAAAGTATGACGGCTTCACGCTGGACAACGTGAGTTTCAGCGTGCCGAAAGGCTCGATAATGGGATTCATCGGGCAGAACGGCGCAGGCAAGACCACAACTATCCGTGCGCTGCTCAATATCATCGCTGCGGACGGCGGCGAGATAAAGCTGCTGGGACTCGATCACATAAAGAACGAGTATGAGATAAAGGAGCGCTGCGCGGTGGTATTCGACGAACTGCCGTTCCATGACAGCTTCAACGGAGAAGCGCTGTCGAAGATGTTCTCCGGTCTGTACGGCGGCTGGGACGCAAAACGGTTCTTTGAGCTGTGCGACAGGTTTTCACTTCCCCGGAAGAAGAAACTCTCGAAGTTCTCAAAGGGCATGAAGATGAAAATGCAGATAGCTGCTGCGCTGTCACACGGAGCCGAGCTGCTGATAATGGACGAGGCTACAACGGGACTTGACCCCGTAGTAAGAAACGAGATACTCGATATCTTCCGTGAATACTTACAGGACGATGAAAAGTCTATCCTCATGTCCTCCCACATCACCAGTGACCTCGAAAAGATAGCCGACTGCGTCACCTTCATCGACCGGGGAAAGATACTGCTTACCGGTTATAAGGACGACATTCTCGATTCCCACGGAGTCATAAAATGCACAAAGGACGAATACAGGGATATTGCTCCAGACGACTTCATCAGTGCGAGAGTGAACGACTTCGGCGCGGAAGTCATGGTCCCCGACAGAAGCGCGGCAGGAAAAAAATACTCCGGCGCGGACATCGAAAAGACTACGCTTGAGGAGATCATGCTGTTCTATGTGAACCGCGGAAAAAAGGAGTGGTCATGATGAAAAAAGACTCATTCGCAGGAATGCTGTACCGCGAGTTCTACCTTTCGCGGAAGACTCTTCTGACCAGTCTTATAATATTTGCTGGATTCGCTCTGTTCGCACTTCTGGCTTTGATGAGCCTGTATTACGGCAATATCGGAAAGCTGCTGGAATTCGCACAGAAAGAATCGGCAGGAACAGTATTCCCACAATCGGACGATTTCTTTTACCACGCAAGACGATCGTTGTTTTTAACTCTGAAGATCTTACCTGCGGTATTTTCCTTACAATTGGAAATAGCAGGTACCGATATCGCGGCAAAAGACTGCATGACTTCGTGGAACCGTTACCTGCACTGCACACCTGTCACGCCGTTCAGATACGCCGCCGTCAAAACAGCCGTGAACGTTTTGCTGACTGTCGGCTCTTTTCTGTTCGGGAACCTGTATATGTTCCTCATAGGTCTGCTGTCCGGGGAATACCTGTCCTACACCGAAGTTTCGGGATTTACTGCGGTACTCGTTATTATAATGCTGTTCAGTTTTATCGGGCAGACATTCATAATCCTGCTCAGAAACAGGGATAAGGGTATGCTCGTATCATTCGGTATCATCATTATCGCCACATGGTCTGCGGCGTCGGCAATACAGAACACCGTCCCTGAGGGTGATGAAACGGACACGCTTTTACAGGCAGCCGAACAATTATTCCCTTACACCCCGCTCATATCTGCCGGTCTTTTGGCAGCGCTGTTCGCGGCGATGTATTTCATCTTCAAAAGGAGGGAGAAATAAGCTATGTCGGGACTTCTGTATAAAAACTTCCGTATCAACCGCTCGTCTTTCATCTTCTCCCTTTGCACGGCGATACTCTGCTGCATAGTGACAATACTGTTTGCGGTATTCATTGGCGGTGCGGATTCCATAAAGGACGATAACGCCGCAACGAGTATCGGTATGGTAAATGCTTTACTTTACTATCTCGCGTTCCTGCTGCCCTCGCTTACAACAAGTATGCTGTTTGAAGCGGACGAGAACAAGACCTGCTGCGCTTTCGCAATGTCACTCCCGCAGGGCGGCAAAGGTCACGTCGAGTCGAAATATTACTACCTGCTGATACTCAATATCACCGTACTCTTCATTGCGTTCACCTCGGACATGATCTCCTTTGCGATATACGGCGGTAAAGTCTCTGCCACGATGGCTCTGATGCTGATATTCTGCTGGAGACTGCTGGTGTCGGCAATAGAAGTACCGTTCGTGATACGTTTCGGATCACAGCACGGAGTTGAAATAAAGGGTGTGGTAATATTCTTTATTTTCATGCTCATAATGATATATTTCTTTTTCGGAGATATCTCATGGCTGATGTCCGTTGAAGACCCGGTTGAAGCGTTTGTGAACTGGCTGAACAGCGGAGATACCATATTCTGGATATCGCTGTTCCCGTTTATTTCTGTGGCAGCTTACTATCTGTCATGCAGGATATCCGTGAAGCTTTTCAGAAAGGGGGCGGAAAACTATGAGCAATGATAAGAAGCTGACCATAAAGAGACTTCTGATATTTCTTGTTATATCATTCTTGCCGTTCATAGTCATCGTACCGATAATGTGGGCGTACTACGGGGAGCCGATATTTGTCAGCGAGAAAGATAATGTCATGGCTGCGACCTCAGTTTTAGGTGTGTTCGGAATGATGATACCTTCATGCGCAAATCTCATCACCCGTCTTGTCACGAGAGAGGGATTCGGGAGATCATACCTCGGTCTGAACTGCAAAGGGAAAATGGGGTATTTCATAGCGTCAGTTCTCGTTCCCCTCGCCTACTCGGCTGTTACAATGCTGGTTTTATGCGCCGTTCAGTTCGGCGGCATTCAGGAAAGCTTAGCGTCACCGAGTCTGCAAAACACAGGGCTTTTCCTGCTGAATCTCGCATTCTCGATCGTGATATTCTTTCCCGCGTTCGGTGAGGAATGGGGCTGGCGCGGGTACATGATGCCGAAGCTTATGGAGCTTATGCCGAAGCCCGCGGCAGTCGCTGCCGGCGGAGTTATCTGGGGACTGTGGCACGCGCCGCTTACCGCTGCGGGACACAACTTCGGTGTGGACTATCCCGGATACCCGTGGCTCGGGATACTGTTCATGTGCGTTGACTGTGTCTGCATGAACGCGTTCCTTACTCTCATAACCGAAAAGACACGCTCTGTATATCCGGCCGCGTTCGCTCACGCACTAAACAACAATCTCAGCGCAACGATATTATTATCCATATTCGGAACGCAAGCTGCCGCAGAGCAGCTGACAGATATCGAACCAATGTCATTCTTCATGGTATACCTCGCTGTTCTCGCATTGGTCGGTATAGTAAGCATGATACTGCTGCTGAAAGGCGGCAAAAAGGGTTCAGCGGCTCTCGATAACGCTGCCTGATACCAAAACCGGCAGACTGTTTTCAGTCTGCCGGTTTGTTTATCAATAAAGCAGTATCGGGGATTCTGTTTGCAGATGTACGATTCTCCGTGGCACGGCATGGGTGCAGCTTCAAGCTGCCGCCGGAGGGGCTGACCGACAGACCAGTCCGCGTAGGATAGGTCTGTCGGTCTGTTTGTTTTATTTGCAGCGCCAGATATGCGCGCTCAGGGGAGCGATCTCGCTGCCGCCGCCGAAATCGTGGACTCCGCCGGTCACATAGTCGTCCGCAAGCCCGTAGCCTGCGTCAAAGTGCGCGGTGAACGGGTTGGTGTCCGCGTTTATCGCGATAAACACGCGCTCGCCGTCGTAATCGCGCTGGAGTATGCACCGTCTGTTCGTAAGTACCGGTATTTTCAGATCTCCGTAGCTGAGCGCTTTGCACTCGCGCCGCGCCTTTGAAAGTCTGCGGATAAGCTCCGTGAGTTCATTGCTCTCCGGCTTTTCAAACGCCGGGCGGAGTGCGGGATCACCCTCGCTCTTGTTCGCTTTCACGCCCCACTCGCTGCCGTAGTAAACGCACGGGATCCCGGGCATTCCGAACATCAGCGTATATACAAGCGGCAGATGCGCAGGGTCGGAGAGAATGCTCGCTATGCGGGTCACATCATGGTTATCCACGAAGTTCAGCAGGTGCAGTCCGCGGTACATACACCAGTTTTCGGGTCCGAAACGGTTTTTCAGCGAATGGCAGATCTCAAACATATTGCCGCTGTTGAAGCTTGAATACAGCCCTTTGTAGCACTCGTAGTTTGTTGCCGAGTGCAGCATTTCCGGATTCACCCAGCGCGAATAGTCGCCGTGCAGCAGTTCGCCTATCAGGAAGAAGTCGTCTTTCAGCCCGTCGGTGAAGCTGCGCAGACGCTTTAAGAAGTCAAAGTCCAGCGAGTACGCAACATCGAGCCGTATGCCGTCTATGCCGAAATATTCGATCCAGTATTTCACCGCGTCGAGTATGTGGTCGATCACCGCAGGATTCCTGAGATTCAGCTTCACAAGGTCAAAGTGACCCTCCCAGCCCTCATACCACAATCCGTCGTTGTAGCCGCTGTTGCCGTCGAAATTGACAAAGAACCAGTCTTTATACGGCGAATCCCACTTCTTTTCGCACACATCACGAAACTGCGGGAACCCGCGTCCCACATGATTGAATACGCCGTCAAGGACTACCTTAACACCGCACTCGTGAAGCTTTTCGCACACCTGCCTGAAATCCTCGTTGGTACCGAGACGGCAGTCGATCTTTTTGTAATCTCTGGTGTTGTAGCCGTGGGTGTCGGATTCAAACACAGGCGAGAAATACACGGCATTGCAGCCCAGCGACGCTATATGCTCCGCCCAGTCAAGAACTCTGAGAATACGATGCTCCTGCACCCCGTCGTTCTCAAACGGCGCTCCGCACAGCCCCAACGGGTATATCTGATAGAATACCGCCTCATATCCCCAGTTTTTTTCATTGTTGCTCATTGGTTCGGTTTCCTTTCGGTTTTTATCTATTATACAATAAAATCCGGTTTTTGTCAATCTCGGAAACCGGCAGGCGGGTCGCGCGGATACGCGGACGCGGTTACTTTCTGCCCGCAAGCGCCTTTTTGTGCAGATACTCCGTCGCAAACTGTATCTTCGTGGGATTGAACCCTGCCGAGCGCGGAAAGAGAAAATATGTATTATCCGGGACAGAAAGCGTCACGCACTCTCCCCAGCCCCGGTAGTCATACTCGGTGTGAATGGAATTCATCATAAGCGGAGGAAAGCGCATTGTCTTTTCAGCACTCTCGCCGAACTCCGTGAATGTCAGTGAAAACCCCTCCGCGTCATGGACAAGCCGCCCCTCGCCGCAGTCAAGAAAGCACTTCGCTCCCGGAAGCGCTTCTATATGCACCGTGCAGTCAAGACGGTAATTGCCGCTTTCTATCTCTTCATGCACACACTTCCTCTGCCACTCGTACCAGTCGGGAATATGAGAAAAACGGTACAGCCCGCCGTTTTTTGCAAGCTGCCCGTATTCGTTCATGGTCACACGGCTCCCGCAGCTCTCACAGTAAAGATCCGCTCCCTCGGAGCGCATCGTGAACTCGCTGCCGCATTCCGGGCATCTGTACAGTACCTTGTGCAGTCCCTCGGCGCGGAAAGGCGCGGTGATACGCATTTTACGGGAAAGCTGCCAGCGGTACTCGTCGTATGTCAGGTATTCCGATATCTTCGCCGTAACCTCGCCGGCAGTCATTCCGTCAAGCTCCTCCGGCGTTATCAGCTGTGTGATCTGCGCTTCCAGCCGGGCTTCCCTGCGCATTTTCGTATTCCATATCGGGGATTGCAGATAGTTTCCGTGCATATTTATGCACACCACCGGAACTTTAAGATTCTTCGCAAGCTTCCCCACCGACTGCGGCAGCTCAGAACTTGTACCCACGTTCGCGTACCGCGCCTCCGGATAGACAACAACTATGCCGCGGCGTTCCATGACCCGCTTTATGCTCTTTACCAGCGCGATATCGTTGATATACTTGCGGGTGCCGATGCAGCCTATCTGCCGGAACAGCCACTCCCCCCAGAACTCAAAGCCCTCCATTTCGGAGACATAATTTGCCCTGCGCGGAAACAGCGCCAGCGGAGTAACGTAAAAGTCCATCCACGCGTGGTGGGAGCCGAACACGATATACGGCGGTTTCAGACCCTCCATGCGCGTTTTTTGTATTTTCAGATGCCCGCTTCGCGTCGCAAAAAAGCAGTATGCCCACAGTATCGGCGCAAATATCGGATTCTGCTTCGGCGGCACTCTGAATCTGTCAAACGGGACATCATCGGTGCATTTCTTGTTTCGTGCGGATAACTCGCTCATACCGTGATATCATTCCTGTCCTTGAAAATATATCTCCGTACCGGAGGGATAAGACTCAGCACATAGTATAGTACCGCCGTTCCTATGAACGAAAATCCTGTCGGCGTAAGGTAAAACAGCGGCATACAGTGTATCTCCCCGCTTATCGGGTCATATACAGCCAGCGACATCGCCACTCCCGCGGCAACGCACAGAAGTCCCACAATGTTGAAACCGCCGGTGTAGCGGTACGCGTCATGCCCCTTCATGCCGAACGCCGCCCGAATCGAGAACTTCTGTCTGCGCACTATGAAAAAGTCGGTGAACAGCAGTGCGGCAAGAGGTGCGTAGATGCAGGCGCTTACCGTCAGGAACGAGCCGAAATACTCGACTATCTTTCCCCAGATGCACAGCAGCACCACATACGCGCCGAGTATCACGATAAGCACACGATAGCTTACCCGCCGAAACGACGATTTCAGCATGACACCGTAAATGTAGGAGCCGACAGCCTGTGTGCCGATGTTGGCAAAAGCCACGAGCAGCAGCGAACTCAGTGATACCACAGGCACCGAGAAAAGCGCCAGCATCACCGTGGGATCCTCGGTAGCCTCGCCGGTGGCGTACTGCGCGGCGATAGCCATAACCGAGCCTACCACCACGAAGAAAGAGCCGGCTATCCCCTGTCCGAGAACTCCCGCCCAATAGCCGGATCTCTCGGTTTTGCACAGACGCGGGACTTCCGCCATTCCGCCTACCAGCGTTATCACAAACGCGAAGTTCGCTTCGACCGAAACTATGTACGGGATTATGTCCGGTTCGCCGTCGGGACGCACGGGACGGTAATCCCAGATCGCTTCAAACGGCACGGAGGTGAATCCGATAAACACAACCACAGCGCCGAGTATGAGCAGCAGAGGGACAAGTACGCGGGTAGTGTGCGTTATCGCGCCAAGCCCGCGGTACGCGATCAGCGTTCCGATGACAACGCACAGTATCGCAAGCCATGTGTGCGCTCCCTCCGGCAGCGTTATACCGAATACTGCCGCCATATTCGACATGGAAGAAGCGAACAGATCCGCACATACCGCATACCACGGGTAGTTTATGACGATTATCACGACGGTCATCAGAACTATACCCTTGCCGCCGAACACCGCCCTCAGCCATATCCAGATATCTATGCCGTAGCGCACGGAAAGAATGACCGGGAGCTGATAGATTATCAGCATAAGCAGCGCCCCGAAAAACGCGCCGATCAGAAGCTGCTTAAATCCTACAAGTGTCGCAAGATACGCGCCCTGTGTGTAGCTCCATGTGGCTATGCAGTAACCCGACAGCACCAGCAGCGCGTCAATGAAGCCGTAGAGCCTGTCCGGGCGCATGACAGGCAGTGTTCCGAAGAATGCTTCGCGATCCGTCTGTTTGTTCACATTGTTCATAGAAACGCTCCCGCTATTATCATCGCAAGGCATACCGCTGCCGCAGCTGCAGCAGCGGCGTAGTCCCTGCCGGTCATACGGGCGGGGAACTCATATTCCCCGCTTTCCATTGTTCCGATACGTTCTTCAAGCTCCTTATCGAAGCCGTTCATTTCCTGTTCATTCATATTATTCTCCCGTCAGCCGAGCGCGGGGACTTATGCGTTCACTACCCCCGTGATTCGTGAACGCGCGGTGAAGCTTCGCTCCGACACACTCCACCGCGTCACAGAAAAACGCCGATAATTATCATTGCAACACCGAACAGGAACGCGCACGCTGCAAGCTCCCAGCTGCGGTTCATCGGTCTCTTTCCGGTCTTTTCCGGGTTTACGGTCTTTTCGCTTTCCGGTGCATTATGAACATTCTTTTCATACATAAAAATCACTCCTTACGAGAATGTGAAGCGGGAAAGACTTCCGGGCAGGCAGTTTCCCTCCATACGGCGCGCTACATGAACAGCAGAGTCGCCCAGTCCCGCAGGAAGAACGGCAGTCCGGGAAATCTCCCGTCTATCAGCGCGTTTATTTTCACTGCGGTAACCTGTGAGATCTCCTGTAAACTTTGCAGCACCACGGTGTCTTCACCGTTCACTATGAATCCGACCGAGACAGGCGCTATCGCCACGCCGCCCACCGAAACGTGAGTCGCAGCGGCACAGCCGCCTATGGACACCATTCCCAGCGCAAGCCCTCCCAGCGTCATAACGCCGAGAGCTATGCCCGCGATGCTTATAATGCCCGCAGCCACGCAGCCCACCGCGAACGCGGCAAGCGACAGTATGCCTATCGCCAGCAGCCCCAGCGACACAATGCCCACGGATATGATACCCTTGGCAAGAATACCTATCGACAGCACGCCCGAGCTTATGTTGCCGATAGCCACAACACCCTTTGCCCTGTAGTCGCCGAAGCCGTAGTTTATATGTATGAGAGGCAGTCCGTGCACGGTGAACCTGCTCTTATACTCGCAATGAAATCCCGGTGTCACAGGTTCCGCAGCCGCCGCTTCGGGAACCGGTACCGGCTCTTCCGCAGCCGGCCGGATACGCTTCTCACCGGAAACCATTTCATCTATAGTAACGCCGAAAAACCCGCTGATCGTTATGAGATTGAGCATATCCGGGTACGCGCTGCCGTTCTCCCATTTGGAGATCGTCTGACGCGAGACTCCCAGCTGCTCACCGAGTTCCTCCTGCGACATTCCGCGTTCTTTTCTGAGCCGCTGAAGCTCTGTGTTGAATTCCATATTCCCGCTCCCCTGCCTTTCACAACAGCATGGTCACCCAATCGACCACCGGCTGCCAGATATCGGGGAACCGCTCGTGTATCAGGGCTTCAAACTGGATCCTGCCCTCGTTCGCCGCCTGTCCTATATCTATGAACGACAGCGCGATGTCCGCTTTTGTGATGATCCCCATTGCCACGGGGGCTACGGCGAAACCGCCGAATGCAGCCTGAGCGCCGACCGCGACTCCGCCCACCGACGCTATTCCCAGAGCGAACCCGCCGAGGGTGAACACTCCGAGCGCGATCCCCCCAACGGATATCACGCCCAGAGATATCCCCGCGGCGCTTATGATACCGGCGGCTGCACAGGCGAGACAGAATGCTCCCAGCGCAACAAGTCCTATTGAAAGTATCCCGACGGACACAAGCCCTACCGCGATGACTCCGACGCTCACATTTCCTACGGCGAGGAATCCTTTTGCGGCTTTCACACCCACTCCGATACGCACGCATACCAGCGGGAGATTCCCGATGCGGGATTGTGATGTATATTCATATTTAAGCTTTCTGATCTTTTCGGCAGCAGACAAGTTTTCGTCCTCCGTCCTGTTTTCTCGTTACTCAAAGCATATCACAGAACCCTGTTTTTGGCAAGAAACAGCTCTTTACTTTTGTGTAAACAAGTGTTTACAACCGCTTAACCATGCGGGTTTGCGGGGCTTTGTCACTTTTTGTTGTCACCCCCCGCAGCCTGACAGCAGACACGAAAAGCCGCAGCAGCGGAATGCTGCCGCGGCTTTCTTTTCTTAACGGGATCACAGTCCCATGATTTCTTTTCTCGCGCGTCTTACCTCGCGGTCAAGTTCTCTCAGACCCTCTTCGATCTCGGAAGCTACGAAATCCGCAACCATTACGGCTGTGTAGAGTCTCTTTGCTCCCTCGATGAACATTGCCTCAGTTTCTTCCTTGCTTCCCGATATCACCTTGGACGTTTCCGCGCCCTCATCGACAAACAGCACGGTGTCCGGGATCCCGTTTCCGTCGCTGTCGCGGATATACACGTTGAACTCCCCGTCGCCGGTAAGGTCTATCGCCACGGTGTCGATCTCGCCGTCGGAGTCAGTGTCGATGATAGCAATATCGGCTTCCTTGTCTCCGTCAACATCGAGAAGTATCTCGTGAATACCGCCGCGTACCAGCAGCTTCCTCATGTCGGGGTTCAGTTTCATAAATGTTTTGAGTTTCAGCATTGATGCCATTTCAGGTTCCTCCCTATATATATCTTTACCGCATCGGTTTTCTGTTTCCATGCGGCATTTACCGGAACATCTCACGCCCGCGCCGTTTATCAGCCCGTTACGTTCTTTACCGCGTCGATGAGTTCCTGACCGTAAATATCGGCAAAGACATCAATAACGCCTGATGTGGCTTGTGCAAAAGGTTCAAGATCGGGATAGTTCACTTCCATTCCGCCCTCTTCACGAAGCTTCTCCACAAAATCCTCTGTCTGCTGCTTTACAAGCTGTCTGTCCTCGGCTTCGGCAGCGTCCGCCGCTTTCTGTATGATCCCGCGGTACTCGTCGGTAAGAGAGTTCCACAGATCGCTGCGTATTGTGAGCGGCATTGCGTCATAGCTGTGATTTGTGATTGACAGATACTTCTGCACCTCATACAGTTTGTTGTTGTAGATAACGGGAATGGGGTTCTCCTGAGCATCGAAGGTGCCGTTCTTCAAAGCCTCCGCAAGTTCCGCAAACGGGTAGCTCTGGGGTTTTGCGGACAAAGCCGACATGGTTTCCATAACTATCTGATTCTCCGGAGTGCGGATATTAAGCCCTGCCATATCCTCCACTGTGTTTATCGGCTTGGTGGAGGTGGTCACACAGCGGAAACCGTTGTCGAAGTACGCGAGGACGTGCATATTGAACGGTTCGAGATCCGCATTGACGCTCTGCATTACATCGGAGTCAACGAA
The DNA here is from genome assembly GCA_017941355.1 of Ruminiclostridium sp. Taxonomy (GTDB): domain Bacteria; phylum Bacillota; class Clostridia; order Oscillospirales; family Ruminococcaceae; genus Ruminiclostridium_E. The sequence goes on along the minus strand of JAGAWN010000173.1, from coordinate 13,497 downwards.
TTCCCACGCGGACTCGAAATCCGCAAAAAGGAACGGCAATGCCGATACGCCGATCTTTGTGGCGTACTGCGCGTAATTGCCCGCACTGGAAACGGTCATATCGACTTTCCCGTCAATGATGCCCTTTATCAGCTCCGCGTCACTTCCGAGTTCGCCGGAGGGGTGTATCTCGATAAGAACATTGCCGCCGGTCTCTTTTTCGACCGTCTCCTTGAACTTGGCAAGCACCACTCCGCGGGGGTCGGTCTCACCTGTCGAATAGCCTGCTCTGATAGTTACCGGGTAGGTGATGCTGCTTTCCGAAGCCGGAGCGGCTGCCGCTTCGGTCGCCGGAGCTTCGGTCGCCGCAGGCTGTGTCCCGCCGCAGGCAGAACCTGCCGCGATACACGCCATGAGAAGTCCCGCAGTCATCACTTTCATAAAACTTTTCCTGTAGTCCATAATAATCGTTCTCCTTTTCAGCGCCCCCAGTTTTCATTCATTTCCGGGGAGTAGATACCGAATTTGTTTTTGCCGCCCTTCTTACTTTCGGTAAGGGCAGTACCGGCGTGCCTGAACAGGGTGTTGTAGTCACGTCCGGAGTACGGATATATCGCAACGCCTACGCTCGCCGTTATCGAGACCTGTTTGTTCTTTGCCGAGTAGGTCTCGTTTATCTGCGAGCATATCGCCTTTGCCTTGTTTTCGATAAGGTTCATGCCGAGGTTTCGCGCCTTTGAGGGCAGCCGCAGGAATGCCGCGAACTCGTCGCCCCCTATCCTGCCTACGCAGTCCATATCGCTGAACACGATACACAGCTTCTTCGCAACGTCCGCGAGAACGTTGTCTCCCATAACGTGACCGAGACTTTCGTTCACATCGGAGAAGTTGTCGATATCAATGATGTAAATAGCAAACAGATCGCTGTCGGACGCGGAGCGAAGCTGCTCGCTTACACGGTCATAGAACGCGTTTTTGCTGAAAATGCCGGTCACGGGATCGGTCTCGTCCCTGCCAACAAGACGCTGTTCACGGTTCATCTGCTCATCGGCATTTATCATGCTGCCGATAAGGCGCTGCGGAGCCCCGTCATGTCCGCGGACTACCGACGCTCTCATTCTGAACCAGCTGTATGCGCCGTTGAGACACTTCACCCGGAATTCGCTCTTGATCGAAGTTTCCTCGCTTGTTCTCAGTTCGAGCAGCCGACTGCGGAACTCCTTGTCCTCCTCATGTATAAGCCCAAGCAGAGCGAGAGTTTCCGCGCGGGTGTATTCACTCCTGATATCGGAGATGATATTTTCTACGCTTCCGTCAAGTTCAAGCTGCTGCTTCTGGAAGTTGTAGTCAAAAACAAGATCCTGCGCTTCCACCGTGACAAGCTTGAAACGCTCGTTCGCGCGCTGAATGTCTTTGTTGCTCTTTACTAAATATAGTATAGAAACGAACAGCAGAAAAAACGCGACAGATATGAACACTGTCATCATTTTCATATCGTCGGCATCTTCTCCCGAACGCCGGGACAACCCGCTTACAGGCAGGATCGAAGCGTAATACCAGCCGTGATCGCCTATATCGGCAACAGTTACCACACATCCGGAACCCGCGACCATACATTCCGTCACCGTGCAGCCGCCGGATTCCGGACGGACTGCCCCCGTTTCCTCAAACAGGTTGTTCAGCCGTCCGAAACGTGAGGACGATTCTTCGGCTATAACAATGACCTCACCCTCGCTCCCGAGCAGGACTGACGTTCCTTTGAACGGCAGAGAGCTGTCGCTGAGCAGCGAGGCGAGGACTCCCCTGCCGAAAGTGCCGAAGATCATTCCGACAGTGCTGCCGTTCTGCGTTATCGGCACTCCCGCCATGAGTACATCATATCCCTCATCGTCGGTAAGGAACTTGTCGGAAACTGTGATCGCACCGCGCATCGTTTTGTCGAATACATCTTTAAGCAGCAGATTGCCGTAGGATTTCCCGTCATGGTTTATCGTTGCGCCGGCAGCGTTCGCGACTCCTATCGTGCTGAATGAGCCAATGCCTTTCATAGCCATTACAGTGTCTTTCATGGCGTTGTAATCGGATAGATCAACATTGTCGAAATACCGCGCCTGAGTTTCGAGCATGGCTATCTGATCGTTCAGCCTGGTCGTGAATACAGATGCAAGTACACGGGTGCTGTCGGCAAAATACTTTTCTTCTTCAGCTTCATCTCTCCCGCTCAGCCGGCTGCCGAACCAGATAAGCGTCAGTGCGATCAGCACAGCTGCCGCCAATACCGAAATTATAGTAGGCAGATGATTTTTTATGCTTTTTAACAATTTGAACCTCTGCAATTCTTTATTTCCGGGTGATACTGCGACGCTGTACGGCTATCAGCAGCTGAACAGCCTTGCATGAGCAGCTTTCCTTTATCGTGATAAGATTCGATTGTTTTATATGATCCGCAGTATCGGGAACGATACTGTGTAATGCACGAAAGCTTTAAACCACTATCACCCTCTATTTAATTATACAATTAAAACCCGGTAAAGTCAATACCACCGCCCGGCTTATTGCCGAATTTCACCTATTTTTCATACATTCAGCCGTCCGCTTTGTGCAATATCACCTTTTCAAGTAACATTACAGTTACCGTGCGCGGTGATACAACTATGTTCCGGATTCTCTTTACAGCGTTTCTGCAACCGGTTTCCGTCTCACTTCGTCCCTCCTTCCCTTTCCGGAAGTGTTCCACCGGTCAATACAGTGAAATTTTATAAATATTTTTTTAAAAACTATTGACAAACGCATTATGTTGTGATATAATAGTAAAGCATTAACGATAAAAGACATATCGCGGAGTGGAGCAGGTGGTAGCTCGTCGGGCTCATAACCCGAAGGTCGTAGGTTCAAGTCCTATCTCCGCAACCAATTTTATTTCCCGCGAAGCCGCATTATAAGTGGCTTCGCGGGATTTGCTTTTTGGCGTAAATACGGTTTTGGTCTTTGTTTGGTACTTATTTTTCGGAAAGCAAGTACCAAAGGTTCAAAAGTTTTTGAAAATTCTGAGATTTTTACCCAATTCATCACGCGGTGCGTGGTGCTTCTGCCCCGAAATGCTGTTCGCGCTCCGCAGGGTCATAAATCTTCAAAAACGAATGCCAAGAGATCAGTAATTCGGCGCGTGACCAATTCGATCACGCGCCGATGTTGGTCTTTATCTTGGTACTTATTGGTGATTTGCTACGCTGTGCGTAGCGCTTTTCACGCGCTCGGCTTCATCTCGTTCTGACTGTCGCTGCCGAAGTCGAGAACCTGAGAGATCACGCTGCTCGTTCTCGCCTGTGCCTCCTGAAAGAGGTGGCAGTAAACCGAGGTCGTTGTACTTACCGCCGAATGTCCTAAATCCGCAGATACTGTCACGGGGTCAACGCCTGCGAAAATCAAGGCAGAAGCGTGGAAGTGCCGATATGAATGTACATCGCAGAAACGCAGGTTATTGTCCTTGCAGAATTTCTGGAGCCACTTGTACGGATTATTCACGAAAAGCGGCGTTCCGTCATCGGTGACGAACAGTCTGTCGCTCTCCACCCATTTGTCGCCGAGGATTTCCCTCTGCTTGTCCTGTTCCGCTTTAAGCTCGCGGAGAAGGTTGATAACGACTGCGGGGTACTTGGTCGAACGCTGTGACTTTTTGGTCTTTGTCGTATCGGTGAACATTCCGTAGAGCTTGGTGTAGTTGGAAGTCCTGCGGACGCTTATCACTCCGTTGTCCCAATCAATGTCTTTCCATTCCAGTCCGAGCATTTCCCCACGACGGTAGCCGCTGTAAACAGCGAGTGTCACGAATACTCTGTACTTGAGCGGCGCATTTTCAAGGCACTTAAAGAGCTGTTTCATCTCTTCGATAGTGTATATCTGCTTTTCCTTTTTCTCCTGCTTTGCAACGGTCACTCTCGACGCGGGGTTGTCAACCAACATTCCCATTTTGATAGCGTACCGGAATATATTGGAGATAAAGCTGAGGTGCAGCAGTACGGTCTTGCGCGCAAGGGGCTTTCCGCTCTGCTTGTTCCTGCCGTTGGTGAGCAGATCATTGACGAACCTCTGAATGTCACGGCTGGTTATCTTGTCGATACGAAGATGTCCGATTGCCGGATACACTCTCTTGGTCAAGGATTTGAGCAGCGTATAGGTGGATTTGCGGAGATTGAGTATTGCGTATTCATCGAACCACTGGTCTGCGAAAGTCTCAAACTTTATTGCCGCCGTTATCTGTCCGCGCTTGCACTCTTCCTCGAAGAGAACGACCTGTCTGTCAAGCTCTTTCTTGATCTGACGCTCGGTCATATTTTCCGGAATCCTCCACGTTCTCGACTGGATCACCTGCTTACCGTTCACGTCATATCCACATGATACTTTTATTCTGTAGCTGTCGCCACGTTTTGTAATTGTTGCCATTGCAATTATTCCTCCTGATAATTCGCAAGGCATTTCCTATCTCTCTTATTGTACACTTTAAAGTGTGATTTGTCAAGTAGTCAGAGAAGAAAATTCCCTGCGATATGCCGACCTGTGTACGAAATTTTTTCACGGTATCTTTCGGAACAACTTGTTTATAAGTTTCCAGATCTGATCTAACTCCTCTTTCATCTGTCTGATGTCCTCGGCGTAGATCGTATCGGTAGAGTTTACTCGTTTGGCTATCTGATTGATATTTTTTCCGACGCCTTCGACTGCTTTGCATATCTCCGGTAAGCCGTCAATATTTACTCTATAAAGAAAGCCGTCCTGTGAAATTTTCCGCATATATGCGCTGAGGTTTGTTGTGCCTATGAGCTCCATTCTCTGACGGATAACTTCACGTTCCTGCTCGGTCACGAAGAATTTTATTTGTATCGGTCTTTCACGATTTCCCATTGTATTTTCCTTTCAGAAATTCGGTTTTCAGTTCATTATTTCAAAGTTATTTTTCATAATGAGGGGTTTGGGGATACTTCCCCAACAAGCTAAGTTTTTCGGGGTGGCGCGTAGCGGAAAACTCCCGAAAACGCTGATTTGTGTACACAAATCATATGCTTGCTATTCTCGTTTTCGTTCGTTTTTCCAAAATCCACTTTTTCAGATTTTTCATCAATCTCGTCATCGGAAAAGTGAGATTATTTTTAAAAATTCCGAATTAAAAATCGGTGTACTCGCCGTACCAAATGTACTTCGCTTGTCTGTTTATGCGAGTTTGCTCGACACGTTGAGATGTACCGAAGCTGTACTTTCGCCGTACCGCGCTGTACCTTTGCTGTACCGTTGCCGTACCGAACATTCCGCTTATAATGCGGGTCGGTACAGCTTGGTACGGCTGGTACACCACTTTTCAAGTTGCTGACGAAATGTAACTGCGATACATCGTTTCGATGCCGATGTAACCCCGTGCCCTCTTTCCGCTGCTGCGGTTCTCGACCTTGTTGCTGTACTCGATGTTGTACTTCGTGTGATTATTTTTCAGCCACAAGTTGAAGCTCTCGCGTTTGAGTGCGGTCACGCTGTTCAGACTGCACCAGTAGCAGTACGCGGAGTAGAGGTCGGCGGTAGAACATTCAAGTCCAGCGCCAAACTTTATGAGCTGCTCGTCTTTCAGAAAGCTGATGATGTTGCAGTTATCCTCTTTCATCTGAGCGAGGTTGCCGCGCGTCCTGTCGCTTATCGTGAATTTGTAATCATTGGCGATCAGACGACGCAGACCCTTGTAAGCCCAAAGGAATATTCCCTCGATCTCGCCGCATAACTTTTCCGCGAGATACGGGTCGTTCACTCTGTCGGGCGGGACGGGTTTTGCCGAAAGAATAATCAGCCTGCGTTCCCAGCCGTCTGTTTTGTCGTAGAGCGATTTCGGCGCGCCGTTCGCAAAGCACATAGCTCTGCATTTGAGCTTCACCTGTATGCCCTGCTTGCCTTTTGCCTGAACGGTGATAGGTGTTTCCGCAGTCGCAAGTGATTTCAGAAAACTGGTATCTTTCAAGCCTTCGAGGTTCATATCATCGTCGATCAGAACCATTTTGCCGACAAGGTTTGCTTTCAGAAATTTGTCGCCCGCGAGGTCGGTTATGCTGCCAAAGTAAGTCGCTTCGGAGAATATCTTGTACATCACAACTCCGATGCGTGATTTTCCCTCACCGCCGTTTCCGGTGATGAAAAGCATAGCCTGCGCTTTGGTGGAGTGGATAAGGCAATAGCCCATATATTCCTGCAAAGTCTTAATGTCCTCCGGTTCGAGCAGGTCGTTCAGAAATGCGAGCCAGCGTTCCGGTTCGGGTGCTGTCGGGTTGTAGAGAACGTTCAGCCTGTTGCGGCATATCTTCCGCTCGTTCGGTCTGAACTCCAATCCCGTTGTAAGCACACCATTGAGCAGGTGAATTTCGTCCGCGCCGCCCTCGAAGTCGGGAGCGTAGCAGATGTTCTGCAATGCTCCGGTGAGCGCGTTCACTTTCTTTGCGAAGTCTTTCTGCACCTGTTCGGCAAGCAGCTTGTCCGAGATCATCTTCCTGACGTTCTGCAAATCAATCGCGCCGTCGGTATTGTAGAACTTTCCGTCAACGAATTTCATCGGGTGTTCTTTAAGGAACTCGTTACAAAACGATACTTCATACACATCTTTTCCGTTGTACCAAATACATCTGTTTTTTGCCTTAATGCCCATTACGCTGTCCTTTCTTTCAGGGGCGTACTCATTTGACACGCCCTTTGTAATTTAGGTCGTAATCTGCCAAACTGTTTTAATCTGTCATAGTAGCGTTGGAACTGTTCTGCATTCTCTGTGATGAACGCTGCCCGCTCCTCGTCTGTGAGGTCGAGCAGCATATCCCACAAATATTCAGCGTAGTCGAGCTGCTGCAAGCTCACGGCAAATCTCGGGTCAAGGCTCTCACTTCCATCAAGCGGAGCATACACGGTGCGGAAGTCCTTCAGCATTACAATGTAGTCCGTGAGGACATCGAACGCGAGCTGTATTCTCTCCCGCTCCGTCATTAGTCGTCTGCACCTTGTCGGTGCAGCGATGTGGTGTTCTTCCGAGAGTCCGAAGTCTGAGCATAGCTTTCGTGCCGCTTCAAGTTTTGACAGCCCATATAACTGCGCCGTGAAATCGGTCACATCTCCGTGAGCGCCGCAGCCGAAACAATGGAAGTGGTCGGTGTACAGCTTCATCGACGGATTGCTGTCCGCGTGAAAGATGCACCTGATGTTCCCGTTCCTGCTGCTTATGCCGTAGAGCTGCGCCGCGTCCGGTAATGCTATCTGCTCTCTGACAGTTTCAAATATCATCACGCCTTGCCCCCGTCGGTGATGACGGAGGACTTTCCGAAAACAGTTTCGTATAACGCTTCTTCGCTTATGAGGAATTTGTTGCCTGCTTTGAAGCACGGGAGCTGTCCGGTTTTACACATCTGACGGATACGGTATTCAGTGATACCCTCGATCAGACGAGCCGCTTCTCCAATGGTGAGCATTCTGCGCTTGTTGTTTTCCATAATGGAATCCTCCTTGTACATACTGCTTACACGGCATTGCCGTGACATATACTTTTGATATGTATCGGAAGCGGCATTTAGGGTCTTTGCTTATATATATCGTCCGTGACGACACAATTCGACAATCTTAGGTCAAGGTTTTTGGTCTTGACGGAAAAATCGGCATATTCAATTTTCAAGGAGCTTACACGAACACTAATGGCATAAGCGTTCGTGTAAGAATATAATAACAGGTCGGGAGGAAAATGTCAACAACTTTTTGTTATCCCCCTGTTTGAGAAAAATATCTTAAAATCGGAATATTATACAAATATCATATTCCTAAATAGAATATATTTTGTACAAAAATCCTGTTGACTTGTCCTATTTTTTATGATATTGGAAAGCTAACATTTTCAGCGTGGTGAAGCGTGTAACTTCACCTTTGTGTGAATCTTAAATCTACTATTTGCATAAAACTGTAACCTTGAAATTGGCTGTTTTGACGTGATTTTGTATTACACTTTTCGGTACACCGAATGAGCTAAACTACCAAAAACAGGGCGTTTTTTGGTAGTTTAGTTTGACCGCATACAGCAATTGAGCTAAACATAAAAATAGTTACAGTTTGTGATTTCTTCCTCCGAGAAAGAAAAACGGCAGCGGGATTAACCGCCACCGTCGATTTGTTCGTGTTCTCAATAACCGATGACGCCCTGTTTTGGGGCGTCATTGTCAACATATCCTGTTTCAGCAATAGATCAGCTCGTCAAGTACCGTTTCTTCTGCCTGCGCTTTCAGCGTATTCATTAAACCGACCCACTTCATCGGGTTCTCGGCTTTCAGTTTCTCTGTCACGCCTGCCGACTTCGCCAGTCTCGGTAACATCACATTCAAGCGTTCGTGTGCAGTCTTGTCCGTATCCGACAAGTGAGCGTTAAGAGTACCGCGCAGGAGCATTGCCTGATAGGTCGCCTTGCGGTGCTTCTTCAAGTAGTCGAGCCGGAGAAGCCAATACTTGCCGATTGGCTTCTGCTCCGGCAGCTCCCAATCCGGCAGATATGTCTGTGTCGCTTCGTCCAAACGGTAGGTTATGCCGTTCTCGGTCATTGTCTGTGGTAATGCTGTTGTTGTCATAGTCTGCGCTCCTTTCAAGCTGTGGTTGGCTATCTCACTTTTATATAATAGCACTTTTAAGTTCCAAAGTCAAGAGGTGGACGACAATTTTAAGAATCAAAAATTGGGAGAAAAATGGCGGTTGCAAGACACCTCCGAAACAGGCAAATCCGGGTCGAAAATCGAGGTTTTTTCGCGTTCTGCGCCTTTCAAAATAGGCGGGTAATGATATTACCCTACCCATATATCAAAAGTGGCTTAGAGCGCGTTTTTCGTTCGGTCTGCACCGAAGGGTGTAACGCCGCGTGACATCCTTTGCAAATATGCTTATGGGGTCGTGAAACGCGACCCCATAGCGGGGAGTCCACGGTTTGGACACCCTCTTATGGGGTAACGTTTCGGTGCTGTTGACAAATCCATCTAATTAAACCAAAATCCGCCCGAAACCAGTCCGAACGGAGATAAACAGACAATATATATTTTGATGCAGCCTTCCTTTAAGGCATTTGACCAGTCGCTTTAGATTCAAAGCGCACGCTGATAAAAGGCATTGCTCGGTAACTTTTTCAATGCCTCTTTTTCTTGTTCTGCGAAGGTTATGCCGTTCTTTCTGATGTGAGAAATTCCCCTCACACAAAATCTTCCGCAAACGCATTGCGGAGTTGTATTCATCAGTGCCGATGTTTTTGATCTGTTCCTGTCGGGCTTCCTCGTGTAGTATGCGTTCTATACTCCTCGAATTTTTCGACTTACCAATACATTTTTCTTTGTAAGGACAATTGAGACAATCCGAACGCTTAGCAGTATATTTTTTCATTCTTGACTGCTTATTGAAAGTTGTATACCTCAATTCTTTTCCTGCGGGGCAAATATACACATTCTTTTCTTTATCATATTCAAATTTATCTGTGCTGAAATCTTCATCGAAATTTGCATTCGGAGAGCTTTTTATCTTATGCGGAATAAATGTCTTAACATCTCTTTTATACATTTCATCGTAAATTTCAGAACTGTCATATCCGCCGTCAGCGCATACAGCTTCGGTTTTGAAATCAAATTTATCGATTTGATAATTTATCCTTTCTGCATGCGGAGTACAGTCATATACATTACCCGGAGTTACAAAAACATCGGTAATTATTCCGTGATCGGAATCGCAAGTCTGATGGTCAAGATAATGAAAGCCTGTCGGCTTCCCGGGACGTTTTAGCAGTCCGCACTCCGGATCGGTTGTACTCTTTGTGACCTCTTTGGTTTTCGTTTCATCGTATGTCGGTAGATCCTTGAGCAATCCAGATTCATACGCTTCCTTATCAAGCTTCTTCATATATTCTGTAGGGGTATCAGGAACCTCGATAACCTCACGCAAATCATTTCTTGCATTTGCACGAATATGTGTAGAATCGGTAAGCAGCAGCTTTCCGCTGACTAATCCGGCATCGATACACTTGCGAACGACTTCTTCAAATATATCTCTGAATAATGTTGTTCCCGCAAATTTCCTGCGACGAAGCTGCGATATTGTAGAGTGGTCAGGAACACGCTCGTCAAGCTCGATGCCAAGAAACCAGCGATATGCAATATTTACCTGGATCTCCTGTTCAAGTTTGCGTTCGGAATCAATGCCGTAAAGATATCCGATCAGCAACATTTTTATTAGAACTACGGGATCTATTGACGGACGACCTGTTTTGGAATAAAGCTTTTCAACTTTTTCATAAACGAAATCAAAGTCCACAAACCTGTCCAGATCACGAAGAAAATGCTCTTTCGGCATTAGTTCTTCAAGTGTTCCCGAGAATAGTTTCATCTGCTTTTCACTATCTTTTTTCAGCATTCGGCGTCCCTCGCTTTCTACTACTATTATAGCATATTCAGCGATTTTTGTCGAGCGAAAATTAGGAGTTTGTCAACAGCACCGATTCGTTACTCCGTCTGCTACATATCCTTGAACACATCTATCATGAACAGTGCTCCGAGTCGAAAGCCTTTGCTGAACGCGGTTTCGATCTCCGTTCCGGCAAGTCTGCCGTTCTTATCGCGGTATTGGTCGAGTAGCTGCTTAAGCTCCGGACACTTCTCAAGCATTTCCTTTTCGATATTGTCAAGATCAGATGTGATCTTCTTGAACCTGTTGTCTGTGATCGGAGTCTCGCATGGTGTGATGTTGCCGTAGTAGAACTGTTCGAGTATGCTTTTCATCGTATCTCTCCTATCTGCGAACATAAAAAATGACGGGGTGATCCCGTCATCCGAAATATCCGATCTTATTTCCGTTGCAGTACATCTCGTAGTTGACCGAGCCTTCACCGCCGCCACCCTCGTTGAATATCCAGCCGAATCCTATACAGTAAATGTAGTCGCCGCTTGTCTGCCCATTGTGTGGCTCAGCAGGTGCCGGAGCAGTTGTGGTTACAGGAGCCGTCGTTGTGGTCGGTGGAAAAGTTGTATCCGCGGTTGTGGTCTGTTCTGTTGTTGTGGTAGTTTCCGTGGTCGCACAGGTCACGGTTGTCGTGATCTGAGGCTCCGTGGTGGTTTCCGCCGTCGTGGTCTCTGGTGCTGTTGTTGTCAGCGGGGCAGTGGTTGTGCTGCTCTCGGTCGGCTGCGAAGTCGCTGTGGTCGTGGCTGTAGTCACGATCACGCGATGCACTGCTTTTTCTTCTTTCGCTGATCCGTTGCAGGCTCCCGCCACACACAGCACTGCGATACAAGCCGCTGCTGCGCTTATTGCCAGTCCGTATCTTTTATTCTTCCTCATAATGATCCCTCCGTTTCTGTGGTAGTGGTTGGTTTCCCTGTACCACCCACAATACCACATAGCGTAGGGATATGTCTATCAAGAAATCGGAAAATCTACCTTATGAACAAAATCTTTGTCGGGATGTGGCTATATTCAACAGAACTGATCATTGAAGAATTTGTATAGATCGGTTTCTATCCCGCGGTAATAAACAAATTGTACCAAATGCCCTTTTCAAAAGATCTGAAAAGATAAAAATGCAACAAAAAACTGATTTTGCCCTAAAATTGGGTTGATTTTAGGACGGTTTTGTGGTATACTTGTTTTATGCCGATATTGGAGGTTCTAAAAATGGATAATGATCTTATATATCTTGATACATACACGCTTCAGCAAGATATGCGCATCCGATTGCCGAAAAGCATCTTAACAAATATGTCTATAGATAAAGGCAAAACTAAGCTTTCTATTTTTCTTGACAGTAAAAACAAAGTTCTTGTATTGAAACCTGAAACAGATGAGGTTGAATCTTATGAATCGGAAAACTAATGACACTTCTGCTATAAAAATGGAGCGGATTTGGTCTATGCCTAACAAGAATACGTTTGAGATTGCTCCTATTAAAGCGTTGCTTAACGAAGAAGTTAGTCAAGAAAAGTATTGGATAGACCCGTTTGCTAATACCAATAGGCTTGCAAGTGTAACAAACGATTTAAATCCGGCATTTGATACGGATTATCATATGGATGCACTTGATTTTCTAAAAATGTTTGATGATGAATCTGTCGATGGGGTTTTGTATGATCCGCCTTATTCCCCGCGGCAGGTTAGTGAGTGCTATAATGATGTTGGTTATAATGTAACATGGAATACTACCAAAGCTTCATTTTGGGGAAATCACAAGCGAGAAATATCTCGAATAGTAAAGATCGGCGGCAAGGTTATCACTTTTGGCTGGAATAGTGGCGGAATCGGGTATAAGTACGGATTTGAGATTGAACGCATTCTGCTGGTTCCTCACGGAGGTTGGCACAACGATACTATTTGTACCGTTGAAGTAAAAACACACGAAGCTGATAATAAGAAAAGGGGAAACAATAATGACGGTCAGGCGCAAGCATCTATAATTACACTGGATGATGCCTTACTAATAGAAAAGCTCAAATCCTTACCTGTCGATTATTGGGACTTCAAAGAAGATGACACAAAAGAATATACACATGGGCTGCATAACTATCCGGCGATGATGGTTTGTCCGATCAGTCGTAACATTATACGATTGGTTAAAGAAATCAGGCCCGTTCATGCGCTGCTCGATCCGTTTTCCGGGTCCGGAACTGTGCTTGTTGAAGGTATGTTGAGCGGTGTTGATACTATTGCGGGAAATGATATAAATCCCCTTGCATTACTTTTGTCTAAAGTTAAGACAACCCCCATTCAGCATGGTATTATGACTAAAGAGTCGGATGCCTTATTTGGAAGAATTACATTACGAAGAAACGAAATATCAGATGTCTTGAACGAGGTGGATTCTTATATATCTAACGTATGTGGCTTGGATATTGCTGATAAGAAAGGGTGGGGCGATGAAGCTCCTAAACATTTAAAACGATTTTGTGCTGAAAGAGATATAGATATATACATTCCAGATTTTAAGAATCTTGGCTACTGGTTTCGTCCTCGTGTTATTCTCGAACTCTCGATTATTAAATCTGAAATAGAGCATATTGAAAACGAAGATGTTCGCGATTTCATGTTTGTCGCTTTTAGCGAAAGTATTCGCTTGGTTTCAAATCGTCGAAACGGTGAATTTAAAATGTTTCGTATGCCTGCAGCAAAAGTACAGACCTTTAATCCGGATGTTTTTGCAGAGTTCCAAAAAATATTATACAGGAATATTGAGAAGATGCAGGACTTCTGTACAGAGCTTGAAAAATCAGACGTGCATCCAAATGTTTCTATTTATAAAAATGATGCTTGTACACTCATAAATTTGCCTAATGACACTTACGATCTTATCATAACATCGCCGCCTTATGGCGACAGCCGCACAACTGTTGCTTATGGTGAATATAGCCGCCTTTCGTTGCAATGGATCAATCGTTTTAATCTCACAGAAAAAGAGATTATGGGTGTTGATCGCTCTTTGATGGGCGGAAAGAAATACAGAAACGGGTT
>JAGAWN010000172.1 GCA_017941355.1 Ruminiclostridium sp. | reverse complement strand
TCAAAGGTGCAGTACGCGCTCGCGTATCTCCTGAGTGCGTCCCTGATTCCAGTATTGTGTGCCGATGTAGCCGCAGGTACGGCGCGCCACATTCATTGTGCTCTGGTCGGTGTTGCCGCATTTCGGGCATTTCCAGATAAGCTTCCCGTCCTCTTCCTCGATGCTTATCTCGCCGTCCCAGCCGCACTTCTGGCAGTAGTCGCTCTTGGTGTTAAGCTCCGCGTAGATGATGTTGTCGTAAATGAACTTCATCACCTGCAATACGGCTTCGATGTTGTTCTGCATATCCGGAACTTCCACATAGCTGATAGCGCCGCCGGGAGAGAGTGCCTGGAATTCCGACTCGAATTTCAGCTTCGTGAACGCGTCTATCTTCTCGGTCACATGAACATGGTAGCTGTTGGTGATGTAGCCCTTGTCGGTAACGCCCTCGATTATGCCGAAACGCTTTTGCAGGCACTTCGCAAACTTGTATGTCGTGGATTCCAGAGGTGTCCCGTACAGCGAGAAGTCGATGTCGGTAGCGGCTTTCCATTTCTTGCAGGCATCGTTCATGTACTGCATTATCCGGAGCGCGAACGGCTTTGCCTCCGGGTCGGTGTGGGACTTGCCGGTCATGTACTTCACACATTCGTACAGTCCCGCAAATCCGAGGGAAATGGTCGAATAGCCGTGATACAGCAGTTCATCTATCGGCTCGCCCTTGTCGAGACGCGCGATAGCTCCGTACTGCCAAAGTATCGGCGCAACGTCGGAGAGTGTTCCGAGCAGTCGCTTGTGTCTGCACATGAGCGCGCGGTAGCAGAGATCGAGTCTCTCGTCAAAAATGCGCCAGAACTTCTCCATGCTGCCGCCGGAGGAAAGCGCGATATCCGGGAGATTGAGCGTTACAACGCCCTGATTGAAACGTCCGTAGTATTTGTGTTTGCCCGGTTCGTAATTCTTCGCGCGGGCGATATTGCCGATACCCGCGTCCGTGAAGCGGTCGGGCGTAAGGAACGAACGGCAGCCCATGCAGGTATAAACGTCGCCTTTCAACTCCCGCATCTTCTTCTCGCTTATATAATCCGGCACCATGCGCTTTGCGGTGCATTTCGCGGCAAGCTCGGTGAGGTAGTAATACTCGCTGCCCTCGGTGATGTTGTCCTCTTCGAGAACATATATCAGCTTCGGAAATGCGGGAGTCACCCACACGCCCTGCTCATTCTTCACACCCTCATAGCGCTGAAGCAGCACTTCCTTGATGATGAGAGCGAGGTCTTTCTTTTCCTGCTCGTTCTTGGCTTCGTTAAGGTACATGAACACCGTAACGAACGGAGCCTGTCCGTTTGTGGTCAGCAGAGTTACCACCTGGTACTGAATGGTCTGCACGCCGCGGCGTATCTCTTCGAGAAGTCTGTTCTCAGCCATTTTCCGTGCTGTCTCCCCGGTAAGTTCGATACCGACGGACTTTGCCTCCTCAAGCACATCGTTGTAGAGCTTTTCGCGGCTGACCTGCACGAACGGAGCGAGGTGCGTCAGCGATATCGACTGCCCGCCGTACTGGTTGGAAGCCACCTGCGCTATGATCTGAGTTGCGATGTTGCAGGCTGTTGAGAAGCTGTGGGGACGCTCGATAAGCGTTCCTGTGATGACCGTGCCGTTCTGCAGCATATCCTCAAGGTTCACGAGATCGCAGTTGTGCATATGCTGTGCGTAATAGTCGGAATCGTGGAAGTGGATAATGCCCTCATTATGCGCGTCAACGATGTCCTTCGGGAGAAGTATGCGGTTGGTGATATCGCGGGAGACTTCGCCTGCCATATAGTCGCGCTGTGTGGAGTTGACTATGGGGTTCTTGTTGGAATTCTCCTGCTTTGCTTCCTCGTTGCTGCACTCAATGAGCGAGAGTATCTTGTCGTCGGTGGTATTGGACTGACGGACGAGCTGACGGGTATAGCGGTAGGTTATATACAGCTTTGCGACTTCAAAAGCGCCGTGAGCCATGATCTGATGCTCCACCATATCCTGGACTTCCTCGACTCCCGGCGAGCGTCCGAGTTCCTCACACGCAATGACTACGCTTTCGGTGATTCTCTCGATCTGGAGCTTTGTCATTCTTACTCCGGGATCCGCCTGTTCATTGGCTTTTGATACGGCGGCAGTGATCTTTGACGCGTCGAAGGTCTCTTCCGAACCGTCTCTTTTGATTATCTTCATTTTACCCTTCCTTTATCAACATCTTGTGTTATTGTAAAACACATTATAGCACATCTTGTATCTTTTGTCAATAGCATTTTTAGAATAATCTGCCTCAGCCGATCCGGCTCCTGCCGCTGAAAACACGGCGGGACAACAAAACCGGAGAATTATCATTCTCCGGTCATTTACTGTTCTATTACGGTTTACGCACCGCTCAGCGCAGACGTAACATCTTCGAGCGTAGCGTCGGGATCGAGTCCGAGTTTGTTCAGCATTTCGGTCTTGTCCGCGTCTCTTGCTTTCAGAATATTCTTTGCGCGCTTCTCGGTGATCTTCTTAAACGCTTCATTGTAGTTCGCATCGGTCAGATTATCCGAATGTTCGTCAACATCTACCCCGAGCCGCAGCAGCGCGATCCTCTTTGCTTCATCGTCGCTGAGCGTTTTGCCCTGACTGCCGAGATCACGCGACTCGGCACGGTCAAGCAGCATTGCGGCTGCCTGTTCCTTGATCTTGCGTATCTTACCGATAAGATATTCGTCAACTACACTGTGCTTATTATTTTTGAGTCCGTCCTTAGGCTTTGTGACAGCTTTCTTGGCTTCACGCAGCGAATTGAAAGTCTTTATGGCACCGCCGAGCATTCCCAGACCCATTCCGACATATCCGAGTATGCCCTGCGACTGTCCGGTGAACTTCGCAATTCCTTTCAAAAGAGAACCGATACCCGACGACATTCCGCCGATAAGTCCCAGG
>JAGAWN010000171.1 GCA_017941355.1 Ruminiclostridium sp. | reverse complement strand
GTTAGCTCAGGATTCATATCCCACGGTGTTACTTGTCGTGACTTATACCTATCTGACTGGTGTTTCATATAGTTTCTCCTCTGTGTTGGTATACACAGATTATACACTAAAAACCAACACTATGCAAATAGGGATTTTTTGTGCAAAAACAAATGGTTAAAATTCAAAAGCGGAAAATGGTTTTATTTTGACGAAAACGGATATATGGCGACAGGTTGGACGCATATCGAAAGCGACTGGTATTACATTACCGCTGACAGAGGACGGGTGACTGGTGCTCAAAGCATTGACGGTATCGGGTACAATTTCGGTGCGGACGGAAAATGGGATAAAAATGCTCCGTGCAGCACCAATGAAAAGCAAAGCAGTATATATGATGTCTATTTCCGTATAACAAACGGAAAGTATGATGATATATACGGCGGCGCCGGAATGCCCGACGGGATGCTTGTTGTATGGTCGGTCAACGGGCAGGCGGAAAAAATGATAAATGAGCGTTATCCCGGTATCGGAGGGATAATCTATAAGACGGCGAAATACTCCATAGCAGAGCTTGAAAAGGTCCGTGCGGGAATAAATGATTTTATAAAGCGTGACAAAGAGTCGGGAAACTTAAGCTTGTGGTTCAACGGTCCCGCTACATCTACCGAAAATAACCGTCTTGTACTTGAAATTTCACAGGAGCAGTATGACCGCATTTCTACATACATTGATTCTCTGCCGAACAAGGACTGTATTGATGTGAGGATCGGCGAGATCACTTTTGCCGACGACTGATAAAACAATCCCCTACAGTATTTAAAACGACAAGCGCACGGGCTTCGGCTCGTGCGCTTGTTGTTATGTAAGATATCCCGGAAAGCGGCATTTTATTGTTGATAGGTGTTTTTATCTGACAGTATTGCATTATGAGTATGAAAATGATATAATCATATTGTTAAACGGCGGATTTTTGTGCAGGTTGCTTTGTTGCACAGCTCACGATTTGTCGTTTTTAAACAAACTGTGTGTTTTTTGCAAAACCAGCGTCACATTTTACCGTTTTATTCGTTATATATTGTAGG
Organism: Ruminiclostridium sp.; assembly: GCA_017941355.1. Classification (GTDB taxonomy): domain Bacteria; phylum Bacillota; class Clostridia; order Oscillospirales; family Ruminococcaceae; genus Ruminiclostridium_E. The sequence goes on along the minus strand of JAGAWN010000171.1, from coordinate 39,263 downwards.
AAGAGAGATTTTCTGCAATGATAATGACAACCGTAAAGCCAAATATGACAGGAGAGTACAGTATGAGTCACAATATAGATGAAATAAGGCGGAAAGCCGAGGCCGGTGATGCCGAAGCTCAGGACAAGCTCGGTGATATGTACCGGCTTGGCAACGGTATAGATCAAAATTATGAAGAAGCTTTAAAATGGTATAAGGCTTCCGAAGCACAAGGAAACATCAGCGCCCGCAACCATATCGGGGTTATGTATCATTACGGGTACGGAGTCCCGAAGGATACCGGTAAAGCCGGACAGATATACCGCGAGTGTATAGCCGCGGGCGAATATAAAGCCTGCAATAACCTTGCTATATTGTATGATACCGGCGATGGCGTAGAGAAAAACCGGAAGAAAGCCCTTGAACTGTATCTTGAAGCTGCGGAGCACGGTATCTGGCAGGGTATGGATAATGCCGCACGGTTTTATTACAAGGGAGATGTCGTTGAACGCGATCTTGATAAAGCGGAGGAACTGCTTGTTAAGGCTGCGAAATACGGCAGTACGAACATGTTGACTCAGTTTGCCGAGATATCCTACAGCGGTGACGAAGAGTTCAGAGACTATGCACGGGCATTCAGACTGTATTCAAAAGCGGCTGAATACGGAGATGAGTCCGCTTTAGGCAACTTAGGGCTGCTGTACTATGAAGGTATCGGTGTTGAAAAAAGCTATGAAAAGGCAGTTGAGATCTTCAATAGTATCATAAATGACCCGGAGATCTCGGAAGAAACGAAAGCCTATTCCTATGCCAATTTAGCGTGCGCATATCAAGATGGACATGGGGTCCCGAAAGATACCGTTAAAGCAGGAGAACTGTACATAAAGGCCGCAAACGGCGGTTGTTCGAAAATGTACGAACGGCTGGGTGAGATGTACGCCACCGGAAAGATATTTGAGAAGTCACTTGAAAACTCCTTTGAATGGTATATGAAGGCTGCGGAGCTTGGATACCCGGCTGCACAGGCAAAGGTGGGCGATGCTTACCGAATGAGCAAGGGAGTTGAGCGAGACTACGATAATGCGAGAATATGGTATGAAAAGTCTGCTGCACAGGGAGACCCGGCGGGTCAGAACGGACTGGGTAATTTGTATTTATGCGGTCACGGTGTCGAAAAGGACTATGGAAAGGCGTTTGAACTGTATTCACTTGCAGCCGGACAAGGCTATCCCGCTTCGGTATCAAACCTCGGATTGCTGTACCGTGACGGAAAAGGAGTAAAAAAGGATCCGGGAAAAGCGTTTGAATACTTCCGTCAGGCTGCCGATAAGGGTAACGAAACTGCAATGTTTCATCTCGCGTCAATGTACTTTGACGGGCTTTATGTGAAACGTGATGATGCTAAGGCGCTGGAACTGTTTAAAAAAGCGGCTGAAAAAGGACACTCAGGCGCTATGGAAAAGCTTGGATATATGTATGGTATCGGTATCTATGTGGAGCGTGACCTTTCAGAAGCCGCTCGGTGGTATGCCAAAGCAGCCGAACTTGGAGATGCGAACGCACAAGGTAATCTCGGAGGGCTTTACCTTTTCGGAGATGGTGTCGAGCAGAATATTGAAAAGGCTTGCGAACTGATAAGAAAATCAGCAGACAGGGGCAATGCGACCGGACAGTATTATCTCGGTTGTATGTATGAGTACGGATACGGTGTCCCGAGGGATATGAAGACGGCTAAAATGTGGTTCAAACAGGCTGAAAAGAACGGAAATACAGGTGCCGGTGAACATTTAGCGGATTTTCATTTTGTTGCCAAAAGTCTGATAGACCGCTTTAAAAAAGGTCGTTAATATATATTCGTTCTCACGCAGACCTTAAACAGGTTTCGTGAGAACGATTGTTTGTAAGACGATGAAACTCGTGGTGATACGAAAAATTTTTTCGGAATAAGTGTTACTTTCCGCGTATTTTTGTTGTATATAAGGTAGAAAGGAAAGTATTGCTCCGGGAGAACAATATGACAGACGAAAAAATAATAGAGCTGTATTTTGCCCGTTCGGAGGATGCAATAACCGAAACGGACAAAAAATACGGTGCGTACTGCCGCACTATGTCCCACAACATCACCGGCAGCCGTGAGGATAGTGAGGAGTGCGTAAATGATACATATGTCAAGGTGTGGAACGTTATCCCACCCCAGCACCCGCCGAAGCTCGGGGCTTTTGTTGTGCGTATCTGCCGGAATATTGCACTCAATATGCGGAGGGCAAGAGGTATGTTGAAGCGCAGGGACGAGTATGAGGCTGTTCGCTATGACGAGGTAAGCGAGTGTCTGCCGGCGGCTGGGAGCGTTGAAAAAGCTTACGATGAACAAATTGCGCTGAAAGCTATAGAGAGTTTTCTTTCGTCGCTCCCACGGGACAAGCGAACAATGTTTGTGCGCCGTTACTGGTATTTCAGCAGCTATGCTGATATAGCGTCCGATCTCGGCGTTTCGGAGGGCAAAGTAAAAATGACTGTGAGCCGCACCCGTGAGAAGCTGCGGGAATATCTCGAAAAGGAGGGTATCGATATATGACGCGAGAAGACAGGTTTTTAGACCTTTTTGGCAAGATAGACGATAAGTTCGTGGCTTCTGCCATGCCGCATGCTTTTGATCTCGGACTCGGGACAACGGAAATACGCGTTATAAATGAGATAGCTCCTGTCGAAGCGACAAAGCAGGAACTCAGACGGTATCGGATATTGCAGGCTGTCAAATATACCGCTGCGGCAGCCGTTGTAATAATTGCCGGCGCTCTGCTGTGGGCAAACTGGGATAAGATAGCTGTGTCGGGCGGCGGTCAGCCTTCCGCTACAACGCAGGGCGAGGATTTCCCGGGAGCTGCATCGCAGGGTACTGCAGAAACGGTTATTTCGCTGGAGCCTCCAATTTCTGTGACAACAACAATAGACACGACCACTGCTGACACTGAAACGGACACAACTCCGGCTAATTCCAACGATTTCTCTGAATTTTTCGATGCGACCGGAGAGAAACCGACAGAGGTGGATATATCGAAGGAGCTGTCATTCAACATAGAGCAGCGCGACGACCAACTTCTCTGTACATGGTCGATAAACGAGGGCAGCATCCTTGAACAAGCAGAAATAAAAGCCTACGCTATACTTTATTCCGAGGACGGAAGCAATTTCTCAGAACTGAAAACATACGGACCCGATACGGATAAGTGCGGGTGGAGCCTTGAGGGGACGGAAGAAAGACCTGTGTACTTTATGCTTCAGTGCATTTTCACCTATGAGGATAAACCGTACCTCGGTTATTCAGAAAGCGTTATGATAGAGTAGAAAGGCGGGAGAGGATATGGATAAAAAGATAAAAAAACACATAATCATCGAATATGCGGTAAAAGCTTCACTGCCGCTTTTGCTGTACGGACTGGCACATTTAGTAAACATAACTTATATACCGGGGTTATCCTGGCTTGGATTGATTGTCATGCTATTGGTGGGATATTACTGGTATATCCTGCTGGCTGTGTTTGTTCTGATACTGTTTGTGCCTTTTGCAAAGCGCGAGGGCAGCTTCTTTAAAAAGTACATTCTCCCGCCGCTTATCACCATTGGCATTATCGGCGGTATTATCGGATTGGTGTTTGGCGTAATATTTGCTTGTCAGGGTGTGGGAAAACTCGGCAAATACATCAGCGACAGGCAGACCGGCTCCGAGATCGACGCTTTTGTGAAACGCGCAGATGAAACTCTCGTTTATACCAATCCCCTTGACGGAGAGAAATATTATCCCGAGGGGATATACTACAGCTCGGTAAATACTTCAAGCGCGTTCATAGACTATGATGAACACGAAGTCGCATTTGTTGTGTATGACTGGAGCTGGAAAGATACATACCTAACCTGCAAACTCGAAAAGACCGAGTTCAAGACAAGAAATTTCAGAAACTTTTATGAAGAGAGCTTTGAGGCCCCCGACATCGGCGACGGATATTATTATCAGACCTATACTGAGCTGAACGCGCCCGGGCAACTCCTGTACACCTATGGTGATTACAAAAGATCGGGCAGCACTAACGGGGTCGCGCTGATAATGCGGGACGGGACGATGTGGGTCGCACGTTTCGAACCGACTGAGCTGTCCCTCGGGCATAATATTTTCGGCTTTGATATGTGCCACGACGGCGAACAGCAGAAACTTGAAAATCAGGCAACGGAATATGCACATCAAAAATGGAATGAGTGGAATGAAGATAGCAATTAAAATAATAGCAGTCCTTGTCGGCTCAGTAATTCTGATTGCGGGCGGCATTTACCTTGACATTATGCTCGTGGAAAAGCACAATGAGGAATACCCGGTGCAATACATAAAGGAGCATTACCCGAATGCCGAGATACTTAATATAGAGCGTGGAAAAAATCCCGCGTTCAGCGGCGGCGCACACGCCGATTATATTCTGTTCGACACCGAAAAACAGATAATTTTCAGTCAGGATTTCTCACCGAAGGGGCTTGGCGGAAGGCTGGAACCATTTGATATGGGTTACAGTAAATATGATGCCGCACTTGCTGTCCGTGATGCCTGTGACCGCTGTCTTGAGGTAGTAGCAGACACTTATGATGAGGAATACATAGCTCGCTACAATCCCGAAAGCAGCAGCGGCGTACTGATATTCATACGGAAGTGCGATGTGGAGAAATTTGCTGCGCTGTGCAGAACGCTGACGGAGTTTGTTCACGATGAATATTTCCCGTCAAAGTCAGAGCGCGGTCAGTATATCGAATTTACCGTGTTTGTCTGCGGTGATGAGTTCTATGATCGGGTGAGTAAGTTCGACTTCACGCAGTATGCCAAGGATCACGCCTCGGGCAGCATTTTTCAGATGACAGCGTTTGATGTGTCGAAACTTATAAACTCAGAGGTAACCCGTATCAGCATATGCACCGAAGACGCTATACCGTATGATTTCTATTATGCCCCCGGCGATCCGTCGTATAAGGATTATCAGGATCCTGCGAATTTTGACGAAACGCTGATAGTTTTTGACGGTGAGCCGAATATGCAGGGTGTCGCAGTCGTGGTTTTCGGCGTGGATTTTGATAGTTGTACATTGAAGAATAACATAGTCAATGAATAAAGTGTAACGGGGTGAGCGCATGAACAAAAAATTGTTTTGGCTGCGTTTCTTGCGCATAGTATTGTGTGTCAATGCGATGCTGATAATCGGTTTCAGCATTTTCGGCTCTATGAGACTCTATCGGTACGAGACATCGCAATACGTCTTCGACCCGATGATCTTCGGTATTCTGCTGATACCGTGTCTGCTGTTTCTGTCATTTACTGTGGTCGGGATATGTCATGTATCATGTGAAATCGGAAAGTACAAGCGCGGAGAGCTGCCTGTTATTGCGGATGAGGCTGTAGCTGCAAAGAAAAAAGCACAGCGTAGAAGATTCCTTATATGTATGGGAGCTTTGCTTCTCATGTTTCTTTTCTGCTTTATCTTCCACGAGATAAAAAACCGGGATATTATCGCGGTAAAGCATATCATCACGGACTATGTGAGCATCGACCCGGACAGCCTTATCGATGTTTACAATTATACCTTCGAGCTTAGCCACATACGCGAGGAAAACGGTGAACGTCTGCTGAGCTTTGGGTTCGGCACGCACAGCAATCTTTCCGATGTGCTTGCACATGCTCCCGAGCTGCGAGACCGGATAAACGAATATGTCAGGAATTCAGACCTGTGGAACGAGATTGACAATGTGCATATATACATAGAAAATCACGCGAATTGGGTGGTACGGTTATGGACCCTGAGCGACCGTATAGTCGTTGGAACAGATTGGTACGATCTCGAAAAAGACGGTTTGACAAACAAGGACGTCCTGAGCTTCTGCAAGGATTTTGAGATCGTTGTTCTCGGGGGAAGCTGGGGAAGCAGTCTGAAATTCGAAGAAACGATAGATAAAGAATTTTTCGCTGATTTCACTAAGCTCAGAGAGCTTAAAATAGATGATATAGACACAAAGGAAACGGCGCTTATGCTGAACGAAGCCACCGCCGACCTTCAGGAGAGAGGAGTCAAGGTCAAGCTCTATTACGGAAGAACTTTGCTCGGAAGCGAGAAAGAATGGGAGAGATAAATATGAACAAAAAGCTGAAACCGTGGTTTATAGCGAGCGTAACAGTTACAGCTATACTTACAGTCGCGTTTTTCTATTACATGGATAAAGCAATTTCGGGTCTCGGAGGCGGGGTAGCGCTGATTATGTCTCCTTTGCCGTGGCTTATAAGCTATTCCCTGTGGTGCTCTTGCGGATTTATCGGCACGGCTATAGAGATAAGGCGTGACCGTCCGGGAGCACTGCCCATAGCACTTGCGATAGTACCTGTTTTGCTGATGATACCTACTGTTTATTCTGTAGCTACTTACAGTCCCGGCGGAATGTTCGCTGGTTTGGCAATAGCCGGTCTTTTTCTGATGCTTATTTCATTTGCACTTCCTGCGATCCCGATGATAATAAGCGTGGTCGTGCTTATAGTAAAGCGAAGAAGCAGAAAAGATGACTTCCATAAGCTGTCCGACAGCACGATATGCTTTACAAGACTGAAACCACTGTTTATCCCGTTGTTTGTACTGTGTGCGGTAATGCCGTTCCTGCTCGTGGGATTGATGTTTTATGAGGAAGCCGCTGAGAATATTGCGCAGAAAACAGAATACCGTCAGACTGCCAACCTTGCGTGGGATTACTACGAAAGTGCCGACGAAAGAATAGACTACAGCAACTGCCGCGATATGCAGGAAAAGTTGTTTAAGCTCCCGACGCGCTGCTCCACCGCGCTTATCAACTATGACGAAATGCGGGTGTCGTTCATATTTAAGGACAGCCTTTATAAAGATTGTGTGCAGACATACATTCTTAGCTCAATGTCAGTACCGCCATCAGACGAAATGCAGTTCGTGTGTCCGCTCGACGGCAAGGGAAAGGAGTTTAAGACATATTACAAGCCCGGAGAACGTCAGGCGAACAACTGTACGACATATATCACAGTCGAGCTCGCGGATGGCTCGCTGTGGGGAGTTGATACCGGCGGTAAGTGGCTGGACTTTGATCTCTCTCCTTGCCCGAAGATAGCCGAGGCGCTCGAACACTCGGATGTGCTTATACACTACGGGAAGAACAGCGCAGCGGAAGGTTCGCTGTTCCCGGTGTACTCAATGGGTATTGAGCGGAACACCTTCGGTCTCGACCACAGTACCATGACCGCGTATGTTATTTACTGTGACGGCGGAAATACGTGGGAGAATATCGGATACAAAAAAGACACCGGTGAGATAAGTGTCACCGATTTCAAATTCGAGCCGTATAACGGAGATACAACGGACTTCGTACCGCAGGCAGTGGTACCGCTTGGCATCCCCGATGAATACATTGTGCCGTTCCAGTCGGACTATGACAGTAACAAATGGGGCATATGCGAGGGAGTTTTGCTGTACACGGCGGACGGCTGCTACATATCTGAAGAAATGAGCTATCCGTGGTATTTCGACTTCGATACCTCGGAATACGCCCTGACCGATGACGAGATCGCGGATTATATGTACGGAGAATACCTGAACCTCGATACATCGGGAAATCTGATAGTGTACGCGAAAAAGATCGGTGATGAAAAGGACGACTGGTGCTGTGCTTTTGCGGCGTATAATTATGCTCCCGGGGAAGGACAGGAGATACTTGATATGAAGTACATCAGCCTCCGGTCTGCGTCGCAGATAATCAAGCACTACTCACAGACGCAGAATTATAATGTCATCGGCGTGAATGATAAAGGCAACGTTTATGAGCTGCAGGACGATGATTACGACTATCTGTTGAGGTGGCTCGGGTTAGAGGATATAGAGTGAGTTACAAGCGCATGGGTTCAGACCCGTGCGTTTGTTGCTTTTGCAGCGAAAATGAGATATAATATTGTTCATAACGACGAAAATTAAAAATTAAAGAGTTTTTCGCCATTTTTTGGCGGTCTGAATCGTATAGTATGCGAAAGGTCCTTTCGAGGAAAAGGTGGTGTAACACGATTGACACAAAATGAACTGGAGCAATATCTGGAAAAATACCGAAGAAATGTATTTGCAATGGCTCTGTTTTATCTTAAAAACCCATACGACGCCGATGATGTGGTGCAGGATGTGTTTTTGAGGCTGTACACCTACACAGGTGAGTTTGACAGTGAGGAACACATCAAGGCTTGGCTGATAAGATGCGCAGTAAATCGCTGCAAAGACATTCTTCTCTCTCCGTGGCATAGGTTATCCATGCCGCTTGAGGCAGCAAGCGAAAAAGTACATATTGACCGCGCCGAGGGAGAAACAGAAATCTTCAGACTGCTGAAAAAGCTAAAAAGAAATAATCGTGTTACGATGTACTTGTACTATTATGAAGGCTATTCTACGGAAGAAATAGCGAAAATGCTCGGCATAAGTGTAGTTGCGGTAACTTCACGGCTCAAACGCGGTAGGCAGCAGCTGAAAAAGCTTATGAATAACACACAGGAGGACTGAAAGTGGAGTATAAAGAATTGTTTGATAAAGCTTTAGTCGAAGTATCTGACAGATACACCTTTTCCACAAATCGTGAAACAGCAAAGATGATCATGGAAAGGGCTGAAAAAATGAAAAAACATGAAAAAATACGGCAAGTCAAGTTCACGGAGATTACTCCTGAATACACCGAACCGAAGAAGTCACATAAGGCGCTAAACGTGTTCGCCGGTGTTGCAGGAACAGCCGCAGTGCTGACCGGTGCTGTCTTCGGGCTTAACTGGCTCAACGAGCACGGTGGGCTAAAGGGTCCCGACGTACAGGGAGCGGGCGCGGGGTATCATGAGGATGCCGATACCCCGGCGATACCGTATTATATCAATGTTCAACAGGACTTTTTAGCAAGATACTACTATGATAATTGCATACTTTTTGTGCAGGACTATACTTTTGACGGTTTGCGCGCAACCGTGCATTATGATGTAGTGTTCAAGGATCCCACGATACTGAGTGAGAGCGATGACAGCTTTCTGCAATACTGCCCGAGCGTTCAGAATAAAAGGTATGATGATGAACCGCTGGCTATACTTGATCTGAAATATGACAATGATATAATTGTCGGTGTGTGTGACGGTTATAAGCGGGAATTTCCGAATGACAGACCCGATACGGTAAGCATAACCGCCACATTCTCAACGCTGATGCCGACCGACTCGATAACGGTGATGCTGCTTGAAAGCAGGTTAAATCTTGCGGAAGAACCCGAAAAATTTAAAGCGGTAATGGCTTCGGGAGAGTACGACTTCACTCTTATAAAAAATGTTCCCGAATGCTATATTTCCGAGACTGCGACAGTTATCGAACAGACGGAGGAGCTTTCATACAGCTTGGATCATGTTTGCCGCGTGAATATCGAATCGGATTTTATCGAACTCGTTTATATGAATGTCGGCGATGAGGATACGATACGATTGATTGACAATCCTCAGGATAAATCCAGATCTATGCGTGTCATAATGAAGGACGGCAGCAGCTTTGAACCGTCACATCCGTTCGACGCGGTATATCCGCAGAATGACGATCGGAATAATGTAGTTTTCAGCTATTACTATAATTTTGATGAACCGATAGTACCAGAAAATGTAGATAGGATATATATCGGCGATGTGCTTGTTTACGGCGAGGAGATAGGCGTTGCACCGAACGTTGAGCGCGAATCTTTTATCTCAATTGAGTTCAGGAATATGAAAGCCGAATTCGAGTTCACATACTATATTGACGGCGAGTTGCAGGAGAATATGACCGAAACGCTTGATATGTCCGATAAACAGCACCTTAGATGGGATGTTAAAGGTACAGGCGTTCACAAATATGAAATCTTTGGCAGAAATACCGATACAGACGCAAGCGGAAAGCTGCTTGATATGGACATAGACTTCTCAAAGGATCCACCCGAAAGGACAATCAACGACGACTCGCTTGCCACTGATTTGTACCGTGAGATTGTCGAACAAGAGATACAACAGGGCGACCTCTCACAGATAGCGGGAATATACGGACCCGGTGAGGACCGTATGAAGTAGTCGAGAGCGAGGAAACTACAGAAAACACGACTGTTGCAGATCTCCCCGAATTTCCAATAGCGATAAGCAATGGCAACGGCTTTTACGGCGAATATCTCGAAACTCCGCTCATGGGCGAAGAAGCATGGGAGCTCGTAAAAGAGCGCGGCGGTATAGATTTCGACTATAACCTGCCGTATGACAAGAGTCTGTTTACTTTCACCGGAGCGGCGTTTGTCATAGACTACGCGGACTGTGATGTTAAGGCGATCGTCGGCGGTACAGTGGAATATGCCGGCTGGTATCAGGGTTGGGGGCAAACAATCCTTTTGCATGATGAAAACGGACATTACTGGCTTTACGGTCATCTCGGAGAGGTAAGTGTCGCGGAAGGTGATAAAGTCGAAAGCGGCGAAAGAATAGGACATACCGGCACATCCGGACTAACAGATCATCAACTGTTCGCTATGCGCGTAGGATAAAAACACAAGCCCCATATTGCTGAAAAACAGCGGTATGGGGCGTATTTGTGTTACACTAAGCGGCACTATGAATTTCATCTCATTGTTTGCTGTAGTTTGGAAAAGTCAGGGCTTTAGGCAGTTGACTGGAACGACATAGATACCGTCTTGTCTTCTGTAGGCCTGCCCGCAGGCGGTCAGTATCATCATAAATTCGGGAGGGCGCTCACTGCTTTTTTCAACTATTTTGTTTTTCAGCAGATTAAGCGTTTTTGCTCCGTCTTCGATAAGCTTGTCACCGCCGAGCTTTATTTCAATTGCAGCCCATTTCCCGTTCGGCATGTGCATGACCGCGTCACATTCCAGACCGGCGTTGTCGCGGTAGTGGCGTATCTCTCCTTCGAATGTGTATGCATAGATCCACAGGTCGCGGACTGCCATATCCTCAAAGAATAGCCCGAAAGAATTCATATCATTCATCAGGTCATCGGGGGATATTCCCAAAGCCCTGCACGCTATTGAAGTATCAACAAAATGTCTTGTCGGAGTAGTTCTTATTGATGTTTTTGAACGGATATTCGGATTCCATGCCTCAATATCCTCGATTATATACAGGTCTCTGAGAGCTTCCAGATAATCGTCCAGTGTCCTCGCGTCCATGCTTCTGTTGTTATTGGAGCATATATCGGATATAATGGTGGATTTCGGTGCTTCTGACGAAATGTTCCGCGCATAGCTGCGAAGTATCATCTTGAATACTTCGGGCTTTTTGGCTCGGAACTGGTCGTTTTCGCTGTCTTCAAAAACAAACAGGCTATCGTAGTAGTTCCTTGTTATCTCATATCCAAGATCCCTGTCGTCCTGTATCGACAGTGGCCAGCCGCCGCGGCAGATAAGATATGCCGTGTTTCGCAGAGTAAAATCCCTGTTTTCATAGAAAACCGGTGTATCGGGTGCATCAAAGAGCTCAGACAGAGATACCGCGCCGTTTGAGTCGTTGGATTCATACAGCGACATGGGTCTCATTTTTATGGGAGTGATCCTGCCTGCGCCCGAGTGATGAATCTTGTTCTTGTCTGCGGGGGTTGAGCTTCCGGTAAGGATAAATTTGCCGAACTGATAGTCGTTGTCAAGATCGTCCTTGACACAGTTCCATATATCCGGAACTTTCTGCCATTCGTCTATAAGTCTCGGCGAGTCGCCTTTCAGTGTTGATCTGGGATCCATCGCGGCGGCTGCGATTATCTGACTTGTGTTGAGCTTGATGAAGCTTTTCTGAAAATTCATGCAAGTGGTGGTCTTGCCGCAGAACTTAGGGCCTGACACAAGCACGGCACCGGAAGAACGGAGCTTGTTTTCTATTGTTTTATCAATAAGTCTTGGGAAGTACTTTTTCATCTGAATCAACTCCTTTATCATATTATATACAATATCTTCAAAAATGTCAATACAAATCCGTAAAAATTCAATTACTTAATGCATACTATTTCAATAATATAGTGCGTTTGTTTTCGCTGCTTCTGTTTGTGATTTCTGAAAATATCATTTTGGGAAATTTTTTCAAAAAGTACAAAATAATTGAAAGATTCTGCTCTGATTTGCGAATATATAAGTGAAGGGGTGATGATGATGAAAACCAAAAAGCTCATCACTATATGTCTTATCATCTTTATGACTGTTGAGTTGCTTTTCCCGCTCGCTTTGATGTTCCCGATAAAGAATATAGTCAACGACGGTGGAACAGTGGTTTTCGAGCCTGTCACACACCTTTACCGTATCGAATGTCTGCACCGAATCAATGACGATAACAGCAGGCTGAATGGATATATTACGGGAAATATCATTTACATTTTCGGTCAAGAGGTGTATAATGATACAAGAATTGCAGATGAAAAGTGACGGAGGAGAAAATGGAAGACGCGGGGATAATCGAGCTGTATTTCAGGCGGGATGAATCGGCGATAAAGGAAACAGACAGCAAATACGGCGCTTACTGTACGGCAATAGCGCTTAATTTGCTGCGTATAATGGAGGACGCGCAGGAATGCGTGAATGATACATATATGTCGGTTTGGGAACAGATACCGCCGCGGCTTCCGGAAAGCTTTCGACTGTTTCTCGGGCGTATCACGCGCAGCATAGCGATAGGACGGTACAGGAAAATGCACGCGAAAAAGCGGTATGACGGAGTCGAGACAGCGCTGTCGGAGCTTGAGGAATGCTTGCCATCCAATAAGAATGTTGAGCGGGAGTTTGACGCGAAGGAGCTCAGCAGGCATATCAGCGACTGGCTTGACAGGCTGGAGGAACAGGACAGGATGATCTTCGTGCGCCGTTACTGGTACGGCGACACGGCTTCCACGCTTGCGAAAAAAACGGGAATTTCCGAAGCGGGTATGTCGCGGAAGCTGTCACGGTTGCGTGAAAGCCTGCGAAAACACCTTACGGAAAGGGGTGACGAGATATGAGCGACAAAGGCATGATAATGTATGACGCGGTCACGGAGATCCGTGATGATATAATAGAACAGGCGGCGGACTATAAATTCAGAAAGTCGCCGATGTGGCTCATAAAGCCTCTCGGTATCGCGGCGAGCATTTGTCTTGTGGGCGGGGCGGCTGTTTTTGCGGCGACGACACTTTCCGGAACAAGGGGGATACCTGTTGAAAATGCGGCCACAGAGGCGGCGGGAAACGCGACTGTTACTGCCGCACCGGAGATCACCGTCAGTGATATCACAACAACAACGACGAATATATCGGCAAACGCCGTAACATCCGAAACAACTGTATCGGCGGTCACAGATACTACCACAAGTGCAGATACCGTTGAATCGGCTGTGTCGTCCGATGCTGCTGTAACGGCAGACACGACTCAATCAACACAGGAAAGCGGTGCAGATGACAATGTTGTTGTAGTTACCGATGACGGCGATGACGACGTAAACCCCGGTCAGGTTATAATAGACGACGGCGACGATGATGCCAACCCGGGCGGAGGTGGCGGAATACTTATGCTGCGGGACTATGACCCGCCTGTTATGCCGCTTACTGCGGAAGGCGATACAAGTGGGATAACCGCCGAGCGTAATATCACGTTTGATCTTACCGATACCAAAATATACGCTGATCTTAACGATGCGTGGAAAATGGGCGAATACGGTAGAATGTCCACTGTTGACGAGGTTGGGATAATCGAAGTCAACGACAGCTATACTCTGACAAACACGACAGACGGGGACAAAACGATATCGCTTATGTACCCGTTTGAGTGCAGCCTGAACGCACTTGAGGGCAGCCCGTTTGTAAGTGAGAACTACATCGGCTCGCATATACCGACTGTTACCATTGACGGTAAGACAGAAAAAACGGGACTTATAGCGGGCGATTTCAGCGGATATTTCAGCAGCGCGTCTTATCCCGCGAAGGACGACAAATCCAATCTTGAAGAGTATTGGAGCTATGAAGATTATCTCACGCTTCTCGGCGACGTGTCATATCTGAAGCAAGCTCTCGAAGCTCCGAAAACGATAGGCGAAAAGGTCGTAGTATATCGTATATACGATTGCGGTACGACATACGACACCGTTGCAAATGACACATTTGTTACGGCGAAGGTTTCATTTACGCTTGGTGAAGGTGCGGAAGCCAATGTTATCGGTTACGATCGATCCTTTGGAAGAACAGGAAATAAGATCGAAGCGGAATTTGAGATTAATAACAGGGGAGAGGACAGCAATCCCGATATTTATATCACAGTCCGGGGCGGCGACATCGAAAACCTGATGCTTCAGGGATACTATCACGATAAAAGCAACAACTGGAACCGAGTGAAAACCGATGATATATACTACGAGATTGAGCGTACTGAAAAGAACATCGACGAAGATCTTTTAAAACAGTTTATTACCGAGCTTTCTGCGGACGTAAGTCTTCGCGGCGCGTATGCAAGCTACAAAAACGGCGTTCTGACCGATGATGTCATCTATAGCGCGATCCTGAAATATATGTGCAAGTACGGCGAGTATTCCGACTCGCCTATCGAGCGGTATCTGATCTTCGGCGACATGGCATCTCAAATCGATGATGCGGTCATGTGCGAACGCATTATGTATGCGACCTTCGATGTAACGATCCCCGCCGGTGGCAGCGTCACGGTCAATGTAAAGCACAGGCGCTATGCCGACATGAACGAGCTTGACGAAGACGGCCACGCGGATTACGGTCTCTATATGTATACCACTCTCGGCAGCACACTTAATATATCATCGCAGAGCGTTGATGTCATCGGACTCCCCGATGTAGATATAACCGAGGGCAATATCGGGACTGATGTAAAGGACGGAAAGATCCATACCGATATTGACAGCAAGGAAAAGATGTATTATCTGCGGTTTGTACCGAAAAAGTGATAATAAACAGGCGCATGAGCTTAACTACTCGTGCGCTTGTTGCTTTTTCCCGAGAAATGAGCTATAATATTCTTGAAAAATTTTTCAAAAAAGTGTAACATTCACGGTAATTTTGTCGTTTATATCTATAGAAGCTTCTGAAAGACGATCGGGGGAGGACAAAATGGAAGACGAAAAAATAATCTCGCTTTATGTCGAGCGCTCGGAGGACGCGATAACCGAGACAGACAAGAAATACGGTGTGCGGTGCAGAAAAACGGCATACAATATCCTACAGAACCGCGAGGACAGCGACGAGTGCGCGAATGATACATACCTGCGGCTTTGGAACACGATACCGCCGACTAAGCCGTCTCCGCTGAGCGCGTTCATTTACCGTATCGTTCGCAATCTCGCACTCGATCGTGTCAAAGCAGCACTTCGCAAGCGGCGTGCGGAGAACAACTACACCGATGTGTATAATGAGCTTTCGGACTGCATACCCGCGCCGGATAACGTTGTGAAGACTGTCGAGGGCAAAGAACTCACGGAGATGATCGACAGATTCCTCGATACTCTCGGGCGCGAGAAAAAGGTGATGTTTCTTATGCGATACTGGAATTTCAGCCCCGTGGCGGATATTGCTAATCGGCTCAGTATCAGTGAGAGCAAGGTGCGTGTGACGCTTATGCGTACCCGCGAGAAGCTAAAGGAATACCTCGAAAAGGAGGGCATAGATATATGAAGACAAAGGAAGAAAAGCTCATAGAAGCGATTGGAGATACAAAGGACAGCAATGTTCTGCGTGCGGTAGGGCATGAGAGCGCAGACCCGAACCTGAAAACCGAGGTTCGGCACATGGAGATAATTGATGTACCGAAACCGTCGGAAGCGGATATCAGGCGGTACAGGATAAGAAACGGTGTTCTCGGCGGACTCGCAGCGGCTGTTGCTATAACGGGCGGAGTGGTGCTCTGGAACAATTTAAAGGACATCCAGACCGAGCCGAAGCCCGCCGAGTCCTCAGTCACCGAGCCTATTGTTACGATATACACCCCCGACTTGGCAGTTGATCCTCTTTCGATCATCACCGACACGTCTATGCCGGAGCCGTTTGCTCCCAATGAAAACTCTGAACTATACGGCGGTGACGGTTGGCATGATGAATTCAATGACCTCTGGCAGAAAAGGTTTACTTCAATAAATACTGATCTTATCGGAACGATATGTACGGAATTTCCCGAATACATCAACCGTGCCGAGGAGCTTGCTACGCAGTATCAGGACGCACAGGGCGCGGACATACAGGCGGGCAATGTGACACGCTACGGTATCGACGATACGCCGAACATTTACCGATATATGAAGGATCTTGGTTTGACCGGCGAGGAAATGGAGTCCGTTCTGATATATTATGACAACGAGATACACAGGCAGATAAACGAGGGTGCCGACCTTGATGACCGGCTTTTTGACTTCGATTCTATGTATTTCGGAAGAGAGAACAAAGCTGATATTGCCGTCGCGTTCAAGTCCGAATACTCGATTGTTTCGGGCGAATATGTGCTCTCACCGCGCTGGATGTACTACCACACGATTGAAGATTACGAAAAGGTGAACGTTTTCGCGACGCAGATAAGAATAATGCTCCCGAAGTACAAGGAACTCGGATTTACCGATGAGGCCTGGGAAGCATTCAGCACGAAACTCGAAGATTATATAGAGACACACAAGGTAGCAACCGAGGAAAAGCGGTATATCATCGATACAGAGAACTATGATCTCACGAGCGACACGGCGATAAGCATTCTTGAAGACCATTTCTACGGCGAATGGAATCAAAGTGATGACGACGAACTCATTCTTCCGTTAACATACAAAAACAGTCCGTTTGACTTTGAGGGATTTCACCGTCCGCTGTGCTTCGCGGAGACAGAGGATATATGGTATATGCTGTGTATAAACAGCGGAGAAAGCGAGATATTCGTCATCGAAAAGAGTGACCCGGATGTAATGTATCAGACGGGACTCAGCTACTTCAACGGCTATAACAGCACTCCCGTCGTAGAGTTGGGCAGCGAAATGAGCATAAAATACACGCGTGAGGACATACCGGCGGATAAAACGCTTCCGACAGGGGAAATAAGCCTTCTCGCGGAGTATAAGCTGTTCAATATGTACGGCGAGGATTTCAAAACGTTCTACAATGAAACGTTAAATAATGGATTTACCTTTGAAGACGGTATGGCTTATGTCACAGGCGGTGATATGATGACCGCGGGTGCAGACAGATATCTTGAGGAATACCGCGATGATCTTGTGCTGATCGGAGCACGATATTTCGTTGAGGACGAGTATAATGATTATCTTGAAAAAGGCACAGCCGCTCCGGGTCAGCATTGGTTCGGACTAACATTCGAGAAGGATTGGAAAGAAAAGTGGAGCGTAACATACGCCGAGTATGATCTGCCCTATGAGGTCGTGGGCAATACAGTCTCGATAATGGGTGAACGTCCGGAATACAGTCCTGCCGACGATGTGATCGCTGAGCCGATAGATATGACGCTTGACTGCGAGCAGATACTTCTTGACAAGGCGGAGAAGCTGCACGAAATGATAAGCGGCTGGGGGAATGTCGATCGGAGTGCGCTCGCGTTCGAGCTCGGAGAAAAAGCCGACGATTTCATATCCAATGACGGCGCATACAAGGTTATTTCAGATAAAGTCAGGACATACGCCGATTTCAAGGCTCTGTATGACAGCGATATTTACGGCGAGTACATAGACGCCCTGATGTGGGAATATCTTCTCGAGGTCAACGGAACACTGTATTATATAGACCCGATGAGCGGCTTGCTCGGGACTTATGAGACGTGGTACATCGGCTGTGATGTTACCGAGGACGCGATCGTGGGGCATTTCGCGATACTTTGCTGGGGCGACGAGGACAACGAAACGACAAACGCGGAATTCCTGAATGACGTTTCTCACTATAAATTCTATGATATCAATGTGCAGAATGTCGGCGGGAATTACGTCATAACAAGCTGCGGCGACGGGAATGACATTATCCTCGGAAAAGTTATGGAACACGGACTTTACTACAATTCCGGAGCAGCCGACCGCTCGCTCATCACAAATGAGGCTGTAAAGCCTAAAAAATAAATACTCCCTACAATACAGCAGGCGCACGGGCTTCGGCTTGTGCGCTTGTTGCTTTTGCAATAAAAACAATGTATAATGATAAATGGATAACAAGACATTTCGTTTCTTCTACCCGCCTTCGGCGGGTAGAAGAAACGATAAACTGATAAAATAAAATTTTTTGAAAAGACTTATACTTTTTGCTTTTTCCAATTGTATTATATACAGAAAGCGCTTTTCAGGGAAAGGAAGTGGATCGATGTCCGGACTCGATCTTGACCGATACATAGAACTGTACCGCAGGAATGTAACCGACGCGGCTCTGTTCATAGTCAAAAATCCCGCCGATGCCGAGGATATAGCACAGGACGTGTTTCTTAAGCTGTACACATACGACGGGAGCTTCGACAGCGACGAGCACGTCAAGGCTTGGCTTATACGCTGCGCGATGAACAGAAGCTTCAATCACGTTAAGTCACATTGGCAGAAGTATTCGGTGTCTCTCGACGATCTGCCAGAGATGCAGTATAACGAGGAGTCCGAATCCGACAGCGTTAGAGCTGCTGTAACGGCACTTGATCCGAAGCTGCGCGCCGTGCTGTATCTGTATTATTACGAGGGATATCAGATATCCGAGACCGCAAAGCTGCTCGGTATCAGCGCGGCTGCGGTGAAATGGCGGCTAAAGCGCGGCAGGGACAAGCTGCGGGAGGTTCTGAACGGATGAAAGGGGCTGAAAATATGGATTATAAAAAAGCTGTTTCCGATACTCTGAACGGTATGAAAGGCTCTTTTCGTCCGGAAAGCGATGCCGAATTCGGCAGAAAAATAAGGGAAAGGGCAAAAATTATGAGCAATAACAATGATAATGTAAGACATATCAATTTCAGGGAGATAACTCCGGAATATGTCGAGCCTAAGAAGTCACACAAGGCGCTTAAAGTGGTCGCGGGTGTTGCCGGTACAGCCGCGGTGCTTGCGGGAGCTGTGTTCGGATTGAAATGGCTTAACGATAACGGCGGGCTGAAAGGTCCGGATGTGCAGGGCACGGGCGCGGGGTATTCGTCTAACGCTGACACGACTGCCGCTGATACGAACGAAGCCGAGTTCACAACGATCTTTCATTCATACAGCATTAATGGGAGCGGATATGTAAAAGTCGATCAGAAATACGGTGTTGATGACGATATTACCGTTCAGCTGAAAGGGTACAAGTTTGACGGAACATTGGCAAGGATATACTATGACATTATTTACGAAGAAACTAGCGATGACGGGATGCCGCAAAAGCTGATATTACCGAAGGACAGTGATATCGGACATCATGAAAACTGCCAGATCGCAGGCAGCGGAACATCATATTCATGCTTTGCGGATTACCGTTTGTACGAGCCGTCGGAATCGGCAGAGGTAATATTCTGCGATGATGCGGAACACACCGAGATTTTCTCGCTGACTATGTACAAAAGCACCGATATGATAGACGAGCCGATAGTCACTACCGCAGTTTATATGACGACTCCACCAGTTGAAGCCACAACTGCGACTACGGTGCTGCCCGACAGCCCGGACGCCGATACCACAACGACGGTAACTGCCGACGGCGGCGAGGGTATTGCAACATCCGCGATAGTGCGGGATCTTCCCGAGGAGGCTGCGAGTAAAGGCTGGGAGGGAGTAACGTCCCTCGGCTTCAAGGACAAGGATATCAATATGACCGCGTTCCGGTATGACGGGCGCTTCCTTGAAGCGCGTCTTGTGGGTAATAAGGAAGACCTGTACAGTGTGGGAGTGCGTTCTTCGACCCGCGCCCGCAATATTATTCAGAGCATGGGAAGATATGACGAAGAGACGGGCTCCGCGGTGTTCTACGCTCTTCTCGACGTGCCCGCGGGAGAATTTGACAACATCGAGTTCATAGATCACAGCACGGTAGGAGAGGTAGGATATCCCGTCGCGGGAAGCTCGATAACGATCAAGGGTGTCGATAGCTACGAGCCGCTTATGGAGCGTGTCGGCGTCGATATGACGGAGTTCGGCATACCAGACGCGAAGCTTGAATGGATTACGCTTTCACCTGTCGGGCTTGAAATGACGTTCACAAGCAGGAAACCGTGGACAGCGCCGCCGGAATTTAAAACCGAGATAACCACGCTGAACGGCACTGTCTTTACGATGTCGGGATGTTACATAAGTGCCGTGGAGGACGAAGAAAACAGCTTATACCGGGTAAGTGTGGTCGTTGTACCCGATGATTACAATGTCGATTTGACCGAAATGAGGGAGTTCTCGATAAACGGGCTTAAAACAAAGCGCGCCGAGTTTATGCCAAAGTCCTTCTGGGATTTAAGCAATGAACTGGATATGAATGAAGTGCAGCCCGTCGAGACAGCTGTACAGATGAATATGCCGGAATAATAACCCCTACAAAGCCCCGTATCGCTGTAAAAGCGGTATGGGGCGTCTTGCTTTTCGGAAATTATTGAAAATGGCGTAATCCCGTGGTATAATAAGTACAGACGAACTGCGTTGTGGTTATAATGTACAAACGCCTTTGTGCAACTATACAAATATGAAAAAGTTTTCAAAAAACGTGTTACATTTTGCCTTTTTGTTCGTTTTATATAGTAGAGACTGTTTTCGGGAGGTCGGAAATATGAGATATAGAAAATTGCTTGCAGCCGCGATAGCAGCTGTTATGGTACTGTCGGGTTGTAATGCAGACAAGCCCGTGGAGACTTCGGCGGTCACGGAAGAAGTGACGACAACGACGACTGTGGAGAGCACGACGACACCCGCTGTTACGTTGACATCTTCTGAGCCCGACGATTACGGTGAGCTGAAATCATACCCCGTGCGTGACGATCAGGTACTGCCAATTTTCGACAAGCGCTCGCTTGAAATATTTGAAAGCGTATTCTATGGCGTATGGGATTGTGAGAATGAAAAAGTATATCCCGACGAGCTGCACCTGACATACTCCGAGGACTTCTTTGATTACGGACACGCGTGCTATCCCTGCAACATAGTCGAGACCGACGAGTTGTACGCGCTTACATACATCAATGGTGGAGAGCCTTCATGCTACACGGTATTCAAGAACGAGCCCGATGTATTATATGACTGCGGCTACAATCTTTACAACGGCAATCTTGAAGGAAATAAGTGGGCGGTATATATCAACGCGCGAGCTCCGAAATATACCGACCGTGCTCAGACGTATATGCCCTATATGCACGCGGGAAAGCTCAGCAATCTCGGTCAGCACCGCCTGTTTTACGAACTGGGTGAGGATTTTGCAGAGTTCTACGACGAGACGCTGCTGAATGATGAAGGATACAACGGAGAGAGTTTTGACGGCAGCGGATATATTGACAAAAATGGGACATCGTGGCGGATAGTTTCATCAATGGCATACCCGCGCGATACACGCTATCTCGTAAGCTATGATAATTACATCGACGAGCCGTCCGTTACTGTTGGAATGCCGTACTACGAAAAGAACGAATACGAGGCACACGACTTTCTCGGTGATGGCGAGGAAGTCTCTTGGAAGAAGTATTTCGCGCTCGAATTTACAAAAACAGGCGAAAAGTGGCAGGTAACGCACAGACCGCTCGAAGAAGTATATGAGGAGTTTGATACCCTTACATTTGAAGCACCCGAAGCGCAGAACAGAATGCTCGCGTCGGTAGTGTGCAATAATGTGAAAAAGGTGTATGGAAAGTACAGCTTCCCGGAGGCGAAAGTCATAGTGACCGACGCAAAGACCGGGGAAAAACTTGGTTTTACTGATTATTCGACTGCTATGACCGGTCTCGACTATAAATACAGTGACGGCGACATCGCAGTCCGCATTTATTCGGTAAAGCCTGATCACGCGCTTATCGTTGCGGGTGTGCCGTTTCTTAAACTGCGTAGAATACCCATGTATCTTGTGTCGTTCTACTGGTGCGACAGAGGGACGGTAAAATACCTCGATATGGCAGCGCCAAACTCGGAGATCGAGATAAACAGTCTTGACGATATATCACTTTCCGGAAATGAAGTGATATATGTTACGGACTCTATTGGCACTGAGATGAGGTTTGTTGTCGATCGGAACGGCTACACTGTGCACAAATGCGACGATATGGGACTCACGGCGACAGATAAAACAAAGGTTTATGAATTTCCGATACAGAAATTCTCGGACGATGAGGTGGAACTTGTCTGCGGCGAGGTAAAGCCCGCGGAGGAGCTCGTCGAGTTTAACAGCTACAATTCGATAGAGGAGGAATGGGACACGTTCGGCGCGGGAAAATTTCTCGACGATCTCGGCATCCCCGAGCTGAAAAAGCTTTATTACAGTGGAAAATTCATTGCAAGTATGCCGGTTTCATTCTTTATACCGTATGCCGACGGCTATAACGGAATGACATATTTCAGAGGAGCGGGCGATCATTACGAATCTGACGCGGCGGCGATAAAAGTGCCTTTCGGAAATACCGGCAACAAAGCAACATTCTATGCGTCGGGCTTTACATGCGACAGCTTCCTCGCGGCGTTCCCGAAGATATTCACCGAGGAATGGAAACCGGTAATGCTGAATAATTTCCATTATTTTATAAAATACGGCGAAGAGCTTTACTATGCCTATGGCGAGGTTGGCGGGAATTTAGCTCATCTTTATACCGAGTATGAGCTTGTAAAGCAGACAGATAACGAGATCATATTCAACGCGATAGCATACGATCTCGACTGGCGGGAAAGTCTGGAAACGCCTGAAGCAGTCTATGATCCCGCAAAAAAAGACGATTATCTGAAGGCCTATCAGGTATTCCGCTTTGTAAAGACCGCCGACGGCTGGCGAATAGCTTATTCGACTACCGGTTGGGACTGGTATTAAAATAATAAATGCCCCCTACAAGCATTTATAATTGACAAGCGCACGGGTTTCGGCTCGTGCGCTTGTTGCTTTTGTGGTAAAAGTGATGTATAATGTTGTTAATATTGCCGAAATTGAAATAATTTTAAAAAAGTGCCGAATTATAGAAGTCTCAATCGTGTTATTATTGAAGGTGCCTTTCAGATCAGGAAAGAAAGAAGGATAGGAATGACCGACAGTGAGCTTGACCGTTATATGCGGCTGTACTATTCCAATGTTTACGGTACAGCTCTGTGCTGCTGCAGGAACCCGAGCGACGCTTATGATATCGCTCAGGAGGTTTTTCTGAAGCTCTATACATATGCAGGGAGTTTCAACGATGACGAGCATGTTAAAGCATGGCTGCTTCGATGCGCGATCAACAAAAGCACAGATATGCTCCGTTCTCATTGGAATCGTAACTCGCGGCCGCTTGAAGCCGCCTCCGGAAAGTCATACGACCCGTTCGCGGGACACAGCGGCAGCGGGCTTGCAAGGTTTATGAAAAAGATAAGCAAGAAAAACCGTATCGCGCTTTATCTGCATTATTACGAGGGTTATTCTGTGACCGAGATCGCGGAAATAACTGGAGTGACCGAAGTGGCTGTGCGTTCACGCTTACTGCGCGGTAAAAATAAGCTGAAAAAGCTGTTGGAAAACGAAAGGGGATGATATTATGGAAATAAAGGAGTTCTTTGACAGCAATTTTTCAAATATTGATAGAAAATGTTCCTGTCCCGACCACGAAACTGCATTTAACAATGTATTGGAAAGGGCTGAAAAAATGAAAAAAAATAATAGCATAAGAAAGTCAGGGTATTCGGAGGAATATCCCGAATATACCGAGCCGAAAAAGTCTTACACGGTGATCAAAGTAATAGCGGGCATTGCGGGAGGTGCTGCGGTGCTTGCCGGAGCTGTGTTCGGCATGAAATTCCTCGCCGAGCACGGCGGGCTTAAAGGCCCCGATGTTCAGGGCGGTGCGGCGAGCGGCGGTAATTCGGCTTATACGGCGGAGGCTGCACAGACGGTCGAAAGAATAGACATATCGGAGCTTGCGGGAAAGACATTCACATTCTCCGATATGACCGCGACGGTGGATTTCGCGGCTTACGACGGGCAGTTCATCAGATATGATGTGACGGAGACATGGAGCGGGGAAACGGGAAACAGCTCATTTGTTCTTGAACCCACCAGATCCGACGGTTTTAAAGACAAATCACCGACAGCGGGGATCGTAGGCGTTTTGAGAGAGGAAACCGACGACAAAACGAAAAAGGTCACCTTTGTCAGACAATACGCCATGGTCACGGGTGACAGCTTTGACTTTTATCCCTGCTCATACAGCAACGAAAGGAACATCGAGCGTGTGACCGACCTTATCGTAACGGTGCACAAGGAGCGCGACAGCCTTATCTCGCAGGACATACCGTATGAAAACGATGAGCTCGGAGACGGCACAGAGCTTGTATATCTCTGGCTCTCTCCGCAGGTGCTCAATATAAGGGTCGGATTTGAGGATTACGATTTCAAGACAGACAACCCCGTTGTGATCGCGGTATCTGCCGACGGAACAACGGCGGAGCTGGAGGGTACCCTTGTGAGCTCCGTGGTCAGCCCGGATAAGAGCGAGGTCGTTGAATATTATTATATATCCGCAGACCCGCAGCTCGACCTGTCGAAAATGAAAGCGTTTGAGATAAACGGCAAGATGTTCGAGATAACGGAAAAGCCCGCGGAATTTACAACTGCGACAGCGATAACCACCGCTCCACTGACTACCGTGACGGAGACAAACACCGCGGTCCCCGCGAGTGACGCGGACACCACGGCTCCTGCCGACCCGCTCGAGAAGGAGATACGCAATGTGTCCGATATGCTCGACACCGATATCGGTATCCGCGATGCGATGATGCGTGATAAGGAAACGCTGTCCGCATGGATCTTGGCAACAGAGGGAGGTCTCGATGCCGTAAAGCGGGATATCGAAAAACTCGACGAGGTCATAAAAGCCGACACGAGCGGCGAGGAGTCAGATGAGCACAGAGCTCTCGTGCAGAACAAAGCTGATCTGGAGATCCAACAGAAAGACCTGGAAAGCGAGCTTGACAGGCTGAATGAAAAACTTACTGCGACAGAGAACGCAATAAGCCTCTATGAAGGAAATATAAGCGAGCTTGAAGAAAAGCTCGCGGAGCTGCACAAACTGATAAATGAAGGCTGACAGAATACCCCGTATCGCTGAACAAGCGGTACGGGTGTATTGCTTGTTCCGGCAAATTGCTTTATAATACATTTGAGAAATTTTTAAAATTTTGCGACAAAACTCCCGTCAGAATTGTTTTATATACAGAACGCGTTCCAAAAGAAAAGAGGTGGTAAAGTGAATGACGCTGAATTTACCGAAGATGTGAAGAAATTCGGCGATATGCTGTTCCGACTTGCTTATAGCTGCACCGGCGATATGTCCGTATGCGATGACATTGTGCAGGATACCTTCATCAAGTATTACCGTCTCGGCAAGGAATTTGACGGCGAGGAAGGTAAAAAAGCATGGCTTATACGAGTCACAATAAACTGCTGTCACAATCATACACGGTTCTGGTGGCACAGCCGCCGTTCGGAGCTGCCAGAGAACGAGCCCGCAAAGGAGCCCAGCGACCACGACGAGCTTATCTCGCTTCGGGACGCTTTGCAAAAGCTCCGCCCGGCTTACAGAATTGTTATTCATCTTTACTACTATGAAGGATTTACGGCCGAGCAGATAGCGAAGATGCTTCATTTAAGCGTTTCTGCGATAACATCACGGCTTCAGCGCGGGCGGGAAATGCTGAAAAAATACCTTGAATGAACGGAGGAGCGAATATGAGTATATATAACGAACAATTTGACAGGCTGCATACAGGAGTCACTGCAGAAAGCGTAATAGCCGCAGCAAGCACTAAAAAATATAAAAGGCATATCAATAAAGCAGTAACGATATTGGTTGTTATAATTGCTGCTTTGAGCGTTTGTTTTGTTTCTGTCGGAGCTGCGTGCAACTGGGATTTCAAGTCGCTTCTGGTTAGCGATTATTCACGGAACAGACGGGAGTTCGCAGAGGTAAATGATAATTGGACGGGAAAGGAGCAGGAGCCCTTTATGTACGAAGGGACGGTCACATATCCCGAGGGAGTGGGAATGTACCACGAAATGACAGACCGTGAGCTCGAGCTACTTGACATGATAACCATACCCGTGGAAAAGACTTTTGAGACAGAAGATTATACTCTTATTGTTCACGGTGTTCTGTATGACGGCTACAATCTGATGATAAAGCTAACCGTCATCGACAACAGTGGGTATATGGATCACACCGACAGCAATACCCGTTCTCAGTTTTGGTATTACTGTAAGGATAACGACGGTAACGAGCTTTTTACCGGCTGGCTCAGCGGTGGTGACTGGGAACCGGATAGGTATAATGACCTGATAAGCACAAATCTCACTTTCCCGGACGATATGAAGACCGCGACGATAACCGTCGGGAAGCAGTATACAGACAACACAGGCTTCATGTCCTATCCGCCCATAGGAGAATTCACCATAGAGATACCCGATATAAGCGATCTGCACAGGACATATTTTCTTGATAAGACCGCCAACCTCGGAGGATATAAGGAGTCGCATCTAAGGAACATTACTGTTTCTCCGACCGGTGTTTTCATTGAGTTTGATTTTAATCTGTACAAGGATATGACGGATATTAACAGCGTTCATCTCGCAAGTCCGCCTGTTTTTTTCACAATGAACGACGGCACCGTAATTGCGACGACCGGAGGCACTGGACATTACGATGTAAATGAGGACGGCACCTTCTATTGCTCGTGGCAGCTTAAACAGGAATTCTATATGATCGACCCCTTCGATATAGCTTCGGTGCAGGTAGGCGATCTGACTGTCGAGCTTGATGATTCGATGATAATTGAAGAATAAAGACAAGCGCACGGACTTCGGCTCGTGCGCTTGTTGCATTTTTCCGAAATATGAGATATAATATTCACAGAAAATTTAAAATTAACGTGACGATTGGCTGTCGTTTCCTGTCATATATATCAGATTGCAAAAAAAGGAGGGAGAGGCGTGAAGGACTCCGAAATAATAGAGCTGTATTTTGCGCGCTCGGAAGACGCTATAACCGAGACCGATAAAAAGCACGGGGCGTTCTGCCGCGCGATGACGCTTGGTATCCTCGGAAACCGTGAGGACAGCGAGGAGTGCGTGAACGATACATATATGCGGCTTTGGGAGCTTATACCTCCGCAGCGCCCCGACCGGTTCCGTGCTTTCATATCCCGCATTGCGAGAAATATCGCGCTTAATATGCTTGAACGTATGAACGCGAAGAAGCGCGGCGGCAGATACTTCGCCGCCGCTTATGATGAGCTGTCGGAGAGCCTGCCTTCGTCGGAGAATGTTGAAAAGAGCGTAGATGACAAGGAGCTTTCCATACTTCTTGACAGGTTTCTCCGTTCTTTCGACCGCGAAAAGCAACTTATTTTTCTGAAACGCTACTGGTATTTGCGAACCGTCCCGGAGATAGCTGCCGAAATGCACTTGGGCGAAAGCAAAGTAAAAATGTCGCTGCACCGCACGCGGGAGAAGCTGCGGGAATATCTGGAAAAGGAGGGTGTGCAGATATGAATGAACGTTCTGACAGGCTTATGAAAGCCCTCGGTGACATAGGTGCCGACCTTATTGCAAAAGCTGCGCCCGTCTTTCCGGAAGCGCCTGACACGTCTGAACACGGTAATATTATCGCTGTTACGCCCTATGAGCCAGAGATACAGTTAACGAAGAGAGACATCCGTATATACTGGATAACTCGAATTCTTGGTGCGGCTGCCGCAATTGCCATTATTGGCACGGGAGTATTCCTGCTTTGGAAAAACTGGGATAAGATCGCGGTGAGAGAGCCGGACAGACCGGGTATTGTCACGACTGTTACTAATGACACTACCTCTCCGGACACAGCAGAACCAGATATTGTTGACTGCTTCGGGCAGATAACAGACACTTCTATGCCTCTTCCGTTTGAACATTACGATTCAAGATATAACAGCATTTTTCACGATCTGTGGACTAATAAATTTACTACAATATCAAACAAATTATTGGAATTATCCGACAATGATAAGGATCTCGAACTTATGAACAAGCTGTCCGAGACACGCTGTGAAACTCCATATACTCTTGACGGAAATGACGGTATTATGAACCTTTACTGGTGGATGAAGGAGCTCGATGTTTCCGTTGACGAAGTATGTCGCGCAATAGAGAAGAATAACGAGTATTATCGCACGCGTGAGGACTTCAATGATATTATATATACCATCGAAGAGCTTGCTGCCATTCAGTCCGGCGACAGGAAAACGATAGACGAGACTTTCGCTTCGGAATACTGTATAATTGTAGGCGAGAATGTGTTCTCCCCGAAGTGGCTCTACTACCACACAATCGAGGACTACAAAGCGGCGGGTATACCCACAGCCGAACTGAACCATAAAATGTCCTCATATAATGAGCTCGGACTTACGGATGAGGCTTGGTCAGCGTTCAAGGTGAAACTTTCTACCTATGTAAATAGTTCGTATGGAGCCGATACACTTGCGGTAAATATTGCAGATAACGGCTATTCGTTTTCCGAAAAAACATTCGGCATATTTGAAGATGTATTTTATGGCGAATGGGAGCCCGCAGAAGGCAATAATGCCGATCAAAACATTATTCTGACATACTCAAAGGATATGTTCACATTTGAAAACTGGATATACCCGTTCGGAATATTCGAAAATGATGAGGCTTATGTTATGCCGTATATGTCCGGCGGTGTACCCGAGTGCCTTATCATAAGAAAAGACGACCCGCGCGTTTTGTATAAGGGCTGGTGGAACAGAACCGACAGTAATACTGATTATTTTACCGATACGGTACAGTGCTTTGGCGTTGACCCGGCTATCCGATATAATCGCATTAACGACGAGCTTTATGATCGTGAGCTGCAAACGGGAGAGATCGGTGTCTGGGGACTGCTCAGACTGATTTCCGGCGGTGAGCAGAGCAATATCCGTCCGAGATTTGCGGAAGAGACCTATTATACAATTCCCGGAGGTTTTGAAGGAAAAGGATATTTCACCGACGAGAACGGAACGGAGTGGGTAATATCGGGTACAAAGGCTCTTGGCGCGTCGAAAGTTTATTATCTCGGCGGAGACGGTATAACCTCTCTTACGCTTGGTATAAGATACTATGAAAAGGCTGCCTACGAAACATACATAAACGAGCACATAGACGACGCGGCTTACGAACCGAAAGAGCAGTACTTTGCTGTGTCGTTCACCGTTGATGAAAACGGTATATGCAGAACGACTCACAGACCGCTTGAAGAAGTATATGAGGAAGCGAAGACAAAAACATACACTGGAGCCACTCTCGACTACTATGAGGGCTTGTTACCCGAGCTGGAACTGAAAGATGTTTTGAGAGTGGGAGAATCTCTTTCTTTTCAGTCTGCTGTGGTTGCGCTTCGCGCTCCTGACGGCGAAATAAAGGCTTCATGTCCGCTCGCAAGCGGAATGGTCGGTCTGAATGGTGGGTATAGCTGTACCGCTGTGCGGGAGCCGCTCGTAAAGCTGTTCAACCTTGAAAACCGCAGGATACTTATAGCTGTCGGGCTGCCGCTGTGGGAAAGTGAATTTGACAGGAGTTATCTGACTTCATTCTATTTATATGACGGAGATCCGATACTGCGGCGCGTGGAGGCTGACGGAGACTATCTTGAAGTTATTGTGAAAGACAGCACCGGTATCTCTCCGGGAGATGACGGTATATACTGCACTCAGCCTGACGGACTCATATTGGAATATCATATTGGAGAAAACGGACACGCTGCCCTCTCCCCATCACAGTACAATTGAGAAATTTCGGAACAGCCGTAAAATAAGCGCACGGGCTTCGGCTCGTGCGCTTGTACTTATCACATTTTAAAATATAGGCAAACCATTCAAAGCAGCTTGCTGAATATCGAGCCGCTCATTGCAGATGTATAAGCTGATGTACCGCTGCCGGAATATGTTTCCGCGCTCATTGCGGACAGGACGGAAATGCTGTCGGTCTGTTCCTTTATAAGACTCGCAAACGAGGTTTTCCCGTCAAATATTTTCTCAATATCCTTTATATCTGCATTAAGGAACTTCTCTTTGTCAACACATAGATTACCGTATTTATCCATGCTGATACCAATATTACCGAGAGCACGGGAGAAAATGTTCGTAAGGTCGGTGATATACCGTGCTTTGGACGCTATCGAACTGCCGGACGCTCCGTGTACAGCCGACAGCATATCGTTATAACCGTCTGCGAACTTTACCGCCTCGTCGTAGGCTTTTTCAAGCTCGGGCTCGTCCTTGCTAAGAATGGAGTTGATGTTCCCGGTGCGCTCCGACATTTCCTTTATACCGTTATTGAAGCTGCTCCCGGTCGCAGAATATGTTTTTGCCTTTGTGCGCGCCGTTTGTGATGTGTCGGAACTTTTTTCAGTCTCGATCTCCTCGGCTATCTTCTTTGCCTCCGCAAGATATGACTTGAATGTGCTGTTGCTGACCTTATAGGTATTTCTTCTGCCGATAGAGCTGCGCTTAAAGCTGCTGCGGCTCATGTAGCGGCTCATTGACGAACGATTCAATCCATAGTTTCTCATAATAGACTTCCTTTCTTACTGCAGATCAATTATCTCGTTGAATATCTGTATCGAGCTTATCTGTCCGATATCAAAGATATTCAGGTTCTGACCGATTATATAATCGGTAACTATTCTTCCGTCCTCGGTCATATACCCGGCTCCGCCCTCGAAGTTGCCAGTGTAATCGGAAAGGTCTATGACAATGCCGTCCTTGTAGGTCACATAGACCGGGTACGCATTGTGATCGAAATTTGAGATGTACTCAATGCTTTCCGAAAGCTCCATAAACGCTCCGAGGGGTGATAACACAAGACTTTTCAGATATATGTCACCGTTCTCGTTCTCAAAAATCATCCGCTCGCCGAGCCTTATGATCTGTGCATTCTCGGGAACTTTTACCGAAAAGCTTTCCTTGGGTATCTCATCCGAGTTGTTTTCGGTAAGGCTAACAAGTATTTCGACTGCTCCGATGCTTTCGGGAAGGTCAAGATAGTTCCGGCTGCGACAGTAAGCGGTGTTTCCTTTGGCTGCAAGACTGTACCGGCGACTGAATACCGCTGTCTGCGAGTCCTCACAAGAGAAAACGAACTCGGAGCCGTCGTCTTCACCCGCGGTCTTATTGGAGTAAGTCACATCGTAGATTACATCAAGGCAGTTTCCGTCAAAAACATACCCGTTGATGTGCAGAGTGCGATCCTCGTAAGAAAACACCATATCCGCGGGTACAGCAAGAGCAGACAGTATCTCATTCTCCCGTTCCGTGTAATCCGGAAATGCCGCCGCGTTTTCGGGTATTTTTATTGTATCAAGAAAATCGTTTTTCCTTTCGGCGAGCTCTTCCGTGTTTGTCGCGGCAATATTTCTTGCGTTTTCCCGGCTTTGAGTAAATATTCCGAAGATGTCCCAATACAGTATTGCTCCAGCCGAGACCGCAAGAACCATTATTGCCGCAAATACGGCAATAAGCACTGCACCGTGCCTGCTAATGTGCTTTTGGCGCGGTTCCTGTATTCCTGCTTTCTCTTTTATAGCTCGTATCATATCATCGAGATATGCCGGGGACAATTCCTTGCTGTCATACGGCAGCAATTCGTCAGTCATCAAAATAACCTCCCTCCCCAAGAGACTTTTTAATCGCTTCTCTTGCCCTGAAAAGCGCTGTACGCGCTGCCGGCTCGTTCATGCCCATTCGCTCGGCTATCACGGCAAGAGGCTCACCGTACAGATAGAACCGGACAAATATCTCATGTTGTCGAGCTGTCAGCTTTCGGGCAGCATCAAGAACAGCATCAACTGCTTCGCGGTTTTCGAGCTTTTGTTCAAAGTCCTTGTCATAGAGTTCGCCGAGCTGTTCGGTGCTGACTGTGACTTTTCGGGTACGAAGCCTGTTTGATACCTTATTCTTTGCTATTACGGCGAGATACGGCATTATCTCACGATTCGCGTCGATCCTTTCGCGTCCGAGCCATACCGCCGCGAAGGTGTCGTTTACTATCTCTTCGATATCTTCCCGGGGTAGCGTACCGCACGAATGATTCTGGGCAACACAAAAAACATATCTGCCGTATTTCCTTATGATCTGCTCGAAGGCGCGTACATCCCCGCAGATCATCTTTTCGACAAGCTTATCTTTCATTATGAAATTCCTTTGCAAAGAGGTTTCATATATATGTACACATAAAACAAGGGAAATGTTACAATGATCCGACAATTTTTTCTTTGATATTATCGCATATATACTCGGCTTTGTCAATGACACTGGTGTTGAAACAGAACCCGATGTATGCTATAATTCATTTAGTCGTATTAAAAATTTTGTGTAAATGCGCGAAAAATCACAATCCGGTGCGTCTAATATATGAAAGAGCAAATTTGCACTATCAGGAGGGAAGCCGAATGGATAACTATGCGGATAGCTACCGCCGTTACCTTGACGGTGATGACAATGGGCTTCGAGAGATCATCGCAAAATATCAGCACGGTCTGACGCTGTATATCAACGGCATTGTCAGAGACATTTGTCTTGCCGAGGATATAATGCAGGAGACCTTTGTTAAGCTTGCAGTAAAGAAGCCGAAATTTAACGGGAGAAGCGGCTTTTCGACATGGCTCTTTGCAATAGCACATAATTGTGCGCTTGACAGGCTCCGTCGGAATGCCGAACATAAACAGGTTCAGATAGATGAATGCTTTGAACTGTCGGACGAAACAGATATTGAGCGTGAGTACATCAGGGAGGAGCAGAAGATCGAGCTGCACAGGGCAATGAAGAAGCTCTCACCCGAACACTCGCAGGTCTTGTATCTTCGGTATTTTGAGGACTTTGAAACGGACGCGATCGCCGCGATAATGCATAAGTCGAAAAAACAGGTGGGCGATCTGCTGTACCGTGCGAAGAAGTCACTCAGGACCGAGCTTGAAAGGGCGGGATTTACCTATGAAGACTAACGAACAGGTGGCGCAGTACGTTTTCGCTGCGCGTGATGAATACATCGAAAAACAGAAGATACGCAGAGCAAAGATGATGAAAGCTGCGCCGTTCGGGGCGGCGGCAGTTATCGCGCTTGCTGCTGTGGGTGCTTTTGCAGTCTTTCGCAGCGGTATAAACTCCGACGGTAGGGGAACTGCAAGCGGCGGATATTCGGGAAATGTAATGAACACGACAGCGGCAACGACAAAAGCCGAGACCGTCGGCTATATCGCTCCATACATCATGGAAGGCGCAATATATGTCGACCCGGACACCGGAATGGAGCGCGGCTGGGACGAGAAGCCGCCTTACTATAAATTTCTTGAATTTACTCATGGCGGCTGCAATTACAGATGTCAAGTCACAGTATCCGGCGGCATGATAGAACCCGCGAACATAGGCGAAAAGCTGTACGATGTGACGATGAGCACGGTAGAGACATTCTCGGGGAAAGAGTTCAGTATAAACGCCGATGTTTTCACTATAAACGGCATTGACCCCGCCGCGTTTGTCGCTGTCAGATATGAGGGTCGTGACGAGTACTGCTCGTTTATGAATATGAAATACTCACCCGACGATGTTGGCGAGCTTATTGACGGGCTCGACCTGATGAACAATATCACGTTAGGCGGGATCAATGTTTCGATAGAATATCTCGGAAACCACAGTTGGAACGTATATGACCCTATCCCCGTTGACAGCACTAAGGCGGATATAATAAAAGCTTTCCTTGTGGAATGTCGTTTGCTGAAATGGTCGGACGAGGACGAAGCCGTACACTTCTTCGATGAGCCGGACTGGTTTGAAATAAGTGTCGCAGTTGATACGGTCGGTGTCGGAGCACAGTACTACAAGATAATAGCTTTTAACAAGCAAGGAACTGTGATGACAAACATAATGGACTACGGATATTGCTTCAATGTCGGAGAGGAGCGCGTAATACAGCTTGCCGAGGCTCTCGGTGTGACGGAGCAGACCCCGCACATTTCAACAGTAGCTACGTATGATCTGCCGGAGACAACGTATGACGCGAGCGGCGAATACGGTGTTGAGACTACTGTAGTGTACACGACCTCGTTCGGGCAGGAAGCTTTGTACGAGACCACCGTGTCAGGTGGTTATAACCCGATAGAAACGGCAGTCACGACCTCGGTTGCATACGCGCCGCTCCCGGAAACGATACCGGAATGAGGTGATGGCAATGACAAAATCGCCCGTTATCATGGTAATTGCGGCTGTAGTGCTGTTGCTTGCGGCAGTCTGCGGTGCGTATTGCCTCGGATTTACCGAAGGGCAAAGGAACGGGCGCGGGGACTCGCATAGTGTCGCGCTTAATGTCGGAACGCCGCGTATTAACTATAAACTCAAGGTCTATGTGTACAGTGGAGAGGACGTCGATAAACTGCCGGTGGGCTTCGAGCCTGATGCTTTAGTCAGCCGGGAAGAGGAAAGCGAGGCTTCACGAGCCGGAGCGCCTGTCTTTGCAAGTGAAAGCAACCCTTACAGCGTTTTCACTCCCGTCCGGCAGGGTGAGGGCTACAGCCTGTTTGTGACAGAGCCGCTGTGCTATGACCTCGTTATGCTTTACGGCTCAATATATACCGGCAATGGTGTTGAAAATCGACGTATAGAACCGGAGTCCTTCGATGAAACGGAGTATCGCTGTATAGGCGAGATAACGAACCTTGTTCGCTACCGGCTGCCTGAAAATGACCTTGAAACCAACATCAGGGGCGCGGGAGATGTCTTCGCCGGTGAGGACAACGATACTATCTACGTCAGGGTGGGCGAATTCGACGAACATCATTATCTGCGGCTGCAAAAAACGGGGTGAGGAAATGAATGATTCGGGAAAGAAAAGGCTTAAACGTGTGTTACCGATCATCGCTGTCGTAACGGCTCTTATACTGTTCCTGCCAATACCGGTACAAATGCGCGACGGTTCGGTGGAATACAAAGCGCTGACATACTCGGTCATTCACTACCGGAGACTGTATGAAAACCCGCCGAGAGAAGGTTATGCTGTGGAAGTGTTCGGAGTATTGGTGTATAACGACTGGGACGGATGACCATATCTCAGCGTTGAAATTAAATGACACGAGGTTGAAATAGGTGACGGTGTATGTTATATTTCATATTGTCGTTTTTGAAAAGAAAGTTTTGTATATGCGTGAAAACTCTGATATGTGTAGTATTGACAGCGGTGGGGGGCGGTGATATAATGAAATAAAATCTTGAAGCAGGGGGAATTGTACAGTGGTAGAAGATTTCTGTATACCAATGGGCGTTCTATCTGTTATAATTACAATAATATTGGCAATATACATTAGTAAGCTGATGAAATCTATGCGTTTTTACAAATCACTAAAGACGCACACAGTAAAGGTGTTTAAAGCTGAAATTGTTGAAGCCCACGGTATTGTAAATCGATCTTATGACAGTACAAAAGCGGCTAAAGCAAAATACAATGTGCATGGTAAAGAGATAACCGGAAAAATGATATGCTCTTGTGATCATAGATTGTCCGTTGGAGATAGGGTAAAAATAATTGTACCCAAAACAGATAACAGGATATTTTCAATATCGGAAAAACAGGTGCGAGATTCGCTGATTACGCATATTATATTTGTCGTCATTTCTGTTATATACTTGAATATTACTTTAGGATTTTTAATATATATGCTCGTACATCTTGTTATAGATACATATTGATACAGTTCGTAAAAACGTCATTAAGATTCTTTTACAGGAAGTAGCAAAGGTAAGGGTTCTCAAAAAAGTTATTGGTCACGGAGCGGGTAGCATTGAACGGCTGCCTGCTCCTGTTTTATTAACAATGACACTTGAAAATCCACGCTGTATCTGATATACTGATATAAGTGCGTTTTGGTTAATATATACAATCGGGCAGCTCGTAATTTGTGCAGCTTTTCCTGTAACGAAAATATATGCCCGGTTGTCTAATAAAGTGAAGGAGGTGAGAATATGGAGCGCGAGTTTGACGAGATATACAGGCTATACGCGAACGACCTGTATAAGTTTATCCTGCGCCTGTGCAAGAACGAGACCCTTGCTATGGATATCATGCAGGACACGATGCTGAACGCGATCACATCTATCGACAAATTCAACGGCGCCTGCTCCATAAAAACCTACCTTTGCACGATTGCGAAAAACAACTACTTCAATTACCTGAAACGGGCCGAGAATCGGAATATCCCTCTTGAAGAAGCCGAACAGATCGCGGACGGCACTTCCATAGAGGACAGCTTCGAGAGCAGGGAACAGGTATTGCAGATACATAAAGCTTTGCACAGGCTCGATGAACCATACCGAGAAATATTCTCACTGCGGGTGTTCGCGGAATTAAAGTTCTCTGACATTGGGGCGGTCTTCGGACAGTCGGAGAACTGGGCTCGCGTTTCGTTTTACCGGGCAAAGAAAAAGGTTATGGAGCTGTTAAAGGAGGGTGAAGATAATGAATGAAAAGATCTCCTGCGGTATCATCGAGGATCTGATACCACTTTATAAAGAGAACCTGTGCAGTGACGAGAGCCGCGCGCTTGTTGAGGAGCATATCGCGGAGTGCGAAAGCTGCCGCGCTCTTGCCGAGAGCATTGAACCTCCGAAAGTCGCGGAGCTTTCCGACGCTGACGAGCAAAAGCCGTTCAAAAAGGTAAACAGCAAGCTGAAACGCAGTCGTCTGAAGGTAATAATTCTGTCGGTGCTGCTCGCAGTCATTGTGCTGCCGCTCGCATTTCTGACGGCAGGACAGATGTTCCGCTGGAACGGCGCGATAAGCTTCGAGACGATAATACAAAACTTCGAGGCGCAGCGTATTGCGGACGCTTTCGCAAACGGTGATATCGACCTGTTCTCAGACTATTTTATTTATTGGTCGTACAATGCCGACAAGTCGTTCTGGGATAACCTTGACACCGTAGAGGAAAAAGACAAGCAGACGATGAAGGAGCTTTATAAAAAATGCTTCACCGACGATTATGTCCTGACAGACAGGCAGCTTCATACAACTTATGAACACAGTGTCGGTGATGTGACATCGTATATGTGGTTCCAGTATTACAGCGAGGAAAAGGACAAGTGGCTCAGTATAGGCTTTGAGATATTCAAACCGCAGCGTGATTATTATAATTACTATATAAGAGTTAGAAGTCAGAGCTATACTCCCGACGAGGATGATACCGCGCCGGACGATTATGAGAATTTTGTTAATTTTATAAATTTCACATCAAAGCATGATATAGATGAATATAATAATATTGAAACTTTTATCAATCTGGAGGATCCGCTCGGAACATACGATACCGGCGGAAGTACATCAATCTTGAATGATGACGGAACATATTCCGATGTCCCGGATATTTATGATCCTGCAATAACCTATCTTGGACAGTATTTCGTACCGGAAGACCGTGACCATATCGTTCAGTCAATGGTCGCGTTCTTTAAGAAGGGGTACAGTGTTGTAAAATGCACTACTGTTTCCAACCCGTGCTATGAACCGGACAGAGGAATGATGTATTATAACATCGCGCTGACTGCCGCCGACAGCTCAGGTCTTGCGGTTTTGCAGGCGCGTATGTTCTACGACTACCGCGGCATATATCAGCCGGAGGTCTATTCCGTGGCTCCGAACGGCTGCTCCGCCGAGCTTATAAACGATATGCAGCATTTCTTCGGGTATGAGCTTGACACTCCCGTGCTTTCATCAAAGCTGCATGACCTTACAGACGCGAAGACCACGCTCGAAGAAAAAGGAATAAGATGCAAGCAAGTGACAGGCACAAATGTCGCAACAGGCGAGCATGACAGCGAGCTGCTCACATCATTCGAGGACGCGGCAGCTGCAAGCGGGGTATTGCTTGATATATACGGCAGCAACGAGGAATACGAGTGCTATATTTACTGAATGTATGCAACAGGTGCACGGGCTTTGGCTCGTGCACTTGCTGCTTTTTGAGGCTATTTGTACATTTCCGGAGTGAAAATGTTTCCCGCGCTGTATTGCTGGATCTACTTGAAAATCATTGCGGGATTTGATATACTATAATATAGCACAGTAATTGTAAAATACAGCCAACGAACGCGTTACTGCCAAGTGGTTGTGTTGTTAAGTTGCACAAACTTTGTGTTTTTTGAAATTATTTTTATTTTTGATGTCACCTTTTGGATTTCTCGTTCGTTATTATGAGTAGAAGGCTGACAATAATATTATCGATCATAGGAGGTCATAACAATGAAAACAAGAACAAAGCTTATCTCGGTCGCAGTTGCAGCGACTCTGCTGCTGTCAGGCTGCGGCGGAGTCAACTCGCCTTCCGGGACGGAGCGGGAGAAGGATGTAACAACAAGCGCAGCAGAGGCAACAAGTACACCTGTGGACACTACAGCAGAGACTACAACTGCTGCGAGTACGACAACGGCTGTTACCGAGGTCAAGACCGAGACTGACATAATGCGGTACACGCTCAACCAGCTCAACGGCAAGAGCATTAACTGTGAAAACAGAAGCTCGCTTCACATGAACAGCACGGATGACTGGAAGCTTCAACCGGGTGACGCGCCGCAGCTTGATTACGACGGGAATAATCCGTACTTCGAGTTCAAGCACGACAGCTACCGCTTCACACCGCAGGCGAGATATTCGAGCGGTGCGATGTCAAAGGAGTGCGACGACGCGTTTAGGACTGCCGTAAAGAGCACGGAACATACGGGCGGCGATTTCGGCGGATACTATGACGAGACATTCAAGGCTTTGGACACGCGAATGGACATAGACAAGGTCGACGAAAAAGGCGCGATCTTTCTGAAAAAGGTAAAGTACGGCTACGAAACGCAGTGCTATGATAAAATGTTCGTTGTCAATGCGTTTGTACGCCGTGCGAAGGAGCATCATATCGACAACATTATGCCCGAGCCGGACGCTTACGAGATCATCATTGACCCGTTGTTTATGCAGCGCCTTGCACTTCCCGTGACGGAATATGATCCGGAGAAGATGAAGTTCACCGTGAACGGCACGGATTTCTACGCCGACACGATGCACGGGTAT
>JAGAWN010000170.1 GCA_017941355.1 Ruminiclostridium sp. | reverse complement strand
CGCAGGGATATTGTTATCATCTGAGCTATTTTCTGTTCGAGGGTCATTCCCGATACTATCCGCTCCGCCTGCTCGCGGTAGGACAATTCCGTAAAAGGGATATATTCAACGGTCGTTCCCGTTCCTTCCGAAAACGCCGCGGTTGTTGTCTCCGACGGTGCAGCCGTTGTTGTTCCGGCAGTCTGCCCGTTCCCGCAGCCGCAAAGCATTGCACAGGCTGCGAATAATGCTGTCAGTTTTCTTTTGTTCATTTTGTCCTCCTTGAGTAAATAATATATATCTGTTGTCCTGATTTATTATGTCAGCTTTGAAAAATACGGAGACCCCTGCATTCCCGATACTTTATATCTGAGAATACTGCGGTTTATCTGCTCCATACGCTTGTCGTCCGCCTTATCGCTGAATGCCTGCAGCATCTCATCCTTGAGTAAGTTCACATTGGCGCCCATTGTAACGACTGTTCCGGCAAGGTTTCTCATTATATCCGCAGCGTTTTTTGGTTCCTCGGCGATAAATCCCTCAAAATCATCGGCATCGATACCGAGCAACATAAGGGACGACACCGCAACGACGGAGAATAGGCTCGGCTTGCCTGTCAGTAGTCCTATCTCGCCGAAGCAGCGCCCGTCTGTAAGTACACCAACAAGGTATTCGTTCTCCTTGCCGTAGTCAAAATAAATGGCTGCCTGCCCGGAAACGATCTTGTACATCTCGGTGTTCCTCTGACCCTCCGAAATGACCACCTCGTCCTCGGCAAACACTTTTATCTTCGTTCTGTCCATTATTATCCCCCTGTCATAGCTTTTTCACAATGGTGAGAATGTTTTGCCCTTCCCTGTATTCATACCGCATATCGTCCATACTTTTCTTGACCATATATATCCCAAGACCGCCGATCTGCCTTTCCTTTGCGGAAAGAGTTACATCGGGGTCGGGCTTTGCGAGCGGATCATACGGTACACCGCTGTCTATGAAGGTTATCTCCGCCGTATCTGCGGTTATTTCCGTGCGTATCGTCGCCGAGCCTGTATTCGGTGCATACGCATAATGCGCGATATTCACGAACAGCTCCTCTACCGCCACCTCTATCTGCATCTGAGCTTTCATCGGACAGTCCACGGTTTCGAGCTGCTCTGTCACAAATGCGATCACAGCATCAAGATTTTCCGTAAGAGCGTCAATTATAAGTTCTTTCATTTTTCTTCCCCCGTCCCAAAATATTTAAGTCCCAACATAGTAAGGTCGTCGAATTGCGGTGCTTCCTTAACGAATGCGTCAACTGCCTTACGCACACCTTTCAGAATTTCTTCCTGTGTATCATTGCCCGGCAAGTTATTGAGTGCGTCAAGAGTACGGTCTGTTCCGAAAAGCTCGTTCTGTGCATCTGTAGCTTCCGCAACGCCGTCGGTATACACGAATATGCTGTCTCCCTTTTTCAGCGTTATCTCGTAATCCTTGTACTTAGCTATATCCATAGCACCCACAGCCAGACCGTGCTTATCCTTGAACAGCTCGTATTTGCCGTTTATATTCAGCATCGGATATTCGTGTCCCGCGCTGGCGGCGGTGAGCTTTCCTGTACTTATTTCAAGTATTCCAAGCCATACCGTGACGAACATCTCAGCGTCGTTGGCGGAGCATATCTGCTTATTTACTCTCTGGAGTATCTCCGCAGGTGTGCCGCCCATCAGCGCGTGGTCATTTATCGTTATCTTCGAAGCCATCATAAATAGCGCCGCGGGTACTCCCTTGCCGGAAACATCGCCTATAACCATAGCCAAATGGTCATCGTCTATCATAAAGAAATCGTAGAAGTCGCCGCCGACTTCCTTGGCAGGATCCATTGAAGCGTAGATATCAAACTCCGGTCGCTCCGGGAATGCCGGGAACATATTCGGGAGCATACCCGCCTGTATATTGGTGGCAAGATTTAATTCGGATTCTATCCTTGATTTTTCAAGCCTCTGATTTTCAAACTTCTCGGTCTGTTCACGGATAATAGCGCTGAACATATATACTGCACCGATAACGGAGGCAAGCATAATAAACTGTACACCGTAGGAGAAGCTCTGGATAACTATTGCAATCAGCGGAGATATTATATACACCCAAAAGGCTGTTCTTATTTGTTTCTTTATGTTATCACGATAACGAATGAGCAGAAAAGCGGAGATCATCAGCATTAATATGGGACATACATTCGACAGTATATACAGTGAGGAGCGTTCATAAATATTATCTTCATCAAATCTGTAGATGAAATGACCAAACCAGTCTCCGACAAGAACCGCCGAATGTACACATATCAATATGTTCAGCGGAACAGAGAAATGCTTTTCCTTTTCATGCGTTTTCGCAAAGACCAGCAGCATTCTTGAAAACATATATGCCATAAATCCGGCCATAAAAACTTCAAGCGTGGTCACAATATACAGCGCAACACGGATAACATCTCCCGCCATTCCGTTCATAAGCTGGCGGGCTAAAT
This sequence comes from Ruminiclostridium sp., assembly GCA_017941355.1. Lineage (GTDB taxonomy): Bacteria > Bacillota > Clostridia > Oscillospirales > Ruminococcaceae > Ruminiclostridium_E. The sequence goes on along the minus strand of JAGAWN010000170.1, from coordinate 213 downwards.
GCAGAGAAAGGTACATCGTCAGAACAATGAAAAAAAACCGGGCAAATTTCTTCAGCTCTGTTGACAGCCCCACCGAAAATGTGATATGCTGCATTATCATCACGCAGATACCTATTCCGGCTGAAATAATGAACGTATTGATGAGATCGGGTACCGAAACATTGAATATCATAGTTGATTTTCTCCTTTTGGGTTTTACTGCCATATAATTAT
>JAGAWN010000169.1 GCA_017941355.1 Ruminiclostridium sp. | reverse complement strand
GCGTTCATTTCCTCGTCCGTGCCTATGGTTATGCGCAGATAGTCGCCTATTACCGGCTTATCCCAGTATCGCACGAATATCTTGCGGGCTTTGAGCTTTTCAAAGACAGTCTTTGCGGGAACAGTTCCGGGCTTTGCAAAAATGAAATTGCTCATGGAATCCGGGAAAGTGAATCCGCGCTTTGCAAGTTCTTTTTTTGCAGTCTCACGGGTGGCGATGATGCGTGCGGTGGTCTGTTCAAAGTAAGCCTTGTCGCGTACTGCCGCAGCCCCGCATTTAATTGTGACGCGGTTCATGGTGTAGGAGTTCACCGAGAATTTCACGTCATTCATGTATTTTATGAGTTTTTCGCAGCCTATGGCATAGCCTATGCGAAGACCCGCCATGCTCCGTGATTTCGAGAAAGTCTGCACCACAAGCAGGTTTTCATACTTCTCCACAAGCGGCAGTACGCTGGTACCTCCGAAGTCGATATACGCTTCGTCGATGATGACCACTGAATCCGGGTTGAAGCAGACTATGCGCTCGATCATCTCCGGGGATTCGAGAACGCCTGTCGGAGCGTTCGGATTCGGGAAGATTATGCCGCCGTTCGGCTGAACGTAGTCGTCCGAGTTTATGCGGAAGTTCGCAGTCAGCGGTATCTGCCTGTACGGTATTCTATATACATCTGCCCAGACATCGTAGAATGAGTAGGTGATGTCGGGGAAGAGTATGGGCTTGTCGGAGTTGAAGAAGGTCATGAAAGCCATTGATATCACATCGTCCGAGCCTACTCCCACAAAGACCTGCGAGGACTTGACACCGTAGGTCTCAGCAATAGCGTCAACAAGTTCCGACGCGTCCGGCGCGGGGTAAAGGCGCATTTCGCTGCTGTCGAAGGCTTCGAGAGCGGCTTTTGCTGCGGGGGAGGGCGGATAGGGGTTTTCGTTGGTATTCAGCTTGATTATCCCGCTTACTTTCGGCTGTTCGCCGGGAGTGTAGGGGACGACTTTTCTTACATTGTTTTCCCAGTCTGACATTGTATGTCCTTTCAATATATAACGTCCTTTGAAAAGAGGAGGGAGGCGGGGTATGGCATGACACCCCTGCTTACTGCACTTACTTGCGCATATCCTCGATCCTTACCTTTATGGAGTTTGCGTGTGCGGTGAGTCTTTCGCGCTCGGCAACGCGGATTATGTCGTCAGCGGCGGCGTTCAGCGCGTCCGGGGTGTAGTAGATATAACTCGACTTCTTGATGAAGCTGTCAACCGAAAGCGGCGAGAAGAAACGTGCGGTCCCGCTTGTGGGAAGAACGTGGTTGGGTCCCGCGTAGTAGTCTCCGAGAGGCTCCGGCGCGTATTCACCGAGGAACAGCGAGCCTACGTTCACTATGCGCCCGATGAATTCAAGCGGATCGCGAGCTACTACCTCGCAGTGCTCCGGCGCGAGCGCGTTCGCAATGTCGCAGGCTTCGTAAATATTGTCTGTGACAATGATCTTTCCGTAGTTGGTTAGGGAGTAGTCGATGATCTCCCTGCGTTCAAGTGTCTTCATCTGGCGCCCGATCTCGGCGGTAGTCTCCTGAGCAATGCGTTCGCTGGTGGTTATCAGGATAGCGCTTGCAAGCTTGTCATGCTCCGCCTGTGACATGAGATCGGCGGCGAGGTATTTCGGGTTAGCGGTGTCGTCCGCTACCACAAGTATCTCGCTGGGACCCGCGATCATGTCGATATCGACCGTGCCGTAGAGCAGCTTCTTCGCGGTTGCCACAAATATGTTTCCGGGACCCACGATCTTGGATACTTTCGGGATCTCTTCGGTGCCGTATGCGAGAGCCGCAACAGCCTGTGCGCCGCCGCACATGAAGATGCTGTCAACTCCGCAGAGTGCGGCAGCAACGAGGATATCCTTGTTGGGAGTGCCGTCTTTGAGCGGCGGAGTTACCATGACTATCTCACCTACGCCCGCGATTTTCGCCGGGACAGCGTTCATCAGCACTGACGAGGGGTAGGCGGCGGTACCGCCGGGTACATACAGACCCACCTTGTCAAGTCCGCGGACACGCTGACCGAGGATAACGCCTGTCTCGTCGGTCATCATGTAGCCGTTCTGCTTCTGACGCTCGTGGAATGCGGTTATCTTCTCTATGCAGTTGAGCAGCGAATCCACAAACTCTCTGTCCGCCTCGGTGAGCGCGTCCTGTATCACTTCCTGCGGAACACGGTAATACTGTGTGTCCGGGCAGTCGAACTTTGCTGTGTACTGCTTCACCGCAGCATCGCCGTTCTCTTTTACGTCCGCGAGTATTGCGCGGACTGTCTTTTCAACATCGGCATTTATCTCGCCGCTTCTCTTTTCCACTTCTTTGAGGAAAGCCTTTTCGCTTCCGTCAGCTTTTATTGTTCCTATCATGGTGTATTTCCTTTCTTGATCCTACGGGCAGGCAGCTCACAGCGCTTTCTGCATCATTTCCGCAAGAGTTTCTATGCGCTCTTTTTTGAGCTTCATACTAACTGTGTTTACGATCAGACGCGCCGAGATCGGCACAACGTCCTCTATCACTTCAAGACCGTTCTCTTTGAGGGTAGTTCCGGTCTCAACTATATCCACGATACCGTCCGCTATGCGAAGCAGCGGAGCAAGCTCCACGGAGCCTTCTATTTTCACGATATCCACGTCCATGCGCTTGCCCTCGAAGAAATGACGGGTCACGTTCGGGTACTTTGTGGCTACGGTCTTTACTCCCACACCGCCGTAGAAGTCGGAGCCTTTCTTGCTTGCAAGCGCGAATCTGCACCTCCCGAAGCCGAGATCTGCGACTTCAAAGTATCTGCCGCCGTGTTCCAGAATCGTGTCCTTGCCCACGACACCGAGATCGCAGGCTCCCAGTTCGACGTATGTTATCACGTCGGCTGCCTTTGCAAGCACTACCTCTATATCCTGTCCGGGTACTTCAAGTATCAGTCTGCGCCCCTTGTCACGAAGCTCTGTCACGTCAAATCCGATCTTCTCGAACAGACCCACAGTGTCCTTTTCGAGTCTGCCTTTTGTGAGCGCAATTCTTATTTTATCAGACATTTCCGCGCCCTCCTTAACCTATCGTTTCCGTTTTCACGCCGTCTGCCGTCACAACATCGAGCCGCTTGCAGCCGCGCTTTTTTGCAAGTTCACGGGCTGCATTTATATCGGCAAGATCCGTGTAATCGGCGGTAAGTCCGTCTGCTATCAGCTTTCTGCAATGCTCTATCGCCGCAACTATGCTGTCGTTGTCTGACCAGATCATAACGTCCGGCGTGGGCAGTAACATTCCTCCCGAACGCCGCAGCAGTGCGTCCGCAACAGCATTCTCGTTTACCGCGAAGCCGGTCGCGGGGGTGTCAACTCCGAAATCCGCTATCAGCTTGTCGTAGCGTCCGCCTGTGAGTACCGGCATACCGTAGCCCTCGATGTATCCGTTGAATACGATGCCGGTGTAGTAGTTGCTGCTCTTGCCCGCAAAGCCGAGATCCACAGTGACCTTGCCGCCGATGCCCAGCGCGCATAGGCTGTCGTAAACCTTCTCAAGCCGGTGCAGTACCGGCTTTGCCTCGTCCGGGAGCAGTTTTTCCGCTTCCGCAAAGACCTCGCTGCCGCCGAACAGCCGCGTCATACCTCTTACTGCGCGGGCATACGCATTGTCACCGAACCGGGACAGCATATCGTCCAAAGCGGGGTAGTTCTTGCCCATGACGTATTCCCGCAGATCGTCAAGCTCATGCTCCGGAAGATCCAGCTTGTCGGAGAGCATGGTGAAGATCCCGCTGTCGCCGATCTCGAAACGGTAGTCTTCCGCCTCGAACGACTGCATCACCTCGGCCGCGATAGAAAGCGCTTCCATGTCCGAGCGCATCACCTCACCGCCGATTATCTCAATGCCGCTCTGGTAGAACTCGTCGTCCCGTCCGCTTTCTTTCGGGTTTGCGCGGTAGATCGTCTGGTCGTAGAACAGTTTGAGGGGCAGGGGAGAAGTGCGCAGACGCGTACCCACAAGACGCGCTATCGGCATGGTCGTATCCGGGCGCATGACCATGAGCCGTCCTTTGCCGTCGGTGAGTTTGTAAAGCACTTCCTGGGGGTAATGCCGGGATTTGTTGTTGAATACATCGAAGAATTCCAGCCCGGGAGTTATCACCTCGGTGTAGCCGTGGCTCGTGTAGATCACGCGGAGTTTTTCGCTGATACTGCGGAGTGCCGCGCACTCGTCGAATATCAGGTCACGGGTACCCTCCGGGGTCAGCAGGTCATAGTTTTTCATGTCGGTTCTCCTTGATATTTTGTATTGTGATCGAACTGTCCGCTCGCTTTAGTTTACTACTACGCTAATTAATTATCATAGTAGTATGATACCATATCCGGACTGTTGTGTCAAGTAAAACAGAAAATTTCGCCGTTATGTACAATCGCAGCGGCGAAATTTAAAATTATTTGGTCATACTGTTGCGGCTTCCTGATTCTGCGTATCGGATTTAGGCTCCCCACGGTACAGCAGTTTCAGCACTATCGGGGTAGTTATTGACGACACGATTATCAGCAGTATAACAGATGTGAAAAACAGCGGATCCATCATTCCCACAGAAAGCCCTTTCTGTGAGACGATCAGTGCTACTTCGCCGCGGGTCATCATTCCCACGCCGACTTTCAGACTGTCTTTCATATTGCAGCCGAGCAGCTTTGCGGTGGTTCCGCAGCCTATCACCTTCGTGACCAGCGCCATCAGCACGAACGCCGCCGAGAACAGGAGCAGCTCCGGTGTAAAGCCGTCAAACTGTGTTTTCAGTCCGATACTTGCGAAGAACACGGGGCCGAACATCATGTATGAGCTGATGTCCATTTTCTCCGCTATGTATTCGCTGTCGCGGAGGTTGCAGAGGATAAGTCCCGCAACATACGCGCCGGTGATATCCGCAATGCCGAAGAACTTCTCGGCAGAGTACGCCATTATCATGCAGAGCGCAAGTCCGAGTATCGGAATGCGGCGCTTGTGGGGGTAGCGCTTGTCGATGAACTTGAAAACGTAGTAGGTTATAATGCCCACCAGCACGCTGAACAATATGAACAGACCGGTCTGCACCGCAACATCGAGAGGCTTGGATTCCGGGTTCTTGAATCCTATCACGAATGTCAGCACGATGATACCGATAATATCGTCTATTATAGCCGAACTCATTATGAGTGTACCGATCTCGCCTTTCAGGTGACCGAGTTCTTTCAGAGTCTGGACTGTGATACCTACCGAGGTAGCTGTCATTATCGTGCCGATGAACACACAGCGCAGGAACTGTTCGCTGCCGATATCTCCGAACCCGTAGAAAAGACCGTAAACCAGTGTTCCGCCGCACAGCGGGACGAAAACTCCCACAAGAGCGATAAGAAGTGCTTTCCAGCCTGTTTTCAGCAGGTCTTTCATGTTTGTTTCAAGTCCCGCGCCGAACATTATCAGCACGACGCCTATCTCAGCCATGCGCGAGAGAAAGTCGGACTGTCCTACCCAGCCGAGTATCGACGGTCCGAGAATAAGTCCCGCAATTATCTCGCCCACTACCTGCGGAGCTTTAAGCTTCGCGGCGAGAAGCCCGAAAACCTTCGCCGTAACGATTATCAGCGCGAGGTCTTTAAGATATTCTATCCCTTCCATTTCAAAACCTTCTTTTCATTTGTTCTTACACATACTTTAATATTATAATACAAATCCTGTCGGATTGCAACATTATTTTGCACAATTATTTCACGTTGACACCGTCCGTCTTTTGTGGTATAATGAAGAAAACGCAAAGGAAAACAAGATGAAAACACGTTTACCCGGAAAACCGTATCTTAGCGCAAAGGAGAGAGCCAGACTCACACATCAGTTCATGACCGACTACCCGAATGCGAAGCCGGGAATGAGATACCCTTATGAAAACAGAGATCATTTTTATATCGTCGAGGTATATGATGTCGGTGATTACGGCTTTTATCTGAAATTACCACTTAACGCACGAAATCAGGCAAAGATAGCCAAGTACAGAAAGGAGCGTGGGAATAATGGAGAATGATGTTTTTACAGAAAAGCAACAGCGTTTTATTGATATGGTAAAAGCGCACAAAACACCCCAAGACACGGAATGTGATATGGAGGTCATCATTTTTCCTTGTATTCTTCTGGAAGATGACGAAGAAGAAAATCCCATTTTCGATGAGGTCTACGATTATGTCGAAGCACACCCCGAGGCTTCTGTAAGACAGCTGCAAGACTATGTGGTATCGCTCCTTCCTCCGATAGAGATCGTTGACGACGATGACTTCGACGACGGTGAATCCGCGTGAAAAACCGCTCTGCGAGCTTTCGCAGAGCGGTTGTTTTTTATTTTGTCTTGTTTTTTGCCGTGAGTATCTTTACACCGGAGCTTGTGCCTATGCGTGAGCAGCCGAGCCTTATGAACTCCTCCATTTCGGCGCGGGTCCTGATCCCGCCGGCTGCCTTGATCTTCACTTTTTTGCCGATGTTCTTCCCGAACAGTTTTATATCGTCGTATGTCGCG
>JAGAWN010000168.1 GCA_017941355.1 Ruminiclostridium sp. | reverse complement strand
CCGGAAGCCGTTTTTTCAGTCGTCTCCGCGGGGACTGTTGTATCTTCCGGAGTCTTTTCTTCGGAAGTTTCGGTTGAGGCTGTTGTATCTTCCGGAGTCTTTTCTTCGGAAGTTTCGGTTGAGGCTGTTGTATCTTCCGGAGCCTTTTCTTTGGAATCTTCTGTGGAGACTGTTGTGCTCTCCGTGGTCTGTTCCGCGTCAATCTCGGCGGCAGTTGTCTCAGAGACTGCGGGTGCGTTCTGCGTGCAGCCGGTCATCAGTGAAAGCGCCAACAGAACCGCCGCGCAGGAATGTGTGTATTTCATAAGGACCTCTCCTTTCGGCTTTCTGTATATAACACCGCGCGAGTCGGCAAAAGGTTACATTTTTTCTCAAAAAATCCTTTTCACTCATAACATAATATGCACGATCTGCGGGATATCCTCTAGTTCCTATGTTTAGATTATAACACAATACTATCTGTAAATCAACCTGTTTTCGGTTACGATTTGTTTACAAAGCGGTAACATTTCCCGGGAAAATGTTACAAAATGTAACAAAGCCGCCGACATTCCTGCCGACGGCTTATGCTTCATTTCTCAATAACTTCGTAGCCCTTATCTGTTATCGCCTGTTTCATTTCTTCGAGATGCGTAAGTTCACCGTTCAGGTGCAGCACGGCAGTCCCTTGCTCATGACTGACATCTGCGCTCTCGACTTCCGGAAAAGCTGTAACGCACTTGCGGACAGTCGCTTCGCAGTGAGGACACATCATTCCGCTTATGTGCAGAGTGTATGTGCGTTCTGCCGACAGCTTTACTTCAAGCTTCACGGAGTTGTCAAGCGAGTTCTTCCGGGGCTTGTCATTTGCGGTCTTATGCAGTCCGAAAAGGTTCAGCCGCAGAGCGTTCGTCACCACGCAGAAGCTTGACAGACTCATTGCCGCCGCGCCGAACATCGGGTCAAGCTCCCAGCCCGTGATGCCGATATAAACGCCTGCCGCAAGCGGTATGCCGATGACATTGTAGATGAACGCCCAGAACAGGTTCTGCTTTATATTGCGCAGTACCGCACGGCTCAGCCGGATAGCCGCTGCCGCGTCGGAAAGTCCGCTCTTCATCAGCACCACGTCCGCCGCGTCTATCGCAACATCTGTCCCGGCTCCTATCGCAATGCCCGTTTCCGCACGGGTAAGCGCGGGCGCGTCGTTGATACCGTCGCCTATCATCGCGACCTTGCCGTATTTCTGCAATTCCCGCACTGCCGCTTCTTTTCCGTCCGGGAGAACTCCCGCGATGACATCATCAATTCCCGCCTGCGCCCCTATCGCCCTTGCTGTACGTTCGTTGTCACCCGTCAGCATAACGACCCGCAGTCCCATAGCTTTCATCTGCCCGACAGCTTCCGCACTGTCGGGTTTTATCGTGTCCGCAGCGGCTATGATACCGAGCAGCACTCCGTCCCGCGCGAAAAACAGAGGGGTCTTGCCCTCACCGGCAAGCTTTTCCGCCGCAGCAGCCGCGTCCGGGGGAATATCGGCTTTGGTATGCACGAACGAGAGATTCCCGCCGTACAGACGCGCGCCGTCAAGCACCGCAGTAAGCCCGCTGCCAGTCATTGCGGCGAACTCAGTGACTTCCGCTCCCGCGATCCCCTGTTCCTGCCCGTACTTCATCACAGCATGCGCAAGCGGGTGCTCACTCTGCTTTTCCAGTGATACCGCAGCCGTAAGAAGCTCCCGCTCCTCCGCGTTCACGAGTATAATGTCGGTAACGGAGGGTTCGCCCGAGGTAACAGTTCCGGTCTTGTCGAGTACCACGATCTGCGTCTTGCCGGTCTGTTCAAGCGAAACCGCTGTCTTGAACAGTATGCCGTTCTTTGCTCCCACGCCGCTGCCGACCATTATCGCTACCGGAGTGGCAAGTCCCAGCGCGCAGGGACAGCTTATCACCAGCACCGAGACTGCACGGGCAAGAGCATAATCGAACGACTGCCCGACAATCAGCCATACGATCAGCGTTACAAGCGCTATGCCGATTACCGCCGGAACAAATACACCGGACACTTTGTCGGCAGTCTTGGCTATCGGAGCTTTGGTAGCTGCCGCATCGCCGACGAGTTTTATGATGCGGGATATGGCGGTGTCCTCGCCGACACGCTCCGCCTTGCAGCGCAGAAAACCTGAGGTGTTCATAGTTCCCGCCGATACAGGCGCTCCCTCGGATTTGTCAACAGGCATACTTTCTCCGGTAAGCGCGGATTCATCAACGGCGCTGCTGCCGCTTACTACCGTTCCGTCGACCGGTATGCGCTCGCCGGGACGCACAGCGAAGATATCTCCGATACGCACCTGCGATGCGGGAATGACAGTCTCTTTGCCGTCACGCTCCACCGAGGCAGTCTCCGGCGCAAGCTTCATAAGCCCTTTCAGCGCGTCGGTGGTGCGCCCTTTGGAGTAGGCTTCGAGTGTTTTTCCCACCGTTATCAGCGTGAGTATCATTGCCGCTGACTCGAACCACAGGTTCATCATATCGGTGCTGACCCGCCCGCTGTCACCTTTCAGCACTGCGTCTGTCATATCGAACAGCACAAACACGCTCCACAGAAATGACACTCCCGAACCCATAGCCACAAGTGTGTCCATATTCGGCGCACCGTGCAGCGCACCTTTGAAGCCGCTTATGAAGAACTTCTGGTTTATCACCATGACTGTCCCCGCCAGCAGCATCTCGGCAATGCCCATAGCAGCGTGATTGCCGTCCAGAAACGGCGGCAGCGGCGCTCCGAACATCATGTGACCCATAGTTATATACATGAGCGGGAGCAGTATGCAGAGCGACGCGATAAGCCGCTTTTTCAGCAGCGGGGTCTCTCTGTCCGCAAGCTCGTCCGCGGCTGCTTCAACCGCTTTTTCGCTGCCTTTCAGCGACGCGCCGTAACCCGCGTTCTCCACAGCTTTTATGATGTCTGCGCTGTTCGCGCTGCCCTCGACTCCCATTGAGTTGGTGAGCAGACTCACAGCGCAGGAAGTCACTCCCGGAACGGCGTTTACCGCTTTCTCGACACGCGCGCTGCACGCGGCACAGCTCATTCCCGTTACGTTGTATTGTTCCATATCATTATCTCCATTCTATGATAACACTATTATACCACTTTTTAAGAAATTTTCAAGCCCTGTTCCGGTTGACATTTATCATGATAGGTGATATAATTATAAAGATAAATCGGAATTTGGCGCGACGGCGCCTCCGGATCCGTATGTTACTTTTCATCAGAGGAATGGTTTTCTGCCTCGCAGCCGTTATTCTCTGCTGTGATAAATCGGAATTTGTGAGGTTCATATGAGCGAAGAATTTGATGTTCATTATGGGAAAGAGGAGTTCAAAACAGTTGAATCCGGAATAGAATCTATTCAGAAAGTCCTGATGGGTGAAGATATCCATGCAAAGGAAAGGCTTCTGTTTTATCTTGATTGGTATATGGATCCATACTACAAAAGAGACCTCTCCGTTATCGGAGAACCTCTAAAGGAGCTGTTACAGAAAGTTGCTGTCACTGACAGTGATGCGGCTATCGTTGAAGAAGTTCTTCATTTGCTGGAGGCATATACGGAAGGTCCTTACACCATTCTGGAAGCAAACAAAGACAATATATCTTCAGATTTTCAGCCTACAGTTCTATATTTGCTTAACAGCAACTTATGATGATAAATTCTAATTTTTCTTAGCAGTATATAACGGCTGCGAGGCAGTGAGTGACCGATTTATGAAATCACCAGACGGAATCGGTGTCGCCGTTGCGACCCGTTGCGACCCGTTGCGACTGCGCCAAATATAACAGGAAGGTGACAAAATGCACAAGGAATTTCTTATGGGAAATGCCGCAATTGCTCGCGGAGCGATAGCGGCAGGGCTGAACCTCATATCCGGCTACCCCGGCACCCCCTCCACCGAGGTGCTTGAAACCTCCGCGAAATGCAACGACGGCTCGATGTATGTCGAGTGGTCGGTGAACGAGAAAGCCGCACTGGAGCTTGCGGCAGGAGCCGCTTACTGCGGCGCGAGAACAATGGTGACAATGAAGCAGGTGGGACTTAACGTAGCGTCAGACCCGCTGATGAGTCTCGCTTATATCGGAGTCAAGGGCGGAATGGTGATACTCGTGGCGGACGATCCGGGTCCCATATCCTCCCAGACCGAGCAGGATACCCGCACTTTCGCGGCGTACTCGAAGCTTCCCTGCTTCGACCCGTCCTCGGTTCAGGAAGCTTACGACATGATCGGTGAAGCATTTGAACTTTCCGAGAAATACGGCACTCCGGTGCTGTTCAGACCCACGACCCGCGTCTGTCACGGCTACGCTTCCATTGATGTGAAAGACGTGAACGAGTACAAAAAGGTGCAGCCGGAGGGCTTCAAGCGCGACCCGTCGAAATGGGTGATCTTCCCCCGACTGTCCTACAACGCGCATATACACATCGAGGACAGGAACGTGAAGCTGTCCGGGGAACTGTCGGAATACCCGCGCAACATCATTATCCCCGCAAAGGACGGTTCCTGCCGCAAGGGTATCGCTACACACGGCATAAGCTTCACCTACTTAACCGAGGCTCTTGCGGACAAGCCCGCGCCCCGCGTTATGAAAGTAACTACCCCGTTCCCGTTCCCTGAGCAGGCTGCGCTCAGGTTTCTTGACGGACTGGACGAGGTGCTGTGTATAGAGGAGCTTGACCCTGTTATCGAGCGGGAACTCACATACATCTGCGGCAAGCACGGACTGAATGTGAAAATACGCGGAAAGCTTACCCACGACGTGAAGAACGCGGGCGAGAACACCTGCGGTTCGGCGGCTGCGGATATCGCACGGTTCATGGGTTGGGAACTCCCCGAAAAGGCAGAAACCGAGACTCCCCCTCCCCTGCCCGTCCGTCCACCGGTGCTGTGTGCGGGCTGTCCGCACCGCGCTTCGTTCTTCGCGGTGAAAGAGGCTATGAAAGGAAAGAAGTCGGTGTTCTGCGGAGATATCGGCTGTTACACCCTCGGAAACGCAATGCCGCTTGACATGGTGGATACCTGCCTTTGCATGGGCGCGGGCGTGAACATCACTCAGGGTATCGGTCATATCGAACCGGACACCGCCTGCTTCGCCTTTGTGGGAGACTCCACATTCTTCGCCTCGGCGATAACCGGCGCTGTCAACGCGGTGTACAATCAGGCAGACATGACACTCGTGATACTCGACAACTCCACCACCGCCATGACCGGACACCAGCCCCACCCCGGCACCGGAAAGACCGTCATGGGCGAGATAGTCGAGAAGATAAACATTACCGCCGTTCTGCACGGTATCGGCGTCAAGACTGTGGAAACGGTAAACCCGCTCGATCTGAAAAACGCCGTTGAAACAGTAAAGCGCGTGGCTTCCGAAAAGGGCGTAAAGGCTATCATCTTCAAGTCGCCCTGCGCGGTGATAATCAAACCCGAAAAGCCGGCTGTCATCGACCCGGAGAAATGTACCGACTGCAAGCGCTGCATAAAGACGCTGGGCTGTCCCGGAATAGTGATACGCGACGGACACGCCGCAATCGAAAACTCGCTCTGTACCGGCTGCGGACTTTGTTCGCAGGTATGCCCGTTCGGTGCGATAAGCAAGGGAGGTGCCGCAAATGCAGACTAATATAATGATATGCGGAGTCGGCGGTCAGGGCATAGTCCTCACGTCCAAGCTGATAGCGGCGACTGCCGTTTCCCACGATGTTCCCGTTATGAGCGCCGAGACTATCGGCATGGCGCAGAAGGGCGGCAGCGTGTTCAGCTTCTTACGTCTCGGCGAGGGTATAGCAAGCCCCATGTTCCCCGAAGGCAGCGCCGATCTGCTGATAGGCTTTGAGCCGTCCGAAGCGGTGAGAATGTTCCCCTACCTGAAAAAAGGCGGGACTGCGATAGTCAACACTCACCCGATAATGCCCGTTACGGCGGCGCTTACCGGTTCCGACTACAACGGGACGGATATGCTGGATTACATCACCCGCAATGCGGAAAAGTCGGTCTTTGTTGACGGTGACAGGGCGATCGCGGAGATCGGCTCGCCGAAGGTTCTGAACATGGTGATGCTTGGTGCGGCAGTCGCAACGGGACTTCTGCCTTTCACTCTCGATGAGATCGAGCAGACAATGAAAGCAACGGTAAAACCGCAGTTTGTCGGGCTTAACAGCAAGGCGCTGAGATACGGCAGCTGAGGAGGTACTATGGAGCTCGCACCGGAATACTGCGAAAACATAGTCGTCGGCGTGATACACAAGCGGCTTTTTGAATGGTACGTCACCCCGAACGATATATGGTTTCTCGATCTGAACATCATGTATGACGGGATAAAAAAGTGGTACGCCGAGGAAGGACGCACCGAGAAGCGTTTCATGCACGAGGTCGGGGACTTTGAGCATTACTGCGGTTTTCGCTATGGAATAGCCGTGGTCGATACCGACACGGCGGATAAATTCCTCGCGAAGATCGGGCGATACCGCGTTGAGACCGAGGAACTGAGAGAGTGGTTCGGTATCGAGGACGACAAAAGGAACGTGCTCCCGATCCTGCTTGTGGATCTCGACAGCAGGCGGCTCATTTCGTACTGCCCCGAGCCCCTCGGGTATGAAAACTACGTTCCGGCGGGCTGGAAGGGCGAATACAAGGATTTTCTCGGGCTTGTCCCGAACGGTAAAATATACTGGCTAAAGTGAAAGGACAAAACAATGCAAATTACGGAAAAACAGCTTGAACAGGTAAACGACCGCATAAAGGCACTTGTGAACGCGGGCAGCTTCTACGGCAAAAAGCTAAAGGACGCGGGTATCACCGAGGTAAAGTCCGCGGAGGACTTCTTAAAGCTCCCGTTCTCGGAGAAAAAAGACCTGCGTGACGCGTATCCTCTCGGACTTATGACTGCGCCGGAGGACAAGATAGTGCGCATACACTCATCGTCGGGAACAACGGGAACTCCCGTTATCATTCCCTACACCGCGAAGGACGTTGACGACTGGGCGACCATGTTCGCACGCTGCTACGAGTTCGCGGGGATAACAAACAAAGACCGCATTCAGATAACTCCCGGCTACGGTCTCTGGACTGCGGGTATCGGATTCCAGGCAGGCTGCGAGAAACTCGGAGCTATGGCAGTTCCCATGGGTCCCGGCAACACCGACAAGCAGATAGAGATGATGATATCGCTGGAGACTACCGTACTTTGCGCTACTTCGTCCTACGCACTTCTGCTCGCCGAGGAGATACAGAAGCGCGGTATCCGTGACAAGATCAAGCTGAAAAAGGGAGTTATCGGTTCCGAACGCTGGAGCAAAAAAATGCGCGACCGAATTGCAAACGAACTTGGTATCGAACTGTACGACATCTACGGACTCACCGAGATCTACGGTCCCGGAATAGGCATCAACTGCACTAAGGAAGCGGGTATGCACTATTGGGACGACTTCATTTACATTGAGATAATCGACCCTAAGACCGGAGAACCTGTTCCCGACGGCGAGCAGGGCGAGATCGTAATAACCACGCTGGTCAAGGAGGGCGCACCGCTTATCCGCTACCGCACACACGATCTTTCCCGCATTATCCCCGAACCATGCAGCTGCGGAAAGCATTTCCCGCGTCTCGACATGATAATGGGCAGAACGGACGACATGATGAAGATCAAGGGCGTGAACGTATTCCCGAGCCAGATAGAGGAAGTCCTCGGCACGTTCCCGGAGATATCCAGCGAATATCAGATACGCATTTCTCACCTTGACGGCAAGGACACAATGCGCATTTACGTTGAGACCACCGGAGATATTGATTTCAACGATCTCACGAAGCGCATTGCCGAAAAAGTCAAGAGCCGCATAGGCTTCACGCCTATCGTCAAGGCGGTAGAGGTCGGAGTTCTCCCCCGCAGCATGAAAAAGACTGCACGCGTCATAGACGAGCGTTATAACGAAGATTAACAGCATAAAGCGGCACAAGCCCCGTCATCCCGACGGGGCTTGCGCCTTTGTAAAATATTGTGGAGAGGAAATGAAAAATAGAAATGTGTCAGTATTACTTTTTGCGGCGCTTTGCAGCGTATGCCGCGCCCGCAATGCCGAACGAAGCTATGAATGCGGATATTGCAGTGACCGCGCCTGTGCGGGGATTCGCGTCAGCAGATGTCTTAACATCGTTCACGACCGGTGAGGGCTGTTTTTCAGCCGTTTCCGCCGCTGTACTGTCCTGAACCGCAGCCGTATTGTCATCGGGAACTGTTTCGTCCTCGGTATCTTCATATATATCGCCGGAAACATCAGCGGAAGCTGCACCGAACTGTGCGGGGAGTGTTACCGCCGTAAAGTCCTGATCCGCTGCTGCACCGGAAAGGTCAGCCTCCGTGGAATATGTGCCTGTAACGGTGATAGTATATTCGCTGTCGCCCTCGACAAGCACATTGCCCTTTGCGTCCTTTATGGTAACAGTCTTGTTATCGACGTCCTCGATACTGCCCGCGTTATAAAGGTTTGTTACGGTGCAGTCGCCGGTGGGACACCAATCCGACGTACTGTCGATGTAGATGCTGCAAGCGCCGTTCCCGCCGTCACCCGCGTCGCTCTCATCGTCGATGACCGCGCCGTAAAGGTAGCTTCCCTCGGTGAGATAGACGTCAACATTGCTGATGCTGTCATAGATGATATCGCCGTCAAGATCCTGCGCTATCGCTGTGAATGTGCAGTCCGCACCGTTCTTGCCTGTGCTGCCCCAGCCGCGTCCGTTGGCATTGCCGGTTGCACGCAGGATAACGATATCGTCGCCGCCGTTTATGTCAACATCGTTGAGCGTGATGTGGCTCTCGGTGTTGGTGGTGTATAACAGAATATCGCTTGTGGTCAGTATCGAGCCGCCCTCGTAGTAGAAATCGGAATTACCTACCTGTGAATCGCCCGACATACTCTGATAAACTATAACCGTCCATGTCAGGTTCTCATTCTGGGCAGTCTCAGGCATATCCGCGATAAGATCGGAGTCGTATATGTGCAGCGAGTTCAGTCCCTCTATGCAGATACCCTCCGAATTTGTCGCTTGCAGCTGCGCGTCATTAACGCTTATATCCGCTGTGCAGTAAACCGCGGGAGAACCTGTTCCGTTGGAGGTGTATGTGCCGCCGTCGATCACCATTGTTCCGCCGCCGCGGTCACTGCGTATCGCAGCGGAGCTTTCACCGTTTGTCTCGGCTGTAACGTCCCACGCATAGAGCGTTCCGCCGCCTGCCGCATGAATACCGCCGGAAGTGCTTTGCTTTGTATTTATCACGGTATCCTTGATATAAACAACACCGTCGCTGTATGCAAACGCTCCCGCGCCGCCCTTGGAATCCGTATCTATCGTGCCGCCGTTGATATATGCGGTACCGCCTGTTGCAAGTACAGCAGCGCCTACGCCGTAGAAGCTGGAACTGTCGCCGCCGGTGGAGTCGCTGCTTGTGCGGGTAACTGCCGCGTTGTCAAGCACTACGCTGCCGCCGCTTATATGCACCGCGTTCTCGTCTGTACCGGTGGAGCTGTAAGACTGTCCGGAAGTGCTTGTATCGGAACTGTACTCAGTTACGGCGCTCCATTCTGTAACTGCGGATCCTCCGCCCATTCCTCCGGGAGCACCGCCGGGACCTCCACCCTGCCCGCTTTCACCGTCCGGCTTTTCGGGAGGTGTCCCCTGCTCTTCACCGTCGGGACGTGCAGGCGGTTCTCCGTCCGGTGCGCCGCCGGCAGCTTCTCCGTCCGGCTTATCGGGCGGTGTCTGAGCGTCCGACATTGCCGGAAGTTCGTCCGCCGCATAAGCTGTGATTCCAGCAGACGATATTACGACTGCAGCAGCCGCCATTATTGAAAGTAATCTTGTTTTGTTTCTCATTTCTTTTTCCTCCTGTTTTGTTTCTGTTTGTATTTTATCACCCTTTCCTTAAATGAACTTAAAATTCAGAAAAAAAGTTCCTCGTTTTTAACAAAAAACAGAGCAGAAGCGCTTCCCTGCTCGACTGTACCGGCTGTTTTCTTCTTTTCAACCGATATTTTCAGCTTTTTTTACTTTTTTTGAAAAAAACTATTGACAAATCGCGCACTGTGGTGTATAATATTAAAGCAGTCGGAATTAGATTGCAGCTGTCTGGGTGTGGCGCAGTTGGTAGCGCGCTACCTTGGGGTGGTAGAGGCCGTGGGTTCAAGTCCCGTCACTCAGACCATATCTCGTGTCCGTGAAGCCGCTTGTAGAGCGACTTCACGGATTTTTATTATATTCTGTTGGTCGTTCTGGACATTGTTTGGACATTATTTTCCCAAACTGGACATTTCAGCTTGCCTTTTTCTCTTCTGTCTTGTCTGTCTTACTGAAATCAAGAGCGTTTGCAATGACATCACTTGTTCTCGCCTGAGCTTCCTGAAACATATGCACATATATGCCGGTTGTCGTGGAAATGGCGCTATGCCCTAAATCAGCCGAGACTGTTGCCGGGTCCACGCCTGCAAAAATCAGTAAGCTCGCATGGAAGTGGCGCATCGAGTGAACATCGCAGAAGCGCATACCGTTCTTTTCTGTAAAGCGTTTAAGCCAAGTGTACGGCGTATTGTTTGCCATAGGTTTACCATTCCATTGAACAAAGAGCCTGTCATTCTCTATCCACTGGTTACCCAATTCCTCACGCATAGTGTCGTGCTCTGATTTAAGGTTGCGCAGGACATTTATCACGGTTTCTGCGAGTTTTATTGAGCGCTGTGAGCTTTTTGTCTTAGTGGTATCGGTGAAAGTGCCGTTTTTATTGGTATAGTTGGAAGTACGGCGGATATTGACTACTCTTGTGTCAAAATCAATATCCTTCCATTCCAGTCCGAGCATTTCACCTCTGCGAAAGCCACCGTATATCGCAAGCATAAAGAACGCGCGATATTTAAGCGGTGCTGCTTCAAGCAGTTCAAAAAGCTGCTTAACTTCGTCAATGGTGTAGATAGACTTCTCCTTCTTCTCGCCCTTCGGCACTGTAACTTTTGTGCAGGGGTTCGTTGAAAGCATATCCATTTTTACAGCATAGCTGAATATTGACGAAATAAGGCTCAGGTGATGAATTACTGTTTTGCGGGACAGCGGCTTGCCCGTCTGAATGTTTCTGCCGTTCACTGCGAGATCATTTACAAACTTCTGAATGTCACGGCTCGTTATCTTGTCAAGGCGAAGATGACCTAATGCAGCATATACACGCTTTGTGAGCTGGCGCTGACGGTTAAGTGAAGTCTTGCGGAGATTTAATACCGCATATTCATCAAACCACTGTTCAGCAAAGTTCTGGAACTTGATAGCCGCTGTAACACGACCTATCTTGCACTCTTCCTCGAAAAGCACGATCTGACGCTCCAGCTCCTTCTTTATCTGCCTGTCGGTCATATTCTCCGGCGGTCTCCACGACCTTGCCTGAAAGACCTGCTTGCCGTTGACATCATATCCGCACGATACTCTGATTCTGTATGAATTACCTCTTTTGGTTACATTTGCCATAGCTTGTTTCCTCCTTTAAACAAGCCGTTAGCACATATCGTTTATTACAATTTAATTTTACTCTTTAAAGCGCTTTTTGTCAAGTACTATTAAAGGCTTTTTTGAACTTTTTTCAGATATGTGCTTACGGTATATTCCATTATTTCATTGTTATTTGTTTTTTCTATCTGTCTGTTATCTGCTTTTGGGTCTGCTGATAGCCTGTACAATGGGGTGCAGGAACTTTTCAAGCTGCTCCTTGAGATTCAGGCTTTCGATAAATTCCATTACCTTGTTGTACTTTTTCTTCCATTCCTCGATCTCGGCTTTCAGGGTGGTGAATGTGCGGGAAAGCTGATTGCGAGCGGAATTGGCGTTATCTAATTCCATTTTCTGTTCTTCGTTCTTTTTCTGTAATTCCTCCTTTTCTTTGGTAAGCTGCGTCTTTTCCTGCTCCAATGTCTTAATTCTCACGTTCAGCTTCTTTTCGTTGCTCTCGGCGGCTATCTGCTTCTTGGCGAGCGTTGATACCTTGTCGTAATCAGAAGCCGCGACAGTTATCTTACCGCCGAATACGGTCTTTTTCGTTTCAATGCTGTTGATGTCTTTGATCTGACTGGCTTTACCCGCATTCTCGGCAATGAGTGCCTGCTGCTCCGCAAGCTGTGAAGCGGTCTCGGACAGCTCTTCGGTCTTGGCGGTCAATTCTTCCGTGACCTGCTCTATCTCTGATTGCTTGGCGGCAAGGTCGGTAGTTATGCTCTCAACGGCTTCGCGCTTCTCCTGATACTGCCCGTCAAGGCGCTCAATGACTGCTTCTGCGTCCGTTATTATCTGTTCGCGCTGGTGAAGCACATACTCCGCACTCTTGGTCTTGCCCTCGATGGCGGCAAGCTCCTTCTGACGCTCCTGCTTCTTGTAATCAAGGACGGAAAGGTGCTCGTTATGCGTTCCGAGCTGTTCCCACTCAATTCCGCGAGTAAGCATAACTGCTGCAAGCGCCGCCTTTTCGCTCTCGATCCACTTTTTAGTGTTGGTTTCCAGCTTGCCCTCGCCCTTGAAGCTCTGCTGCTCCAATGCCTTTGACAGCGTGTTCCGTGTGGAGAGTCCGCGCTTCTGTCCGGTGGCGAACGGTACGAAATCAATGTGAACGTGGGGTGTGGCTTCGTCCAAATGAATAACTGCATTGAATACCCGAAGGTGCGGATTGCGCTTTATGAAGCCTTCTGTGAACTCCTGCAATATCTCGGTGGCGGTCTTGGCTGCGTCCGAGCCTACCGGTGTGTCGTCCTTGTTCCCTACCTGAAAGATCACCTCGTAGAACTCCTTTTCCTGCCGTCCGTGACGGATATGCTCGCGGTAGTCGTG
>JAGAWN010000167.1 GCA_017941355.1 Ruminiclostridium sp. | reverse complement strand
TTATTGCAACGGGAAATATGAGCTGAAAAAGATTGTCCTGTTCGAGTACTGCGGCGGCAGAGCTTCGGACTATCCGTGCAGCTTCCTGAAAGACTTTGAGGGTTACGGTCATTGTGACGGACTGCGGCAGTACGACGATGTTATCGGGCTTATCCGGGTCGGCTGCTGGGCTCATCTGAGAAGGTACTTCTTCGAAGCGGTAAATGTTCAGGCTGACAGAAGCGACCTTTCTACAGTTGCCGGACAGGGTCTTGTGATGATAAACAAGATCTTCCGCACCGAGAAAAAAGACCCCACAAAGCCGCATGATGACCCGGGACTGACGCTCGACGAGATCGCGGATATCCGCAGAAACAAATCGGCTGAACTCATCAATAGTTTCTTCGATCAGTGCAGCCGCACAAGTGAGCTTTTCCTGCCGTCCAGGTTGACGAGCAAGGCTGTTAATTATGCCCTGAATCAGAGATCGTCGCTTGTGAGGGTGCTTGAAGACCCGAGGCTGGAGCTTACCAACAACGCCGCCGAAAGAGCAATAAGACCTGTGGCCGTGGGCAGGAAGAACTGGCTTTTCGCCCAGTCGGAAAAGGGCGCTAAGGCTTCCGCGATATTCTACTCGATAATTGAGACCGCAAAGGCTTCGATGCTCAAGCCCTACGAGTATCTCAAGTGGATATTTGAGCAGATACAAATCGGAACTGCAAAATACTCGGAACTGCTGCCGTGGAGCGGGAATATTCCCGGGTATGTCAGAATGGAGGGAACATTATGAATGTATTCGATCTTATGGATATGTATTATCCCGATAAAAAACGAACCATAAGCAAATTCAGAAAGCTCGACGCTCAGGCGAATGAAGAAACTCATAGGGAACTTGAATACCGCATAAAAGAACATCTATATCCAAGAGACCCGCTTGAATTCAGAAACTGGACATCCGCCTATGCTTATGCGACAGGTGACAATGATAACGATCTCCGTATCCTCAAGAAGCTTAACAAGCTTGCAGATGAGATCGGTGCTGATAAGGTGCTTTTAGAAGAGGTCAACGGATTTGCTATGTTTAAATTCAGGTGGTTTCCGTACACAATGGTTCGTTCTCATTTTGATTTATTTACTGATTTTACCGCCAAACTCGTCAAAATAGCAGATAATGATGATCCTTTCTTTTAATTGCTTGCTATCGCTTGCTTGTTTTTGCTGGGCGGTTTTTGCAACAGGTGTCAGGGTTTGACGGGTACCTTTATTTCACCAAATACCATATACTATATTATATATAAGCTGTCTATGCGGCAATCGTAACTACGCTCACGATGTCATAAAACATTATACCATAATACCCGAAAAAAGACAATAAAAAACGCCCGAACATTGACCGAGCGTTTTTCTGCAAGTATTTTGTAAGGCAAATTCCAAAATTTTGTGGCATCCCTGTTATTCCATTTGCGCCGTTGTTATTTGTTTACTATTGTTTTTTAATTGTGCATAGGTTCGGTGGGCGGCGAGAGCAAATAGCCTCCCAGACTAATAAGGAAATCCCTCAAACCGTTCGGCTGAGGGATTTTTTGGCTCCCGCAGTAGGACTTGAACCTACGACATCCTGATTAACAGTCAGGCGCTCATACCAACTGAGCTATGCGGGAATATTATTTAATCCGTATAGTCAGTCTGTAGTAAAATTTTTCAGCATTTCACGCTGACTGCACTACCACTCAGCATGGTGTGCGCAGAAAGTTAATCAATCAGCAGAAGCTTGCTAAACAACCGCTATGGTCAGCCCGCCGGAATACCCGACAGGCTTTTGACCGAGCAAAATATTCAGTCTGTAATTTCCATATAAGGTTTAAACGCTCTGTTAACCGTTACCTTTACATTGTATCCTCTCGACAGTTCCACCCGCGGAAACATCTCCGCAATGATCATCTTTTTGCGCTCGACGGAGGCTCTGTCGAACTCCTCCGCCCAAGTTGTGAGCTTTGTGTAGCCGCTCTCGACCGCTTTCCGTTCGGAATCAAGGTTATCGAGACGGGCCTTGCTGTCCTTCAGCTTCTCCTCAGCCGCCGAGATGCTCTTTTCAACTGCCTCTAAAGCTGTGTGGAGTTGTTCGGAGGTGAAGCTACTTTCCCCGATAAGAACATTTGCGATCTCAGCGGTAAGCTTTTCCTTCTTTTCGCCCAGCTTTTTCAGCTCTGTCTGTGCGGACTTTACCAAGCAAGTCAGTTCCTTGATACGCGCACCATAGCTTTTGTTTATCGCTTCTTCCTCGGGAGAACCGGCTATGTTGGCGAGAATACTCTTCACCATTTCGTTGATCTTCCCGTCGATTTCGGCTGACAGATAAGCGGACTGACAATTCTCAGTTTTGACACCGTGAGCTCTGTTGCAGCAGATATACCTATGGGTCGTGTACTTGTGAACTTCTCCGCTTTTGGTCTGATGCTTACTTGTAGAGCAGCTTTCAACGATGCGAGCGCCGCATTCGGCACAGAATACATTCCCGGAAAGAAGAGCCGAGCCGAGATTGGTGAGGCTGACTGCCCTTTCTTCGGCGTGCTTTTTACTGCGCTGGTCCAAAATATCCTGTGTACGAAGGAAGGTCTCGTCATCGATGATCCTGAGCTCCTCCTGATACAGGGCTTTTGCCGTTGAAGTATCATTGTGTCCGGTATAAAGAGGATTTCTCAGTATCCGCATGATGTTGTTTGCCTGAAACAAAGCGCCTTTATGAGTACGAAGCCCTTTGTTGTTCAGGTAATTGGCAAGCTGCGTGGTGCCTTTCCCCTCGTTTACCGTCATTGTGAACAGCCTTCTTACATAATAGGCTTCGTCCTCGTTTACGACCAGCCGATGCTGCACTCTGCCCTTTTTGGTGATAACTCCGGTTTCTTCAGTCTTGTAGCCGAACATCGGAGCACCGCCGCGATAGCTTCCATTCTCAACAGTAAACTTCATCGCTTCCTTGACTCTGATCGAGATATTCTCACTCTCGTTCTTAGCCCAAAGCCCATTGAGGGTAACATACACCTCACTGTTGATCGAATCAAGCTTTATCTCGCCTTCCGTCGCACTGAAGATCCTGATGCCGAGGCTGATAAGCTTGGCAATAAACTCGGTAGTCTGATTTCCTCGTCTGCCGAGTCTGTCCTGCTTGAAGATGACAAGCACATCAAACTCTTTTGCTTCGGCAAGCGCCAGTATTTTAAGGATCGCTTTACGCTTATACATATCATTCTTAAAACCCGACTTGCTCTCGTTGACTACATCGGTTATTGTCCAGCCATTCTCTTTGCACACTTCGGTGCATCTGTTCTGCTGAACGGGGAGCGGACAGTCATCATTCCCGTTCACCTGCTTTGCTGTTGACACTCTGAGCAGCAATACTGCCCGGAGAGCCGTCTTTGTTGACTTTGAATTTTCCATAGTCTATCCTTTCAAAAGGATCCCTACAAAATTCCAAGTCTTTGCGGCGGGAGCCGCTTTTCATATATAGACGGTGCCGATATCCTATGCTCAGTGGGACATCTTCACCGAATATATGCTTTCATAACCTTTTCTTCAGTACCCCGCGAAAGTCATCGCGGTCTGATCATCATTACTTTCAAACCCTGTTTTATTATTTCTTCTCCTTTATTCAGGGATCTGTTGTTGATGCCGCAAGCGGCATATCCTTACAATACTATTATAATATATACCGCCAATTCTTGCAAGGTAATTAATTACAAATATACACCTTAAATTTTGTTAAAAATGTGCAATTTTCGTACCACAAGGATGTGGTAAAGAAGTTTTTCAAAAGCGCACGATGTGCGCATAAAGGAGAAAACTTCGAGACACAGCTTGTTTTATACACCCCAAGAGCCAAAAGAGACGGGAACCCGTCTCTTTCGCATTATAATATCTGCTTGCCGTTCACATAAAGCTTATAGCCGTTGGAAATGATATTCGAGACATCTCCGTTAAATTCGGTAATATAGCTGTCTCCGGTAAGTTCCCACTTGCTGCCGCTGTCCAGAGTTACGGTAACTTTGCCCTCGTTTGATATCGCGCCTTTGTATGTGCTGTTTTTCAGGTTCAGTTCCAATGACGAAATACTGTCAACAGTGATGTTGCCTTCGAGAGCCTGATCTTCGGCGTTGAATACGCATTTGCCGCCGTTCTTGCCTTCCTTGCCCCAGCGTCCTGCCGAAACTATCAGCAGATCTCCAGTGTCAGATAGCACAAGCTCCGCATTATTAAGATTTACGACGCTGCTTGTGTTGGTGCAGTAGAACATTGCACCGCTTTGTGAGATCATTTTGCCGCCAGTCATTGAGAATACGCTCGTACCCTCTTTTGCATCGCCCGAAGCGCTCTGATACAACAGCACATTTGCTCTGATACTGCCGGATTTTGTTGACTGGTCATTTCCGGTCAGGGTGCAGTTTTCAAGCGAAACGCTGTTCTTACCCTCGATTATGACGGCACGGGACTGTTTGGAAACTCCCACCGCGTTCTTTACCGTTATGTCTGCCGTACTGTATATCACCGGACAGCCGCTTGAACCCTCTGAGGTGTATGTTCCTCCGTCGATCACCATAATACCGCCGCCGCGGTCTGAACGTATAGCCGCTTTGCTTGCGCTTGTAACGGTAAGGTTATTCCCGTAGAGTGTACCGCCGCCGGCTACCTGAACTCCTCCCGCACCTCCGCCGGTCACATTGACCGTGCTGTCAGAAATGTGGATGACCCCATTATCATACGCAAATACTCCGGTAGCATTTTTCGCGTCAGCTTCGATAACGCAGTCGGTAAGTGTGACATCTGCGCTCCCATAGGCCCTTACTCCGGCGTTTAGTCCCTTGAAGCTCGAATCATCGGCACTTGATGCATCTCCGGAGATCTTTTTCAGTATTGCTCCCGTAACCGATGCCTTTACATTTCCCGATGCTTCAAGAACGCTTTCATCTTTTCCGGTCGCGGAATAAGTTCCACCGGTAAGGCTGTCACCGTCTTTTAATACAGATGCCGTGTATTCAGCCGAATTGTCGTATCTGGGTTTCTCTGTTACTGCCGTAGTAGTTTCCAAGATCGTGGACGTGGTTGCAGATGTAGTTTCTGCCGTAGTTTCGGACTCTTTTGATCGCGCTGTAGTAGTAACTGTCGTTTCGGGAGCTTTTGTAGTTGAGGCAACGGTTGTTGCAGCGGTAGTTGTCGTGTTTGCTGTTTCTGTTGTGGTGGCAGCGGCTATTGCTGTGGTTGAGTCAGTTTCCTTGTCATCAGAACTGATAACAGTTGCGGCAGAGGTTTCGGAAGAAGCTGTCATAGTGGGTTCGGTTCCGGAAGACACTTCCTGCGCAGTCGTGCTCGAATCCGAAGAAACTGATATCAATTCTTTTGTAGTTGTACTCGGCTCGGAAGAAAGCGAGGTAAGTTCCTGAACAGTTTTCGTCTCCGATGAACAGCTGCTGGCTGAAATTATAAGCGCTGCGATAAGCAGCAGTGTATATGTCTTTTTCATTTTAGGATCCTCCTGTTATATCTCCGGTATCACTATAATTATTATAGCGCTGTAACTTAAAGCAAACTTAAATATATATATTTATATTGTTCCATAACACACTTCACAAAAATCCAAACGTAATTTTGTCAAAAATATCAAATCATTCGTACACAGCCAGTTTTTACCCGATCCGAAGCTCCGAAACCTATGAATTATTTTAGTTTTTTGAAAACTATTGATTTTGGCTTCAAAATCTGATATAATATATGTAAGAAACGAAAGACATCACTGGAAGGTCACTATGGAAGCCAAGACAAAAGAACAGCGCCATGAAGAATACCTTAAAAAGATACCCGAGTTCATCCTGATGGACGACACCTTTATGAATGCCTGCTTCAATGAGCAGCCGCAGCTCGTCCAGACCGTTCTCCGTATCATTATGGATAAGCCGGGGCTTATAGTTAAAAGCTCTCAGATACAGAAGGTGTTCAAGAATCTCCACGGACGCTCGGTTACATTGGATATCGATGCCGTTGACGAGAATAATGTAGAATATGACATTGAGCTTCAGCAGGCAAACAAAGGTGCCGCTCCCGAAAGAGCAAGATTTATCAGCAGTATCATAGATGCCAATATCCTTGACCCGGGCGAGGATTTCGACAAGCTGCCCGAGACTTATGTCATCTTCGTTACGCTCAATGATGTTCTGAAAAAAGGGCAGCCCATATATCATATCCGCCGTACTATTGAGGGCTCCGATGATGTCTTTGAAGACAAATCACATATAATATATGTAAACAGCGAGATACAGAACGAAACACCGCTCGGGCGCCTTATGCACGACTTCCATTGTAAGAACGCCGGGGATATGTTCAATAAAGACTTAGCCGAACGGGTTGACCAGCTGAAAAATACCGAAAGGGGGAACCAGTTTATGTGTAAGATTATGGAAGATTTAGCAAGAGATGAAAGAAATGAAGAAAAAATAACTATAGCTTGTAAATTACTGAAGATGAATACAATGTCAATTGAGGAGATTGCCGATGTCACCGGACTCTCCATTGAGAAAGTCAAAGAACTCGCCGAGGAGCTCAAACCTAAAACTGCGTAAACTAATACAAGCCCGCTTTCGCGGGCTTGTATTGTTATATTGCGCCTGTCACTTTAGGAGATTAATCTCATTGAAGAAAAATCTTCTAAAGGATCTCCGGGCTCTTTTATCTCATATTCTTTCTTATCTGCCTCAGGCTCAGAAGTTTCCGAACCCTCATTCATCTGTTCCTCACCGTCGCCCTCTGCCTCAGCAGCATCGGCAGCTTCTGTCTTTTCATCATCTGTAGCCGTTTTCGCCATTTCCTGAGCCTTGTCAGTTATCTCTTCTTTCTGAGCATCTTTGAGCTTCAGGACAATCTCCGTGTCAACATTCTTAATGGTTTTGAAATATTCACAGGATACCTCTTCACCATTAATGCGAGTGATGATTATAGATAACCCGTTCAAAGTGTCAAATACGTCATTAACGAATGCCGTGGTACGTTTCTTCTGGTTCATGCTTGATAATAGCTTGGCTATTGTCGTTTCGAAGGGAGTTCCCTTCTTCACGGTGTCTATGATCTCATCAAATGTCGGATCATTCACGATCTGTTTCGGAATTGCGCCCAAACAGCCGTTGCTGAGAAGCTTATCATGCTGTTTGATGATCACAGCAGTCTCAAAAATGGAACGCATAGCAAAGGAAACACTGTATTCGTCATATTCAGTAACACATTTCACAACAGTAGGATCCTTAAGATCTATTGAAGGTCTTACGAATGAAGGAGCCTTCTCGTTCTGTTCATCGCTATTCAGCACATTGAACGACAGATCCACGTTCTTAAATGTTATGTTACCTTTGGCGTATGCTTCAAAAGTCTCCTCGATCTTTTCCTTAACGTCCATATCTGTGCATTTCATAAGGAACTCTGTAACCGAATACTTCGGAATTGTAATTTTTATCGACTGTCTCATAATTGCACTCTTCCTTTCTTGTGTATAAATTGCCGTACCAATTATCCGATGCTTACTGTCCGCTGATATTTTTCTACCGCTTATTGCCTGCACAACGGTCTCCTACCAATCATCGGCAGTCAAATCTGACCGGCAAATATCACCGGACATTAAGCATCGGAATTAACGACAGGATGTCGTTAAGAAGGTTTCCAAAGGCGCGCACGACGCGCGCAAAAAAGAAACCTTCAAAATGGCTCTTCTTTTTTTGAATATGCCTAATGCACATCCAATGTTGACTCGTAAAAAACATACATATCATTCTGACTGTACTTTTCCTCCGGTCTTTTCTTTTGAAGTCTCACCGATGCGCTCTACAAGCGAGTCTGCGAGAATTCCGGTAATGCTGCACACAGCTTTATCATCATTGTCTTCCGTGAAAACTATGCTGATTGTTACTGTGATACTATCCACTCTCATAGGTCATCACCTCCTTCTTTATACGCTGTAAAGATAGCTCTGAGCGATAACATTTATTCTATTATGACCCAGCGCCCTGCTTACAGTCAACATTGCTTTTTTGTCGAGGATCGTACCTTTGCGGTCTTTCCTCATCTTATACTTATCAGTTTCAGGGATCTCGCTCCTCGCCACCTTCTTATACAGCGCCGCTGCGAAATCCCCACGATAATGATGAAGCTGAAGACCCCTGTGGAGATTCTTGAATATCTTCTCTTTGGCTCCTACTTTGCCAGCGATCTCTTCAACTCTATCAACATATTCCGCAAGAACTGTGACCGTGCGTTCTTTCCCGCCTTTGCCCCTGCGCACATGAACCACAAGTTTTCCTTCGCTGTCCCTGTACACATCTTCTCCAATAAGGCGGCTCAGCTCACAGCGTCTGAGACCCGTCCCGCGGACGAAATCAACTATGTCCGGATTGGCTTTTTCAAGTTTCTTATCGGGCTCAAAGCGAGAGCGTTTCACATTCTTGCGCTCACGTTTAGCGAACTCGATGCCGAAATCCGCCTTCTTGCAGCCATAGAGCTTAGCAAGCGCGGAAGCGTATGTCTTGATAGTGCATGCTGAGAGTCCCGCCGCCTTCTTTTCCTCAAGGTACTCGGGCACTTTGTCCTTCAGATCATCAAGGAACTTGTATTCGGAGTATTTTGTTCTCGCCCATGCGAGAAATGTTTTGACGGCTTCCTTATACGTCTTCATAGTATTAAAGGAAAATATCCCCTCGGGATACTGTGTGTGTTCGTCTCGGCGAGCTTGATGCTTCGACTCACCATATCTTTGCATAGCGTTCAGACGCTGATTAGCCTGTCTTTTCAGGTTGGGATTTTTTGACTTTGACATAATAATCTTCCTCCTTTGTCATAGCCATTTTGTTGTGACGAATTTGTACACACCTTTATGCCTGTACAAATATTGATGATATGTATGGGAATGCCTATATTCCCACACATCCTCGCTCTAAAAAGCGCGTTAAGTGCGGCGCTCTGAAGCCCGCGTACAGGTCGTTGCGGTGACCCACCCCGTCCTACACACCTATTAATATTAAGGATGTGTAGGAATTTCGCCTACCTAATCGGTTATGTACGGGATCGTACATAACCATTAGGTACGGGTGCTGAAATATGGCGAAAAGCCCTTTCAGCAGTTTTTTCTTGTTTTGTCTTCTATGCGGTATTCATTCTCGATACCTTCCTTTCTTTTTTATTTCGCCGATTCATTCAGCAAGATTTTCTCTTGTGAATGGGCAGGACGACGATACCCTTTCCCGAGTTGTGCTCGTCTATAATTTATAGACATAAGCGTTTTGGCAGGTATCTTTGTAAATTCATAGTGTATTGCCTTTATAACTTCATAAGCAAATATCTTGAATTACTGATGCCTACCGGTTGCACTATTTTTTACGGTGTGCATTGCCGCTTGTGGTTCACCGAAGCTCGACAGCCATCGTTCGAACCGATACCACCGCGTGCAGATTCCGTCATCGCTTTTTGGATGATCTGATCTGCCTCAGCGATACTGTACTTCTCGTTAGGGATTCATACCCTTATTCGTTCGTGCAGCATCTCGGTGATCCATTTACGAGTTTTGATTTAAGACTCGCAGCCGCTTCTCCGTTCATCAGTTCCATATCGGATTTATATCCTGTATGGATATTGCTTAACGCCCATTTCTTAGGGCTTATTGCAAACTGGCTAAAAGAAAAAGCTCCAAACCTCGCGGCTTGGCGCTTCTTAAAAGAATATAAAATAAAGAAGACCAAACCGCATTCTTCAGGGCAGATCTATGATCTGTCATTTTTCTCGTAGACCGGTTTGGTCATGTTCTCTTCTAAGCACTTGGAAAAATAAGCCAACACAATAACAAGCCTGTTTCCATTGCTGATTTTAAGCAGTCCATAAGCTATAAACACTCAACAGCCAGCAACTCAATTAATGTTGCGTGCTCTTAAGGTTTTGTTGTTTTTGACACAACTCTAATGACTGCCTAACTTTCAGCCAAGCATTGTTTTCGCGCTGATTTATAATAACTTCCGAGTCCTATTTTTTCATAAAACTTCAATTTAATAACAAAAAACTATATTTTCAATTCACTCTACCATGATCTTGTATACATCAAGACCTTCTCAAAAATCATTACTATTCATTGCGATTATCATATTTAATTTTATGAGCTTTTGCTCTATATCCAGTATATCATGTCAAAAGCCCATTTGCAAGCGTTTTCTCAAAATAATAGTTAAATATACGAATCTTTGTTCAGATCCTACAATTGGACAAGCTTTCATTTTAAGTGGCCGGAAAAACGAAGTTACAGTTTAGGGACGAATTTGCAGCAAATTCCTTGACGATTCCGAATTTGCCCAAATCTGTAACCTTTTTATGCTGTGAAATTTCACAATATATTTGGTTTTACTAAGCGGGCATTATTATCCTTCGTCTCCTCACTTCTGTTGCTATATTTCGATAATAGCTTTTGTAGTTTCTTTTCCTTTTCCTCAGGCGTAACAAACTCGGGCGGATTGTCAAACTCCGCGTAATCTTCCCAATGTATTTCATCAAGTATTTTAGCCAAATCATAAACTGGCATAATACTCCCTTTCTTACAGTCGTGACGAAGTATAAAACCTAATCAACGTTGATAGGTTCGGAAGAAAAATCAAAGCAAGCAACATTTTTAACAGGCTTTCCCGTATCCTTCGCATACATCATCATCTTGTACGCTCCACCCTCTCGCCGCTCCACACAGACAATAACAAGGTCTGAACGGTCAACCATGTTCCGGTTGCATACCCCGACAGACAATCTATTGCTGTAACGCTCTGCTTCTTCGCACACCTCGATCTCGTCATACATCTTATCTATCATAGCCGTATTATTCTTATAATCCGGTGTAATATGCGGGAGCACCAACACAAGGGCAGCATTGCCGTAGTCATACTCCTTGCAGACTTCCCTTATAACCGAAGCGGCAAACAGATCGAACATACCGTTTCTACCAATCAGAAACTCCACATACTCATTATGGTCTATAAGATCACGGACTTCCTTTTCAAGCTGTTTGCCAACTTTTAACGGATTATTAAATTCTTTATGCCCAAACAAACTGACTGTATAAACTTCCATAAATCCTCCTGCAACAATACCTACACACATTATATACCTAAATGTCCGCAATTTCAAGCCCATACGGACATTATTTTATAGCCCGTTCGGGTATATAATATAGGTACATGAAAGGACGGGTCACTATGGATATTGGGAAACGATTGACTGAACTCCGCTCTGCGAAAGGCATGACGCGATACCGCCTTACTCAGATCACCGGCGTTTCCGGTCATCATATCAAAGGAATAGAGGAAGGAACGCGGCAGCCGACAATCGACACTCTCCAAAGGCTCGTTGAAGCTCTCGGGCTGACGCTTGCCGAATTTTTCAACGAGAGCCAAGATGCTGTCTATCTGTCTGCTGACGAGAGAACTTTGCTTGAAAACTTCCGGACAGTTTCAAACGAGAAGGCACAGGCTTTATTAACCATGTCTGATGTGCTGAAAAGATAAATGCAAAGACTCTAAGCCTTTGCATTATTCTATTCTTGAATTCTAAGCTCCTACGAATCCCAAGTATAATTTCCGTTATACTTTGATTTAATTTTACATTTCTCTTCGTCTAAAAGTTTAGAAGCTAATTTCCACAATGGATACCCTGTAACATGAAGAAACCTTTTGGGAAAATACCGTAATATATCATCACCATTCCATTTTTTACATATACTCTCTGCTTCTTCAATACTTCCTATCGGAAAATAATCATCATACTCTTCATCATCATGTGACATGAAATGTCCTTCCGAATGCTGAACCATATACATACCGCCGCTTGATTTACACCTATATAGCCTTCTCCAGCCATCATCTTCGGCGTACATACAGTTATCAAAAGCAAATCCTTTATAGTCCATTATTAATTCACACCACAACAAATGGTCATAAGCTTCATTTGCGTCAGTCATCTCAAATGCTATACAGGGTCTATCCATTTAAAATTCCTCCTTAAAGTCGGTTCAGATTATTTCCTAATAATTCAAGTGTCTTTCTGTCGGGAATTCCATTGTAGAATTTATTGAGAACATCACTGAATACAGTTATACTGGGATCCGCTTTCATAAAAAGCGTCATACAAGAACATACTTTTAAATGATCCGGCGAACCCATAATAGATTTTATGTCTGCATTCTGTTCTAGTAATGCGCCGGAGATCTCAATTAACCTACTGCGCAAAATATCATTATTTAAATACTCTTTCGCTTCATCCAAATCTCTTATTGCATATTTATTGGAAGCGATGCTTTTACCCAGCCCTTTTATTTGTGGGAATATGAACCATACCCAATGTGTTCTTTTTCTCCCATTGCGTATCTCCTGCAAGGCTGTACTATACCTATGCTCCTGAGCTTTAAGAAATCTGTCCAAAGTGTAATCGCTGGTGAACATATATCATTCACCCCTTGAAACGCCCATGAAAATATTATACATTTCTTCGTTATAACAACACATCACGATCTCCATACCATACTCCTCGTTGCTATTTAGCCAACCGATAACCGCTTTCAAAGCAACTACCGCAGCTTCCCTTGCGGGATAACCGTAATCACCCGTCGAAATAGCTGGAAATGCTATACTATGAATATTATTCTTTTTCGCAAGATCAAGCGAGTTTATATAGCAAGCATACAAAAGCATTGCATCCTCAGTTTTGCCATGATACCTCGGACCTACAGTATGGATAATGTGTTTTGCTTTTAAGTTGTAGCCCTTGGTGATCTTCGCTTCCCCGGTCTTGCATCCATGTAATGTCATACACTCCAGCAGCAGCTTCGGACCGGCAGCTTTATGTATTGCTCCATCAACACCACCGCCGCCGAGTAAAGTGGAATTTGCGGCATTAACTATCGCTTCTACTTCGAGTTTAGTAATATCCCCGACTACGAAACTGATATGGTTTTGAGGTTTATCCATATTCAACATGATCTTAATAAAATCTTTTATAAAGAAAAACTTTGTGCTCCACGTATTTATAATTATACCCTCATAACCACAATCTTTATTGAAAATATTGATGTAACTACGAATGTCTTGAGTGATTATAGAACTAGCCTCACCCTTTTCATATTCCTTGTATGAAGTAAATGCCACAAGCCACTTTTTTCCATCAGCGGTTTCTAATGTATTTAATCTGAAATGAAGATTAGCATCACTCTTTACGGTATCACCGGCTTTTACCTCTTCTGATGTGAACAAGTCTAACGCAGCTTGTGACGGTATAACAGGTATCAAAAACTGCCCATCATCATTCATTCTGTTATGTATTACTTCGAGCAGAAACAGAAGATTTTCCCTTGATTTATTTGCTTTGAATGCATCTATCTTTTCTATGATTTGTTCATTTCCGACAAGTCCGGCATACTGTTCTTTCAATGTTGATTTATCATTAGAACCTTGCATATATAATCTCCATTACAAGCCATATTGAAACCAATAAAGTCTTAACCCTGTTGATTGGATTCGCTCATATATCTATTTATATACTCTTCTATCTCTTTGCTATATCCAACAATGAGTTTTGGGTTTCTCGGTAAAAAATAATTTTCAATTGCCTTTTTTACCTTTCGCTCACTCCACGGAAGCCAAATAGTCCAGCTCCCCTTTATTCCTTTTGCTATAACCGTATAGAATGTACCGTTTTTAAATCTTATTCCATAAGGTCTAACATTTACATATTCAATGTTTTTATAAATCCAGATAACGCTTGAATAAGGAATAAAGTAAGTTCTACAGTCAGTAAAAAAAATATTAGCAAAATATAATTTCCCTAAGTTTGGTTTTTCGGGAATTGGATAATCCAAATACTTTCCTTCTTCTATAATTTTGATCATGGCTGCATAAACTGTTTTATTTCTTTCTACATTACTCTTAATAACATAAAAGCTGATAAAAAATGCAATTGCAAGATTAAGCCCACAAATGACAATTAAAACAATCACAGGAGTGTCATTTCCTAGACTGCGAATAACAGCTAACCCTAAAAATATTAGTACAACTATATCATATATAACAACTCCGATAACTGCGCGCTTCAGCCTCTTTGGGTATGATCTTATCTTTTTATTTAATGGATAACCGCCCTCTCCGATTAAGTCTTTTAACAAGTCCTTCATTATAACACCCCTTACTACTGAACTGCTCTTAACTTTGACGCATACAGCGACTTCACATTCAAATCAATAGTAAGATCCGGTGCTATATCCTTAAATATGTTTAAAGGTATGTCGATCTTACCGGTTGCTTCAAAGCAAAGTGTGTTGGCAGAATCGATATATACGTTTTCAACATTAACGTCGTAGATCACATATCCGTAACCGCCGTTGCTGACATTCTTGTATAATCTGCCACTGTTATTAGTCAGTCCGAGCTCACTGCATACCTGATCAATCAGTTCATCAGTTGTTATCAGGTTATTTATATCTTCAGTGTCAAGTTCAAGCACGTTTTCACGCAGATTAGCATAAATATTGGTTTCGTTCATCGTTGTTATCGTCTTTATTGAGTGTTCAACACATTCATGGATTTTATCTGAAATAGAATAAAGGATAAAAACTTCAAATATCAAAATAAAAACCATAACAAGGATTAAAATAATTATTATTGACGATACCGGTGAAGAACCTTTATTGTTTAATAATTTCTCAACTTTTATCTTCATATTTTTACGGAGTAACAGATTCCAGTTCCTTCCAATATACTTCACTTCGCCCTTTAGCTGATGAAGAAATGCCGATCGGGATAGAGTCAACTATCCCCCCCAATCCAATATATACTGTAGAATAGACATTTACAGTATATTGACACGTCAGCTGTATTTTTTCCGGATGTGCCTGATCTGGCAAGCATATCGCATCGTCTGCGACTATTATCTCGTATCTATCCATTGACACATTCATTTCATCAGCCAACTCTTCAACGTTTATTCCTGCCGTACCGCCGGATACTGCAATGAAATCCGATATTCTGTCTGCAAATTGATTTATGTGATATATTCTGATGAATATAGGTGTTACGATTATAATTATTGCTATAAATGCGGATATGATAAAAATACTTATAAGCGTATCTATGTACATATCGCCTTTATTGTTTTTTAAGTTTTTAAGATTAAACATACAAATCCTCATTTCGGCGTGATATAATAACATATGAACGTGCCGCAAATGAGCGGCGCGTTCAATACATTATTGTTCTCCTATTAGCCGCCTTCGCCGCCAGCTCCACCTGCTCCGCCTGCTGCATCGCTGAAATCAAACAGACTGAATATCCATTCTCTAACCTTCTCGAACAAATCAGGTATCAAGATATTGATAAACGCGATAACAAGTCCGCCTATCAGTACAGCTATGCCAATTTTAATAAGCAGATCTGTCCAACCGTCACCGTTGTTAATAACGAAATTACGCTTAACACGGTTTTTGAAAGAGTACCAACCTGCAATTACTGCGGATTTGGCTTTAATGACCATATCTGACATCTCTCGTACCCCCTTTCCTTAAAACATTGTATATAAAGATGTAATAATCCTATACCCTAATACATAAACGATTATTACAGCTATAGCGCCAAGTGTTAGTATTGTAAAGAGTTTGATCTTGTTCGGTCTCTCAGCTGCGTTTCTTTTCAGTCTTTCTCGTTCCTTGATAACAAGATCATGAACCAACATATCGAAATATGCACGCTGATCATCACCACGCAAAACACCAAGAAGCCCTCTTATTATTTCAGATAAACTTTGTGACTGCAATCGTGACTCGAATCTTCTCAAAGCGGATTCATAACTACCGGTTTTCATATCTGCAAGTGTAACATCAAGCTCATGCTGCATTGTTGTCCCGCATATTTTCCGATAACTTTCAAATATCTTTATAATATCTCTTGAAGTAGCGAGCTGTGTTTGTATTGTACTTGCAAACAGCACAAGCTCACCCTGTATCTTTTCACTTTTCTCTCTTATGATCTTGTCAGCTTCCTGTAGAACCATAAAATATGAAACAACCGCAAGAACTATACACCCGAAAAAGAATATCGGAGTAATAATGCTGAGAACAATACCAAAAGCAAATATTATAATTGAGAGAGCAAGGGCTTTAGCCACATAAAATTCCGGAGTGTACTCAAGTTCAGCAGCGTATATCTTTTTTTGGTATAACGAATACCGCTCAGGCGATAAATGTATTAACTTTACTATTTTATTTGCGATAGGATATACTATCTGGTCTCCGATCGTTTGTTTTTTCTTGTTTATGGATAGGATAGCCTTACTCGCGCTTTTACTCGGTGTAACAACGAACTCTGTAATAATAAAGTATATTCCTAATGTCAGGAAGACAGCTATTAGAGCCCCTAATATCTTAGTGCCGTTTTGTATAACTTCTGTCATATTACTTTTCCATTTCTGTTATCTTCTGTATTCTATCGGTTCAGACAGATTTACAGCCTTATTCAAACCTAAAAATACTATAATACTTATTACGGCAAGAATTACTTTTCCCGCGTCTGTAGTTGTAAGAATATCGAACATTTCGCGATTCACTATATATAATATAGGGAAAATCAGCAACAGAACCGCAACCATAGTCATATATTCTCTGAAAGGTGCCATCATCATCGTATCCAGTTCTGCCTGAACTGACTTAATGTCAGAAAACTTATTAATGATAGGGAATAGCGTAGTTTTGAGCGATCTGTCATTTTGGCACTGAATTATAGCATCGCACCACTCGGAGAATATTTCGTGATTTATAGCTTGCTTCATCTTGCGGACTCCGGTAACAACGTTTGAATCTACAAGCTTGTATTCATTTACGAACTTCACAAACACCGGCTTTATCGGATTGTTTAATATCTGCAAATTTTCTTCTACAGCAGCTATAATACTGTCGTTTCTCATATAAGATGTAGTGATTCCGGACAATGCAACTTCAAGCTCATCATTCAGTGATTTTCTTATGCTTGCTCGCGACAGCTTTATAACCCATACCGGGACTAATGTAAACCCAATTGTGAAAACAGGAATAAGAAGAATGTTAGAAGACAGCAAAGCTAATACCAATCCAACTGCTCCGCAAATCCCGCTTATAACATAAATTCTACCGATTCTGTCACCGCGCCGCTGTGAAGTCAGTATCACACGAGCTTCGTTAAAACTTTCAACAAGAAAATTCTTCTTCTTAATATTTGTAAGTGCTTCAACCTGTTTCTTAATACTTATATGCTTATTTAGTTTTTTCTTGTTATAATCAGCTATAACGGACTTTGCAAGTTTCTTCGCTTCGGGGCGAATTTCACGAATTTTTATTTCCGATATAAGCCAAATTCCTATTACAAGCAACAAAATTATTGCTATTTGAGCTATAATTATTACCATAGTTATATTCACCTTGTCACATATTTGCAAACCATATCCAAATGATATAATCAGAACATGAAATCTAATTTTTCCTCCGGCGGTGGAAGAGGGTCTTCCGATTCTTTAGTTCCATAAGTAGAACTATAATCATTATAGTTCGATATCGTACTATCCTGCAATGAAACGGAGTCATCACGAACTGCTTCTGTGCGTAACTGGGCATTTTCTGCCATACTTTTTATAATAGCTTCCCTTTGCCTTGTTTGATAATCCGTTCTTGTTCCAGTATAATTATCTTCAAAACCTGTCAGATTATCTAAAACAGATTTTGGCGCTCCATTCTGAAGCAGTTCTTCCATCAAAGCTGCACTTATCGGTCTTTCTCGCTCAAAATGACCGATAACTGTTGTTTTGTCACCATTTATTATATTGTCATCGACTACATACTTGAATAATGTCCTGTATTCAACTTTACCGTGTGCAAACCCCTGTCCTTCGATGATCTCAGTGATTTTTCTGCTTCCGTCCTCTAACTGTCGCTGATACACAATTATCGGAAATGCTTCGATCATCAGCTTCATCAAAGTTTCATCAGTAAATTCGTATGCTCTTTTTGCAAGCGTGGTCATACGCATATACGCACCCATAGCAGATTTGGCATGAATAGTTGTTATAACTGTATGACCGGTACGCGCTGCTTCCTGCGCAGCAAATGCTTCACGGCTTCGCATCTCACCGACACATATAACATCAGGGTCAAATCTCAAAGAAAAGTCCAGCAGATCTTCCTGCGTTATATCCTCGCTGTGATCAATAGTTGTCTTCGTCAATGTGTGAATAACACTATTTATCGGCTTTCCGTTTTCATCATATTTGATAAGATCAAATTCACGGCTTCCTTCCTCTATTGTGTATATTCTTTTATTATATGGGATTGTGGACAAGATCCAGCTTGCGGTCGATGTCTTTCCTGAACCGGTGTTTCCTGCAATACATACACTTATTCCATACTTTATAACAGTTGACAAGAAATCCAGCATTTCATTTGAGGCAGTATTACCTGCAAGGTTTTCGCGAGTAAAGCTTACCTCCGAAATAATTCTGATAGAGGCAGCTACACCAATATCATCATCAAGCACAGGCGTTTTTAATACTGTTATACGAATGTTCTTTGCAAGTGAACCAAGCGCAGTAGGTCTTGCGTCATCAATAACGGTATCACTTGACTGGAGCATTCTTCTTACAACATCTATTGCGTGCTGCGGCGAAAGAAAACTTGCCTTTGCTTTTCTTCGGGATCCCGCTGTTATGATCTCAATATCATTCCAAGCATTGATATTTATTTCTTCCAGCCTCATGTCGGCAGCATTTTCAAGCCAGTCGGTTATGAATGAAAACTCAGCCATATCCTTATATAACATATCGGTCAGGTCATCAGTTGTCATTCCACCTGCGAGTCGTAAATTTTTGGTAATAAGATATTGACGTATGTAATCCTTGATCAGTCTTTTATCATCAGCGCCAATTTCGCCTGACAGCAGATCCTGATATGTACTTGATATGAATTCCTGTGTACCTGTAAGAATATCGGCGTAGGAATAATCTGTCTTGCGGGATGCAAGAAAACTATCTAAATCCGGACTCAAACTCCTTCAATCCTTTCAGTGAGCTTATTTATTGTTTTTTCAAATTTAACACCTTTTGAGCGGTTAAAATCTCTTAACAGCTTTCCGGCATTCATCTTATCTTCAGCCTCGTATGAATATTCAAGAACATAGTCAAAATTGCCCATTATCGCTATGATCTCAGCATAGGGAGAAACTTCTTTCACATTACCGAGAACTGTTATTTGTTCATCATATCTGAATTTCGCGTCACGATATATAGTCTTGTTGGCTTCTGAATACATAATACCTTTGCCGTCAGCTGTCATAGAACGAACCGTAACATCTGACAACTCAAGCATAGCAAGTGTCATAGTATCTTCCAAAGGATTTGAAACACCGTCTATTAAAACATAATCAGAATAACTTGCAAATTTGTTTGCGAGTCTTACAACGCTTTCCCGCGAAAACTCCTGATATGTAATATAATTATCGCTGGGTGCCATGCCCGCAAAACAAATATATTCGGTATCCGGATGCACTATCATTCTCGTCGCAAGATCAGAATCGTCATACCTATTTGACATTAACAAGGGACCAATTGACTTTTGAGCAGTAATATCAACTGTAGGAAGATATACTTTTAATGAAGGCGTGAGTTTGTCCCCGGAAAAAACAATAACATTCTTTTTCTTTTTGGATAAAGCTGATGCAACAGCAAGCGCCATTATAGTCTTACCGCTGCCGGGACTTCCCCAAAAGCATACTATTTTACCGCTCATTGACCGTTCCCTCCATTCGTGGAGTTGAAGAAATCAGCCTGAGTTTTAAGCAATTCAGCGGCTCTTTCACTTTCCGCGTGAGCAGCAAATGCTAAATGTATTTTGTGGCTTGAGTTTAACTGCGCTAACATAGCAGCCTGATCAAAGTTGCATTTTAATGTAACTACAGCCGGCAGACTCTCACTGTTGCTTGAACTTATGTCAGCACCGTCCTTATTAGAAACAGATATTATTTCCATATAACGGATCTCATCATAAACATTCGCTTTCGTATCATTTCCGTTACCGGATATTATCATCGGGGTAATAACATCACCGGCTCTAACCTTACCGGCTACTGATGCATCCAGTGCGCTGACTGAGATAGTTACAGCATATTCATTTTCCCCCAGTTCCCTTAATTCTTTATCCTTGTAGGGTATGGTTGATGTTATTTTCTGTCGTGAAACATAGTCGTTTTTACTTATCTGCACTGCTGCATACTTTGCTTCTGAACTTTCCTTAACAAAAATGCTGCTTGAACCGGCTGCTCCTTTATTTCCACTTGCAGCCTTTCCGGTAATTGATTCATAAAGATCGGCAGCAACATACGGCAGATCGCCCTGACTAACCTCTATGATCCTGAACATACCTTCTTCGAGTTTTGTACCTTTAGGTATATCCTGATTTGCAACTACTACATTGACCTTATCGCTCATCTTATCCACCAAGAACGGAACACCCAAAAAGCCAAGTGCAAAAGCCAATATAATGCAAATACAGCCAATCACTAATCTGTTTTTTATCAGTCTCATTTTATTTGTATCCTTTCTTTTATATAAACATCAGCTTTGAGCCGTTGTGCAGACACAGTTCTCTCGCAGTCTGATTTATATCAAGTATAAGTCCGGTATCCATATCACATAAGACGTTTTCATCTGACGGAACAAACAATCCATTTGTTATCTTATCAGATACCTTTTTTATCATTGAAGTTATACGGTAAAAAGAAACATCATCTGGAATATATACATCAAAACTTATATATATCGCCGGAAAGTAAACCTCGATCAATATCTTATTCCTCAATTTCAGACACCTCGCTTGCCAACAATCTTACACAGGTTATTTCTCCATTACTTACTACATAACCTCCAAGCTTCACATAATCTGGTTTAGACACATATGGGTGTTTGAAGCGATTTTGATCATAATATCCATCGCCCTCCCATATATAGTTTTCAGATGCAACAAGACTTGAACACCAAGAAGATGAAAAGTAACTTCCAAATCCGTCATCGTTATCATAGGCTACCACTGTTATTCTGGTTTGACCAGTCTCGACCAAACTAAGCAGTTTTTTCAGCTTCATCTGTAAATCAAATGCACTTTTAGTAATAGCATCTCCAAGACGCTTTATTATAACGAAAGTACGAGCTTTGCTTTCAAGAGACAGTTCATCTATAATTGTAATAAAATCATCATCCTGTGTGTAGTATTCATATTCAGCCGCAGCGTTGTCTGAAAAATCTGCATCTTTATTATACACAATCACTCTGTCAGCAACATTGGCAGCAATGAATTCCGACAGTCCTTGTAAGAAGAACGGCTTTCTTCCCCTTATCGCGGGAATTAGAATAAATGGAACATCCGTATTGATATAAATCGGCTCGACCTTATGTATATCCATACCTACCGGCACTAATTCTCTATTAGACGCATTATAATAATCTTCCGCAATAACCGATGTATAAACGTCCGGAAGTATTGGAATACGGTATGCCTTATTATTCGGATATTTAACATTCAACTCATTTGCAAACTTCTCAATTGCCTGTTTAATGCTATCGGCATTTTCAGGATCTGCAACGTAAGCAGTCTGAAATTCATTTATTCCCTCTATTACCGTAAGTCCTCTTCCCTTTATTGCAGATGGAGTCTTCCGACGCACACCGTCTATTATAGATGAATAGGAATTGTCGTTCAATTGCATTGCAATTGTTGTCTTAAAATTCTGAGCTATTCTGAACCGCACCATATTTACAGCAGTAGCTGTTATAACAAAACTTATGCCGTATTTGGTGCTTCCTCTTGTTAGAGAAACCAACATCTCCTCGTAATCCGGGTACGCTTCGCTAAACGAGCCCAGATTATGGATCATAATTACTATCCAAGGCATTATTCCACCATTGTCAACATAGTTATAATAATCGCCACTACTTTCAGATAATATCTTTCTTCTTCTACGAATTTCTCCCTTTATCCAAGCGAAGAAGTGCGATATTTTCTCATCATCATCGGGGATCATGACTTCGCCGACATGGTTTAACCGTGTTAAGTATCTGGTTGTTTGAGAATCAAAATCAAGTATATATATCCATACATCGTTTGGGGAATATCGCGATGCCAAGCTATATGTCATAGTAGTAAGAAAATCTGTTTTACCTACTCCTGACGAACCATATATTTGAATATTTCCAGCTTCTTCAAGATCGTATGTCAACAACTTCTGTTCCTGCTTATCAGGAATATCATATTCTCCGACAACAGCAACAAATCGTGTTGTTGGCTGATTGTACTGATATTTTTTTATCAAATCCTCAAGGATAATAATAGCCGGAACAGGTTCGAGCCATAGCGGCTGAGTGTGAATATTCTCGGTTTCAGCAAGTGCTTTTATATAATTTATTATCGCTTTTAGTTGATTAAGATTATTATGCGATTTATCGCTCTTACTAACAAAAGTATCATTTGCCTGCGCAATAGTACGTCCAATTTTATCTACAAAGGTTATATATGAAGCTTTGTTATCCGAAGCAGTACCATCAGCGTCATAATCCGCTCCGCACCATGCTGACTGCGCCAGCTCAAAATACTCATCATTTCCGACCTGCAAATAATATCTTCCGACTTCAACAAGATCGGCTGCATCCGGTTTCTTGAGCATTTCATTACTATCTGGAGCATCCTGAACCTTGAGACATATCTTGAATTTACTATTGCTCCAAATCTGCGGATCAACTACTCCGCTCGGCTTCTGAGTTGCAAGAATAAGATGAACGCCAAGACTTCTACCAATACGCGCTGCACTAACCAGATTTGCCATAAAATCCGGCTGCTGTGCTTTCAACTCCGCGAACTCATCTGAAATTATCATTAGATGCGGCATAGGTTCGGAAACACGACCTTCACGATAAAGCATCTGATATTTATATATGTTCATCGGTGAGATATTAAGCGTGCTCTCAACTTCTCCGAAAACTTTCTGTCTGCGCGATAACTCTGCCTGAATCGCTTCCATTGAACGTGTCATGGAAGCTCCATCAAGGTTAGTTATAGTTCCCGCAAGATGCGGCATACCTATAAAGGCATTTGCCATACCGCCGCCCTTATAATCTATAAGTACAAATGACACTTCATAAGGGTGATAGTTTACTGCCATAGAGAGTATCATTGTCATAATGAACTCACTCTTACCGGAACCTGTCATACCGGCTATAAGACCATGGGGTCCGTGATACTTTTCATGTACATCGAGCATAGACATATCCCCATGTGAATTTATGCCTATCGGAACTTTCAAGGTTTCAACCGGATTGCTGTCCTTCCAGCGCTGCAAGCAGTTTAGATGCTCTGCCTTTGTAACATTGAACATTTCAAGGAATTTGTATGACGGCGGCAGTTCAAACACTTCATTGTTTCTTGCAAGATTTATATTGGCAAGTGCCACTGACAATTTTGGCATATCAATGCCTACGGTACTATCCAGCTTTATCTGCTGAGTAGTATCGGCACCCATTCTGTACACATTAGCTGTTGAGTCACTGATCTCCAAAACAAGGGAACACTCTTTCGGAAGATAGTTCATACTGTCATAAAGTGCGACAATACTGAATCTTGACCCATCCCCGTCTTTTATCAGTTTACCAACAAATTCTGTTTTTAATGCAAGAGAGCGGCTAGCGCATATAAGGATATATCTACGCTCAGATCCTTTAGTTCCAGCGCTGCGTATTTTTTCTATCTCGCTTGATATAACTCGAAGTTCATCTGCGTCCGATGCGATCATTCTGACTGTGGAATCATCGTTCCATATATGCGGCAGCCAGCGATAATGATCCCATATTTCCTTTTCTGCTTCGTCGTATATGAT
This sequence comes from Ruminiclostridium sp., assembly GCA_017941355.1. Lineage (GTDB taxonomy): Bacteria > Bacillota > Clostridia > Oscillospirales > Ruminococcaceae > Ruminiclostridium_E. Next base: position 16,070 of record JAGAWN010000167.1, on the reverse strand, counting down.
AACAAGTCCCAGATCGTCATAGCTGTACAGCGAAACAAGCTGTAGTATCCAGCTTTTAATATATTCTGTGACATTAGCGCGTTTTCCGATAATACCTGCAATTCTGTCTTTTATAAGCGATACTTCAACAGGGGCATCATCAATAGATGTGCTCCGTGCCAGAAACTTATTTGCTTCATCTCTGAGTACATCTTCTTCAAGCTCAAACTTGTCCGCACTCTGCTTTATTTGCAGTTTCAGCGGAACACTTCCGCTACCTACAGATATGTTGAGAAAGTCGCTCTGTCCGTACATTCTCTCCCAAAGAGATCTGTCACGTTTTTCGATTCTCTCTGCAAGGACAGGAAGTTTAGGATTGTTTTCATTAATTATCTCTTTTTGTTTAACTATAAGGCTGTCCAGATATCTGTTTTGTTCATTAAGATAATCTCTATACTTTATCATACGATTTCTTTCGGCTTTTTTTCTTAGCCTTTTCTCGTATGTTTTTGTTACAACGGGCCATAAAAGTGAGCTCAACAGCATACTTGAAGCCATTATAACAGACGGCATTACAGTCATAATGCTGCCGCCGTTAGACAATTGATTCGTTACAGTAAAAGCAGCTGTCGCAGCCGATGACATACCCATAGTTATGGACGGTCCCAATGTTAATGCGGCAGGAACGCGATTATTCATCTGCGATGTGGGCGGATATTCTATTGATATTTCACTGGTTTCAAGTTCTTTTTTAAAACGAGGTGAGCAAAAGAACAATCCCTGCGAATATTCTTCATCAAAGAAATATACCCTTTCTTTAATCGGTTTCTCATTGATAAATGTCCCAAACAAGGTATTGTTATTTATCACGATATCCTTACTATGGTCAAACGCAATAAATCCTTTTCCAAACACAAATCTTGTATTTATGATTGAGATAACGTCACCTATGCCGAGACAGCCGATCTGAGGTTTTACCTGATTCTGATATACACCAACTCCCTGAAAGAAATTGGTTATCTTAAACCCGGTATTAGTATCATATACGAGTTCTATCTGCGCTTTCTTACTATATCCTGTGTTTATGTAAATATCGCATGAATTTGATGTTCCAATAACAAAGCTGCACGGCTTATTCATTATAACCTTTTTGAACATCATATCGGTATTATTAATGCTTTCGGCTACTAAAAAAGCTGTTTCTTCAGTCTCATTAATTCTTATTGTGGTAATGCTTCCCGCAGCAAGTGTAATATCATGAAGTTCATTTTCTCCATCTATTATTTTAGAGCGGATACCGCTGCGAAGCTTCCACATATCACCCTCCGCTTCAACAACAAGTAATGTCTCTGCCCCGTTTCTGCCATTATGAGTGATCGGATACCTACCTGAGATCTTTTCAGGAAGCACAATTGAATTGGAACTATCATTTTTCAATAACGTTAAAAGCATTATTTTGTCTCCGTATTCTGATTATTTACGTTTATTACGACCGCATTCAATTCTTCTGTGGTAATATAATTCAGTGAATTCCTCAGCACATTGCCGAGCTCAGATATATTTGGAATATGTTCATCAACATCTGAAAAAGTTCTCAGCAACTCACGTCCCATAGAATTTTGTGCGAAATGCGGAAGCCTTGCTTTACAGTGAGAAAGGCGTTGTTTCTCAGCGTTGCTGTACTTTTCGCCAGTGATCTTATCCTCATACTGTGTAATGTAAGGATGTCTCATTCTGTTCAGAAGCAGATACAACAGCATACCGATTCCGTAAACGTCCTGCTCTGCTTCCCAATCTTCAGGCGGGAGATACAGGTTATTCAAATTTGTATATGCAGATAAATACATATTATTCTTAAAAGTACTTCGCATTCTACTGCCCAAATACACACTCCCCTCATCGTCAACAAACATATTAGTCTCATCAACAGCGCTGTATGTATTTCGGGAGCGGGCAATTGCTGAAAGCTGATCTGAAATTGATATTCCCCATTCTATAACATTACGCACCGTTACAGACTTTTCCGAGATATAATGTACAAAAGGAGTTACGGGCTTCATTATAATGAAAACATGATATACTTTTGAAAATTCCGAGAACAATACCTTCACATCTTCGTATATACATGGAATGCCAGCTTCTGAACATAATAATCTGAATGAAGGTATTTCTTCATTTATTGAATAAATGCAATCCTGCACCACTTTGTCGGCTTTTTCTTTGGAATACTCGTTAAGCCGCAAAAGGACTTCATAGCTTTCCTGCGACGGAAGAATTATATGCTGTATTGTCTTTTTATTGGTATTACCATCTTTGGCTGAACCTGCTGTGTAAAAGTCACTTTCCGAAACATTTCCTAAATAATGCGTTATTCTGTAGTCAAAGATTTTTTGCCCACAAAGATCACGTTTGACAATAAAACTGTCCGGTTCAAAGTTATCAAAGCTATGACGTTCTTGAGCAATAAACTCAGCCGTTTTTACATTATCTGCATTTAGTCTGGTTTCACATTTCTCACAGAATTTGTCCCCGACATTTACCGGATTTCCGCAATTGGCGCAATAAAGCATTTCTTCACCACCTCAGCGATTATGATGTCACTTGATTCTTGTAAGTTCGCGTTACATACCAAGTATCGTAGATAGAGCCTTTTATCTCAATATTGTATGTCTTGTAGAACCACAGTTGACCCGCCGGTGTCCACGCATCAAACATACACAGCACTATCTGATATGTTCCATCGGGATACCATACAGGCGTAAAATGGACACGGGATTTTTCACTGTTGTTCTGTTCAACATATTCCGCGTATTCTTCGTCATTCATTCCCGCCGGTTTTTCAATAGAATCATCATAGAACTTCGAGTCCTTGTTAGCCGGTAGCATAAACCGTCGTTCTGCCGAGCGCCCCACAAGATCAACATCCGTATCAAACTGCAGTATCTCACCGTAATACGTCTGAAAACTGTATTCGGGGAACATAACTACACCGTGATCGTAATTCGTAACAAGACTGTTTTCATAGGTGACACCATTTACTGTCACATTTCTGATATAGTCATCTCCGGCTTCGTCATTACTGAAACTTGAAATAAAATCTACACCGATCCCATATCCTGAGCCTATAGTATCAGCATAATCCGAATACAATCCGCTCTGGTCTGTACGGAGTATCTTTTCGGTACTGTCGGTATATGTATCATCTGTGGTCTTTGACAACCCTATACTTACAGTGTGCGGATTGTGAGTCAATACTATATTACCGCCGCCGTCATAGCTTGCAACATATTCCGACCAACTCTGACTGTCTATTATAGTCTTATCTGAAAACTCTGTACCCGTATATACAGCAGGCATCGTCCCATGAGCCACTTGATACGCATCATATATGCCTTTGTTAATATCATACAGTTTCTGCTCATCGGATCCCGGAGCTGCATTCGGAGAAACACTTATTATCGAAACACTGTCCGGTGGCACGGTATCTTCTGTGAAGAGGGTTGAATTTGCGCCTTCAACAATATCACTATTAAAGTATGTGATATATTTTCCATAAATATTTCGCATATCTTCATCCATTTCGGTTGCTCTCAATCCGTCATGTTCATCTGTTCCAAGAACCGGCTCTGGATTGCTGTTAGCATTAAGGAACTCCACCTCAAATGTCACTTTACACGGTTTCTTTGGTGTTTTCCAGTTGAAGCTTACATAGCAAGGCGCATTTGCGTTTGTGATCTCGCGAGGCAATAGCCCATCAAGACTGCCATAAAACTCTGTGATATATTCTCCTTCCTCGTCTTTGGCAAATCCGAGTTCTTCAACCTTCTGCTTAAATTGATTAGTAACATCCGACCTATCAGCAGTCCAGCGACCAACCTCGCCGCTCTCATCTGTAATTTTAGATACCGTGAACTTGCAAAGCATCGCTTTGGGAACACCATTTGTATTCAATGAAGTGTTTGAAGTAATATTTGAAGAATCAAACATTGTAGAATAATTGGTATCGCTTCTATTTGATACTTTTATTGACGTTACCACATTTGTGTCGGAGCGATATTCACTGTCATATGTCTCGACTTGAGGCTTGATGAAATCGGAAGATGTTATTATTGACATGCCTATAGCATAATTCTTAATTGTGTATGGTGTGTATGCAGTAAAATCATAGCTTTCGTCCCTATACTGATGTCTGTCATTTTTCCAATTAATAAAATCATCTAAAGTTGCTACTTGTAAAACCCCATACATTGAACATTTTTCAAGATCATATGCGTATTCTTCTGTAACATGAGCACATTGCTGTCCAAAACAGCGAGTGTAAACTCCCTCATTTAATATATCAAAGGTCGTATCTTCTGACTCTGAATATTCTAACTTAGAATACAGGGGATCGTCCTCATCTGCTATCCATCCTATTGATTCCAAAAGTCCTAACTCTGTAACGCTACCATAGTAAATTGATGTTCTTACATGATTATAATCAATAACTTTTCCTTTATAAAAAACTGGCTCGAATAAAGGAACGCAAAAGAACATCACGGGTTCTACTATAATGCAGTATTCAGGTATTACAAACTCACTAATTAAATTGTTATACAGTTTTAATAAATTAAAGCCATTCCAGTTTCCTACCTGTACTCCACTATAAACTTCAAGTCCCAACGCATAAAGCAAATCGCACATTCCTACCCAAACATTCCTATTATCATTTATCTCTTCTAATGTTTGCGGCGTGAGGGCAGTTCTTTCTTTACCTGTTAAATTTCTATATATAAACTTATCTATTGCATCTGGTATTGCCCAACCGTGAAAATATCTCCCTTCTTCATCATATGTGTCTTCATTAATGTCAAATTTCCAATTAATAGTGATATTCTTAAAAACGGTTCCATAATCCGCGCAATACCAATTGTAAGAACTATCCTTCCTTCTTTTATCTTCGTAATCACTGGAATTTGCTATAATCATATTAGTCGAATAGCTCTGTAAGACACTATCAGACATATTAACAACGTCGACTTTACTATGATTAAATATCCTATATTTAGCCTTACCCGATACCCCAGTTGCCGTTCCAGATAGTATTTCCAAATTTGTTCCAATAACCGCCGCACTTCCTACACCCTGTACAATACCTGAATAACCGCTCATATTAAAAATGTCAACAGTTTTCAGTGAATCGCCGTTTTTATCAACTAATGCAAATCTTAAACCTATCCATGGACTCGCCCAATACCCACCACCATTATGTGCGGGTTCCTCTGTAAAGGGATCATACATTGGCAATTTCCACGTGTAATCCCTATAATATCTTACTATATAATCAGTTTGTGCATAAACGTTGACTGATAGAATATTTATCGTAATTGTAAACAATAGTAACAAAGATACTATTTTCTTCAGCAATGTTCTCTGTTTTTTCATCTAAACAGCTCCCCAATATCAATATCATCAGAGTAAGTAACTTCCGGCTGATATGTCCTATTATCTACTACGATATTTTTTTCTAATAGAACATCGCCGTTTGTATTTGTTACCGTAATAACTAAACCCACCGCATTTTCTGCGTTCTCCGCTGTAGAAGTAAACTTTTTCGCATCGGTCGGTATGTTTTCTCCTACCGGCAAATACGCTGTAACGCCGTCAGTCATAAATATGGACATTAATTTTCCTGCATACTCACTATTCGTATAGGTCCATTCTACTACCAACCCGTCTTTATCTGCATACGCCGTTGCAGTAAAATCTTCCACCGGTTGAGTTGTTTCCGCTGCCTGAGCTGTTAATTCAGCCGTCGTTGTTTCTGAAACAGAGGGAGTAGTATCGCTATTAACGGCGGCATCTGAAGTTGCAGCTGTAGTGGTTTTGCTTTCAGAAGTAGCCGCCGTATTCTCTTCAGCCGCGGCAGTATCTGAAACAGCAGTATTATCCACTGCTTCAGCATTGGTTGTCTCAATGATCTTATTCATATAAACTATGCCGAGTGCAACAATACCGATACACAGTACAGCCGTTATAATAAGCGCCCGCAGCCGGAATTTTTTTTCGCTGCTTACAACGTACTCTTCCTCTTCTTCTTTCTCTTTTTTCTTTTCCTCTACATAATTCCACTCATTCAGCTCTTTTAACTTTTTATCCTTGCCAAACATTAACTTATCTCCTTTATTTGCAGAAACACCTTTATCCCCGTAGATTTTTATGAATTTACGGGGATATAAATCGGTTATATCTGATATTCGACAATTGCTTCGGGTATAAACATCAATGATACCTGACCCGTACTGCTTACGGTAATGTTGCAATACGCTTTTGATGTTTCGTCTGGCGTAGATGCTGTCACCATAGCGTAGCCTTCACCTACAGCTGTAACTACGCCATTTTGACCAACGGTAACAACTGAAACGTCTGACGTTGACCAAATTATCTTATCTTCAGTTAGATACCACGGCAATTTGACAACATTAAACTTATAACACGTATTTTCGGGTATTGTAACTCCATAGGTGTCAAGCTTAACATCTAAATCAAGCGGTTCGTTTGGATCCAACACAATTACATCACAGGTAGCTTTGTATTTTCCGTCCTTAGTAACAAATGTGATTATGGTCTGTCCCCGCGTCTTTCCGGTAAAGGAACAGCTGTACCCATCAAGTGCAACACCAGCTGTTGTGCCAAGGATTCCATTAACTATTCGTCCTGCCGGACCTGCCATACTAAGTGCGGCTTCGCGCAGAGGATTCGATTTATAGTTTGCAGCTACAACTGTACTATTAATATCAAGCACTTCTGAATTTGCAACTTTTACATATATATCCTCATAGTTATATCCAGACGGTACTTCTGTGATTCCTATAGAAAACTGTGAACCAATATCAGCTCTTTTGTTCTTATCTGTAAGTTTCAGCTCTGTTCCGACTTTTACCCCGGCTTGTTCTGTCTCTTTATCTTTCTTTATATTCATAAGTTGATCTTTGGTACATTCAGGGACTATTTTTAATCCTTCATCTAGAATATCGCTACGGGATTCAAGGTGAATCTCAAGCATAACATTCTTTTCTCCGAGAATCGTCCAGCTAAACTCTTTCTTTACTTTACCGAAGAAAAAGTCAATCTCCCCGTATACCTTTGCTTTTAAAATAGGGTAACATTTGACATCAACACACTGTAGCGATATCGGTTTCTCTTCACCAGTATCAATTAAATTTGTCTCGCTGCTTGCAAGAGCGCCAAATCCTGCTTCTGGTTCTACACCGACGCCAAGCACTGCTAAGCAAGTTATTTTAACATCAACACTTACTGTTGCTTCGATCTTTACCTCTGCTTTTGCATCTAATGATTTTGTTCCTTCATCACTTACACTGTTAAAGCCATGCCAACGTCGATATTCAAGTCCATTCGCAACACCGGAATTGGTTACGGTAATACTTAATTCTCCGTCTAAACCAATGTTTAGTTTTGGCGTAATCCATACCGTAAGATCGCCGATTCCGGTAGGACACCCTATTTTGCAAAGAGGAATACTTGCTTTTATACTTCCTTTGGCAGATGCCTTTGAGACATGATCATGTCTCAGTACGACTTTAGCATAACCTCCCCAAAAATCATATTTATAGTCAACATTTATGTTCTTTATAGTTTCTTCAGCAGAATATGATATACTGCCTTTTATTATATCGCTACCGCCATGTTTTTTATCAAGTGTACTTATACTGCCGCCGGCACTTATTGAGAAGGAATCATCTGAAACCGTAAGTCCGATTTTTATACCTAACCCGCTTGATTTATCTTCATGTGCAAATTCATATTTGGTTTTGGTTTTACCTGCAGTTTTTGAATATATATTATTTGTATAATCATCATAAGTAATCAATCCATTTGAGAGATAATTATCCGAGATGTTATCATTGCAAAGACCCATTCCACCTACAATATTTTCGCTGTCATCAGCAACAGGAGTAAGTAAATTGCCATTCAAATCATAAACATATCCCGCATTTGACAAATCAGGTTTTATAGTCTGTTCAACACTATACGTTTCATATAGTTCTTGCATTTCTGGTGTTATTGTAATAAGCTTGTACTGTCCATCGCTGTCCTTTTCAATATTTGTGACTTTAACCATACTGAAAGGATTTAGCTTATCACCGGTCGGGACAGTCATTACCGACCCAACCTCGATTCCAAAATCAGAAACCGAGTCTATTTTCACAACACCACTATCCGGATCATAGCTGTAGTTGTTCTTTTCAAGTTTGCTTATTATTTGGTTATAGGAATCCTCGTCAAATTTCATTTCACCGGCATCCTCATCATAGTAATACATACCAGCGCCGCCGAGATCAATTACACCATCTTTAAGCTGTACATCGTATTTGGGCTTTACTACTGAACAATTAGTCCATATATCAAATGCGGCGTCCACAAGGAGAACACATTCCGCACCGCTCATAGTTTTCTTAGGTTCAAACTTACCGCCATCAAGCTCCATTATTCCGTAATTCAAAACGGTAAGAACATCATCTTTATATGTAATATCCGAAATATCGTTTATAGATATTTCGTCCGTATAGTCATTATAAATAGCACCTGATGCAGCCATTGCAAAGAATTCACGAGTAACGACGTCACTTGTCTTAAAATCTGTCACCAGTTCATCAAGCACTTCATATTCATGCGCAGTCTGGACTGCGTCAAAGAAAACATCACTTGAAGGAACGCTTGTGTAATATGACTCAGAGGATTCATACCCCTCAAATCCGAATTTATTATTGATAAGCTCTAACAGCTCACCATTAGTCATTATATCTGTAGCCGATGCCTTAACGCACCCGGAAACTGCTGTAAGAATTGTCGGTATTGCTATAGAAGCAGCAAGGAATATTGATATTGGCTTCTTCATTTTTGCGTCCCCCCGTCTTTTAACGATATAGCCCGAATGATATTTACATTCGGGCTACCTGTTGTCCGTAATATTTTAACCTACAGTAACATCCTGCTTAACCTGAACCAAATTAGCCTGAATAACTTTTTCGCCCTGATTGTATGCATCAGTAACCTGATTCTGTATGAACGATACATAGCCGTCAATCTTCTGCTTATACTGTTCAAAACTTGCATTAAGAGTTTTAAACTGAGCTATTGTATCATCCGCCGCAGGGGAGCTCCACTTTGGCTGCATATTTTCCATGATCTGAAGTATCTCTTTGAGCTTATTGTCGAGGTTGTTGTTTGTTGTCTGCATCTGTCCTGCGACAGAGTTAGCTTCTTCGATTTGAATACCCTGTGTATATGTTGCGTCTGCCATTGTTAAATCCTCCTTTTATAATCAGCGCTGTTTGATCTGAGCAGCAAGATCGGTTCTGTTACGATCATATTCGCCAGCCGCTTTGTCGAGAAGATCGGCATAATCGATCATAAGCTGATACATATTATTGAATTTAGGTTCAAATTCCTTTACTCTTGTTGAGTAAGCCGACTGATCTTCGCCCCACCATACGTTGGCTAAATCACCAAGGTTCTTTGACAAAAGTTCAGTCTTGTAAAGCTGCTGATACTCCGCTGCCTTATCTCTCACCTTTTTTGCTTCCGCCCTCAACTCGTCCGGAGTTACCTTAATTACTGCCATATTTATTCCTCCTTATGGTAATTTTGGTTTAGCTTTACCATCATTACGGTTTTGCTATGTTTATAGAATAACATATAATGATAAGGATTACAATAGACCTTTCCAAACTTGCGTTTTTACTGCTAAAAATTGCAAATTTCAGTCGCCTAAAGCGACCATAGTGTGCATTATAGTGGGACAAATCGTCCTCGACAGAGAATCTGCATTTTTTGCGCCTTCTCCTGCAATTTCTGCTTTTGACTAAATGCACAGCAAATATGATACTAAAATACCGACTGAAGTACATGGTGCTAATGCAATTATTCTCTTACAATTTACCTGTGGATTCAAGGTGATACTATCATCCGTGGACAACTTGATAGCAACTGCCATTTTACCTATATTTTTTTCCAGACTACTCTCAATTAACTCTTTAAATGCAATTATATCAGGATGATTTGACCATTGAGCGATATTACAACAGGTCTCATCAGCATTTACTTTCTCATTTATAATATTGAAATAGATTGTATCAGTCTTACCTTCTTGCAAGGCTACGCCATCTGTCTTCTGCTTATCGTACCATTCCAAACACACTTCTTTTATCATAGAAGAACACCTGTCGATAATAGGTCGAGGAACGCTTAATACCGCGATCAGGCTCCTACAAAAACCAACAACTATTGTTACCAGCACAGCAATAACAATTCCTTTTACGCCTAACACAAAGCCCCATGCGACCAGTAATTGAAAATCTCCGCCTCCGGCTTTCCCAAACAAGGTCGGTATTATAAACAGCACCGCTATAAAAGCCGCTCCTAATAACTGATTTTTCCACCAGTTGCTCCCCACAACTAATGAAATTATCAATACAATCATGCCAACAGCAAAAACACCTATACTACAGAAATATGGGATTTTCATTAGTTCTATATCAACCACACTTGTAATCGTAAGAAGCGAAGTAAGTACACAGAAAATAACCAGTTTTATATCATCTATAATAAAGACTGCCCCTGTCACAAAAATAACCGCTTCACAAATCTCAATAAAATGATATTTGAATGACAGTTTTCTTCCACATAATACACAAGACTTATGTAGCACTATCTGCTTAAAGCACTCCTTTATAGGAACCCCATTTTTACAACTCAAGCAACAGGATCGAACAGAACAAAGCCGCGAGCCCGATAAACAGACCAAACCTGCATAATATTTTGTCAAGTATCCTACAAGCAAGCCTATCAGTGCAGCTAAAACAACTTTTAATATCAGCATATCACATCTTAGCCTTATTCTGCGCCGGTGGTGACGATGAACCGGAACTACTATTTTTAGAAAACATCGTTATCAATTCAAGTTGTTCTTTTATTATTGGTCTGTATGCCCTGCTGATAGGTATCACTATGTTTTCAGCAAGTGTTATTGATGTAGGATCATAAGATACAATATGAGAAGAATTTATTATATAGCTCTTGTGACACCTAACAAAAGACTTGGGCAAACTCGGAATAACATCTTCAATTGTTGTGTAGGACCTATATACTTGATTCGACAAATGAAATGCAGTACAATGCCCATCAATGCTTATATATATGATATTATTCTCATTCACACTTATAAGTGTTCTTTGTGTTTTGATCCATATTACGTTCCTATTCTTATCCATGAAACGGATTTTTTCAATGGTACGCTTTAAAAAATACTTGTTAATAGGCTTCACAAGGTATGCGCAGGGGTAAACATCGTAACAATCCAGAAATGCCTGCTGAATGTAGAACTTTCCGTACTCTGTTGTAAATACTATATGTATATCCGGATTTATCCTAACAATTTTTTGAGCAAGATCTATTCCATTGTATCTTGTTTTCATAGATATTTCAACAAAGACTGTATTTATAAGCCTGAGCTTATCCTTGTTTATAACTGTAATAAGTTTTACGGGGTCATCTATAACTTCTTGAATTGATTGGTGAGGAACATTACACTCGTCCTCCAGTATTCGACGAATAAGTGCAGCACTTTCAGTATCGCTATCAAATATTATCAGCATTTATATCAGATCCTTATCTTGGGATATATTCCCTTGAATAGTGGTTGTGTTATTTGCTAAAATGATAAGTAATGATATATTATCGCAAATTTAAATAATTTAGGATAATTCCCAATAGTATGGCATAATTACAGCGTCCATCGGCGTGATTGACAATGTTTTTGACGGCAAATGATCTTTATGCAGCAAAGCTTGCGGAGAACATCCTCATACATTCAGCTTTTCTTTTTAGTGATGAATGTACATAACGGTTCAAGGTTATCTCTACGGAGCTATGACCGAGAAGTTCCGAAAGGGTTTTAATATCAACCCCTATTTCAATACAGGTAGTAGCGAACGAATGCCGTAAAGAATGAAACGTTACACAAGTAGTATTAAGACTTTTCAAAAGCGCCTTGAAGCGATACTGTAATGCTCTCGGTTCAAGCGGTTCTGTGCTATCTGATAAAATGTAAGCATCAGACTTTCCTGCCAATTTTAGAAGAATAGCGAATATGGCATCGGGAATCGGTATTTCTCGTACAGAACTTTTACTTTTGGGAGAAGTAACAACAATTCGAGTAGCTGTACCCCCAGATTTATCGGAAATACGCTGTACAGTTCGTTTGACGGTAATTATTCTCTTTTCAAGATCAATATCAGACCATTTAAGTCCGCATACCTCCCCTATTCGCATTCCGGTAGATGCGGAAAGTAGTATTCCAACATATTTTAAAGAGCAGTTGGTCATCAAAAATCGGATAAGTTTTTCGCGCTCCGTATGACTTAAAAGAGCCTTCTCCGGCAGCTTTTCCTTTTTAGGCATATCCATATATTCTGCCTTATTTCCACAGTTGTAATGCCTGTCGGCATACTTGCATATAGATTTTAAAAGCACGGCAATATCATATACATACTTTGCTGATAACCCTTCGGACATTTTCTGAGATACAAAGCCGTTAAGAATTATTGTGGTCAGATCTTTGTATCTGACACCGCCCAGCAAAGGCAAGATATGTTTCTCAATCTTCATGCGGTAATTTGCCACAGTTGATTCTTTTGAACAGGCACATCTATCATTAAGCCATAAGTCAAAAAGCTCATTAACCGTCAAGCAACAGGGTGTTATTGCCTTTATTAATTCGTCCTTTTTCCCGGCAAGTAAGGTTTTAACCTCGGTATAGCTTTTCCCATATACGGACGCATATTTGGTCTTGCCGTTAGAATAAAATCCACTCTTATAGCGACCCTCCCAGCGACCGTCTTTGCGCTTATATATATTTTCTCCTCGTCTTGCCATTACAGAATCCCCCTTCAATGACCATATTTCTGACGGAAAATAGCATTAATTATTGTTATGTTTAACAAGTGCCAGCTTTTGCTATTGTATATTACTAACAAATTTCAGCGTTTTCGTTGACTTATAACAATATAAATGTTATAATATTATGGCTAATTTTGATTAAATGTGATTATCGCAAATTATTTAAATTTGCGATAATTTTTATTTACTATGAATGAACTTCCGCAATTAGGATAATGGTTATCCCCTGATGCAGCCGCCATAGCCCAATCTGCTTTTAGGTAACTCAGAATGACAAGCATAATTGGCTTTCTGTCAAAATCATATCTTTTAATTCCACATATTTTATATTATATATCATTGTATGATTTATTTCAAGATATTTATAGAATTATTTTCCCTATAATTGGAGAAATATATGATATAATATTCACGGGTGATCATAATGATGGAAGACAGCGAATTTGCCGCCAGACTAACTCAACTGAGGCAAACCATAGGTGTATCTGCTCGCGATATGAGCTTATCCTTAGGTCAGAGTGAAAGTTATATCAATAAAATTGAAAATCATAAGGCAATGCCGTCAATGACTGGATTCTTTTATATCTGCGACTACTTTGGGATCACACCCAAAGAATTCTTTGATTTTGGCATCGACAGCCCAAAACTCTCATCAGAAATCATAGCTGAAATACAAAAGCTCAGCTACGAAAAGTCTGTTCATATTCTGGAAGTTATAAAGGACTTGAATAAATAGAATAATATTATGGTATAAACCCTTATTCAGCCCACAAAAAAGGCTGCCCGAAAGCAGCCTTCATAATTATTTACGCAGCTTCATATATTTCAGCTTGCTGATCAGAACCGATGCCGCATACTTGGTCATTTCGTCCTCGTTTATTTCAGTGTTTATCCTGAGCTTCTTCATCAAACCGTTGATCTTTTTTCTCTGAAGCTCTGAAACAGGAGCGCTGCCCCATTTCTTGACTTTCTCAAGATCCCACAGGCTTTTCTGTTTCTGGAATTTGCACACAAGGAGACTATATACTTTATCCAGTATATCCTGCATAGGCGCACGACCGGTTCTCCAGAGTTCTGTTGACATACCACGCATCAGACGTGCTTCACTGTTGCCGGAAGTATCGGCAGGTTCAATATAAATGACCTTGTTATCATCAAGTTCACAGGCTAAAGCTCCATCGTGCATCATTGCGAAGTTTATGTCACGAATATCGTATCTGCCATCCTGTTTGAAAAGGTCTATCTGTTTTATATACAGCTTATAGTTAAAAAGCATATCATCTGCTCCCGCAACTATCCTATCTATCTCGGTAAGAAGTTTATTATTAAAGTCATTTCTATGCACATATTCGGGTATATCTTCAATACCGAACAGATCCGGCGGGCTGCAAATACGCAGCTTCCCGGTAATACCGACGAAATCTATAAGGAGAAGTTCCTTCTTTCCCGGATGCAGGCGTAACCCTCTGCCCACCATCTGACTGTAAAGCAGGGGATTGCTCGTTGGTCTTGCTATCATAACCGTTTCAATCAACGGAAGATCTAAACCCTCGGTACAAACCATGCAATTTACCAAGCATGGTATCTCACGCGCTGTGAACTTCTCTATGATTTCCGCCCTATTTTTAGTCTCGGCAGTAATGACTGCCGCGTCTTTGATCAGCGACGCAATATTTTTTGCGTGACTTACGCTCGCAGCAAAAATTAATGTCTGACCTACAGCCTGCTCTCTATATGTCTGAGCAATCTTGGCATTGAAAACAGGGTCATCAATAACATCCGCAAGCTGTTTAACATTAAGGTCGTCCGCCGATTTTTTTACTTCGCTGATATCAAACCCAATATCCACCTGAAGGCAGCGAATATCCGAAAGATAACCATTCCTTATGCCCCATTTAAGATCGCGCTCAAACATGATCTCACTGTAAGTTTCGCCCAGTTTTATTTTGTCTGCCCTGTTCGGTGTTGCAGTAAATCCTATATGGAGCCGGGGAGTGAAATAGCTATAAATCAGACGATACGTTTCAGCCGGTGCATGATGAGCTTCATCTGTGATTATAATGTCGAATTCGTCCGGAGAAAATTCTTCAAGCCTATTAACAATTGACTGAACACTCGCCGAAACGACCTTTTCGCCGTGACTGTGATGCTTTGCCTGTTCTATACCGAAAGAGCAGTCATAGTATTTTTCAGGCTGCCGTACAAGCTCTTCACGATGTGGCAGTATCAGAATTCTCCCGCAGCTTGATATTGCGGAAAACACAACGGTTTTACCCAATCCGGTCGCCATAACTACCAGATAACTCCCGTGTTCTAACGAATTCAAGGTATCAACACATTCTTGTTGATAGCCCCTTAATATTATTTCAGCCATATTATAACGCCTCCACATTATGGCACCTCTGCTTTTTATAATAAAAGCAAAAAGCCGCAAACTGATTTGAAATGCAATTTGCGGCTTTATATATACAAATAGAAAAAGAAGCTGCAAATTGCATACGACCAAAGACCGATGCCGCTCTAAAAAGCCATCAGTCTGCAACTCGGCATTATGCAATTTTTGCTTCTTTTTTATCTTCTCTTTCAAGTCCTGTAACGGACATTATAGCTCCGGATGCTATAATAATTTCATACCTATTTTCAATATATTCTTTAACCGAGTTGAACAAGCAGAATTATATTTCCTGCCTGTCTGTATTATACCATGTATCTTGTCAAGAGCCAATAGATTTCCCAAAATAAGGACAAGCCTCCCCACTCACAGCTGTCAATAGTCAGGTTCAACATTACAGATGTGTCTGTACGGAAACGGGTTGACAGAATTTGGGAGACCGGTATATCATTGTTTGTTACTATCCACACGAACGCTTGCATAATTTCTTTCCCTGTCGTTCTGAAGCATATTTCCATGTCCTTTCAAACCTGATTATTTGTTGAACATCTCGTCTCTGACTTTACTTTCCGCTGCGTCAACAGTCTTGCGCAGCTTGTACATACGATTTTCCAAGCAATGATAGCAGCCGCCGTGATTGCGGCAATGGGGAGATACATTTTTTGCACCCATATATTGACGGCGGTGCTCCTTCCCGTATTTGATTGCCTTGTTAAGCGACATACGAAAATACCTCGCT
>JAGAWN010000166.1 GCA_017941355.1 Ruminiclostridium sp. | reverse complement strand
CGTCGAAGCAGCTTGCGGGTATCGCAGTATGCTTTTAAAGCCGCTGTTTAAATCCGCTGTTCTCTGCGATTAGCAGATATTGGCGCAGGCAAGCTCTTCTCCATACGCGCGACGGCAGGTGTGCAGATTAGTAACCGCAGATGTGTCGGCGCGCACCCTGCCATTGGAACATACTGCCCCTCGAAACGTGCAGATTGGCAGGCACACAGAGTACCGACTACCCTACAGAGTGGTGCAGCGCCTCCGACGGGTTTTGTTGAATGGGCGATACGATTACAGCATGGGCTAAGGGACAAGCACTGTTCCCGCTTTCGTTAGTTTTTGGTTTTGACTTATGAGCGGGTAATGTTCCCGCTTTCGTTAGTTTTTGGTTTTGACTTATGAGCGGGTAATGTTCCCGCTTTCGTTAGTTTTTGGTTTTGACTTATGGGCGGGTAATGTTCCCGCTTTCGTTAGTTTTTGGTTTTGACTTATAGGCGGGTAATGTTCCTGATTTCGTTTGCTTTTGGGTCTGCTGAATGGGCAGCTTTTTAGCCAAAAACTACGTTGTTTATTATTATTATCCCCAATACACAGATACAAAGCCCACTTGCAAGAAAGTCGATCTTCGTTGCTTTCAGTACCCTCAGTTTTGTGCGCCCCTCGCCGCCCCGGTAACACCGACATTCCATCGCCGTCGCAAGCTCATTCGCACGCTTGAACGCACTGATAAACAACGGTATCAGTATCGGTATCATCGCTTTCGCACGGCTTATAAGCCCTCCCGAGTCAAGAGCCGCTCCCCGCGCTTTCTGCGCCATCATTATCTTGTTCGTTTCCTCTATCAGCGTCGGTATGAATCGTAACGCTATCGTCATCATCATCGCAAGCTCGTGTACCGGAAATCTTATCTTCTTCAGCGGTGAAAGCAGACTCTCTATCGCGTCCGTAAGCACAATCGGTGATGTCGTGTACGTCAGCAGCGACATACCGATTATCAGAAATACTATCCGAAGTACCATGAATACCGACGTTTCTACGCCTTTCCCGTATATAGATATTATCCAGAACTCCACCAGCGGCAAAGCTTCCGTGTCTTTCACAAATATCAGATTCAGTATTGCCGTGAACAGTATTATCGGCAGCACAGGTTTCAGACTCTTCAATATCATGCGGAAGCTTATGCCCGATGCCGCATATACCATTACCATGAACAGACACGCTATTCCAAGTCCCCAGAAATTCGATGATATGAACAGCATAACCACATAAACTATCTCAAGCACTATCTTGAATCGGCTGTCCATGCGGTGTATTACCGAATTTCCCGGGAAAAACTGCCCGATCGTTATATCATTTAACATTCAGTGTCTCCAATAACCTTTCTTTTGCCCTGTCTATTGTGTATATGTCGTCGCCGATGTCCATTCCGCCCGCTTTCAGCAGATGTGACAGCCGCGATATCTGCGGGATACCAAGCCCTATCTGCGTAAGCTCCCGCGTTCTGCTGAATACAACGTCCGTGTCCTCGTAGCAGAACAGCCGACCGCGATTCATCACCAGTATCTTCTCCGCATACTTCACAACATCTTCCATGCTGTGCGATACAAGCATTATCGTAGTTCCCGAATTTTTGTGGTACTCGCTGATCTCTTCCAGAACTGTGTCCCGTCCTTTCGGGTCAAGTCCCGCAGCCGGTTCGTCAAGTATCAGCAGTTCCGGCTTCATTGCGATCACACCCGCAAGTGCCACTCTTCGTTTCTGTCCTCCCGAAAGGTCAAACGGTGAACGCTCCAGAAGCTCGTCCGACAGCCCCATTGCCGCAGCAGCTTCCCGCACTGCTCTGTCCGTTTCCTCGTCCGAAAGTCCCATGTTCCTGGGACCGTAGGCTATGTCCTTATATACCGTTTCCTCGAAAAGCTGATACTCCGAATACTGGAAAACCAGTCCCGCAAGGAACCGCACTTTTCGTATGTCAGAATCCTTGCCCCATATATCCTTACCGGCTATCAGTATCTCTCCCGACGTAGGCTTCAGCAGTCCGTTGAGATGCTGTATCAGTGTGGATTTGCCGCTTCCGGTATGTCCTATGACTCCCACGAACTGACCTTTTGCAATGCTCACGCTCACATTATCGACAGCCGTAGATTCAAACGGAGTGCCAACGCTGTACTTATAGCTTACTTTCCGAACCTCCGCGATATACTCGCTGTTCTTTTGCTCCGCCGGTGCAGCCGCGGGTTTAGGTTCGTACTTCCCGTGCGGCAGTTTCAGCAAAGCTTTCGCACATTCTTCCTCGTTCAGAACGTCGGCGGGGATATCCACTCCCGCCGCACGGAGCCCGTGCGCAAGCTCCGTTACCTGCGGAACGTCGAGTGAGTGTGCTTTGAGTTCATCGACTTTCACGAATATCTCGCGGGGAGTACCGTCCATGATGACCTGTCCGCTGTCCATTACGAGAACGCGCTCTGCCTGCACAGCTTCGTCCATATAGTGCGTTATGAGGATAACCGTCACACCCTGTTCATGCAGCAGTCTCACGGTTGCCATAACTTCCGCACGTCCTTTCGGGTCAAGCATTGCAGTCGGTTCATCAAGCACGATGCAGTCCGGGCGCATTGCGAGAATGCCCGCTATTGCAACTCTCTGTTTCTGACCGCCGGAAAGCTGATGAGGGGAGTGTTCGCGGTAATCGTACATATCCACGATCCGGAGCGCTACGTCAACGCGCCTGCGTATTTCTTCCGTGGGGACACCGAGGTTTTCGAGTGCAAACGCAACATCCTCTTCAACGACTGTTGCGACAAGCTGATTATCGGGGTTCTGAAAAACCATTCCCACAGTCTGTCTGATATCGAACAGGCGGCTTTCGTCCGCGCAGTCCATGCCGTTCACATGAACACTGCCGGAGGTCGCAATGAGTATGCAATTGAGGTGTTTTGCGAGAGTTGATTTCCCGCAGCCGTTATGTCCAAGCACGGCGAGAAACTGACCTTTCGGTACATCGAGTGAAATGCCTTTCAGCACCTTGTTGGTACCGGTGACTTCGCCGTCCTCGTTGTAGGTTTTGTATTCAAATTCAAGATCTCTAATCTCGATGATGTTGTCCATTTTTATTCCTTGATATAAAAGATTTTTTGGGGGATAGAGCCGGTAAGCGGAAACAAGTCCGCCCGCCCAAAACTAACGAAAGCGGGAACCGTACTTTTCCATTAGTCCGCACCCATAAACTAACGAAAGCGGGAACCGTACTTTTCCATTAGTCCGCACCCATAAACTAACGAAAGCGGGAACCGTACTTTTCCATTAGTCCGCACCCATAAACTAACGAATGCGGGAACTGTGCTTGTTCCTTAGCCCGTGCTGTAATCGTAGTGCCCCCTGTGCAATATCCGCCGGAGGCGCTGCACCGCTCTGTAGGGTAGTCGGTACTCTGTGTGCCTGCCAATCTGCACGTTTCGAGGGGCAGTATGCTCCATTGGCAGGGTGCGCGCCGACATATCTGCGGTAACGAGTCTGCACACCTGCCGTCGCGCGTATGGAGAAGAGCTTGCCTGCACCAAAAACTGCTAATCGCAGAGAACATCGGGTTTAACCAGCGGCATTAAAAGCCGTCTGTACTGCTGCAAGCTGCTTCGACGAGCGCGATACGCGTTCTTTGCTTACTTTCTGCCGCTCGGGCAGAAAGTAAGTCGCAACCGCCGGCAGGGACTGCCAATAAAAGTACAAGACCACCTCGCGGTGCGAAATCGAACCAAAACTGCGTTATTTGTTACCGCACCGGAACCCCAAAGCTCAGCGCAGCGGCGCTTACGCGCGATGAGGCTCTGCCTCAAACTCCGCCGGAGCGTCGCCCCGGACTCGACCAAGGCTGCCGCCTTGGATCCTTTGGAGCGTTAAGAAGAGTTTTTTAGAGATTTGAGAGAGAGGAGGGGGCTCTGCCCCCGTTTCACCCCCGCTGGGGCGCTGCCCCCGTCCCCGCCGGGGCTTACTCAGCCCCTGGACCCTCGAGGCAGGGAGGACCCTGCACCCATGCCGTTTCACGGAGATTCGGTCATCTCTTAAAAACTACGGGTTTGCGCAGCGGGCAGGGTTTTTAGTCTGTGCAATTGGCGGGACGCTGCTTCACACGCTGTATTCAGAACAGCGCAAGCGCCGTGTTCCCGCAGGGAATAGCCAGTCCCGTCCGCTTCACCGGAAGCCCGATCTCCTCCGCGCTGATCTCAGCGCGAAATCTCTGCCCCACAGTCATTTTAAGCAGATACGCCATTACTGACGGCGAAAGCCCCGTCGTGTAACTGTTCAGTACCACAAACAACGGTTTATCCGATAATACCGCCGTTACCCGCTGCATCAGTTCACTTATGCAGTCCTCAAGCTTCCAGAGTTCACCGTTCGTGCCGCGTCCGTAACTCGGCGGATCAAGTATGATACCGTCATATCGGTTCCCGCGCCGTATCTCGCGCCCCAGAAACTTCATAGCGTCGTCCGTTATCCACCTTATCGGCTTGTCTGCAAGCCCGCTCAGACGCGCGTTCTCCTTGCCCCATTCAACCATGTTCTTCACAGCGTCAAGATGACATACCTTAGCGCCCGCAGCCGCACACGCAAGCGTCGCTCCGCCAGTGTAAGCAAACAGGTTCAGTACACTGATCTCCCGGTCTGCACCCGTTATCAGTTCACGGCAGAGTTCCCAGTTCACAGCCTGCTCCGGGAAAAGCCCCGTGTGCTTGAAGCCGGTCGGCTTCACAAGAAACGTCAGACCGCCGTACCGTATGTTCCAGCTTTCCGGCAGCTTCTTCCGGTATTCCCAGCTCCCGCCGCCAGTCGATGAACGGTTGTATTTCGCGTCCGCCGCCCCCCATTCCGGCGCAGGTGACGGATTCTCCCATATCACCTGCGGATCGGGACGGATAAGCGTTACGCTGCCCCAGCGTTCAAGCCGGTCACCGCCCGATGCGTCCGTCAGTTCGTAATCCTTCCAGTTTTCTGCTATCCTCATATCTTACCCGTAATATCCCCTGTATGTGAATGCTTCTATCGTGTTACGGACAGTGTTCAGAAATGACTTCTCACCGAATGTGTTTATCTTGAAGAACATAGCTTCGCTGCCTCCCGATGTTATCGCCGTTATGTAGATATGCTCATGCGTCTGGAACAGCGTTATCGAGAGCGATACACGGTTCTTGCCGAGATAGCTGTAACGCTCATATACCCGCACCGCACACCGGGAGTCCGTGCCGTAGAAATCCGACGAATCCTCCAGTGTCGCACTCATGCTTCCGTCCGTTACCGCGTTGCTCACAGAGTTCAATATCAGGTCGAAATCCCCGAATACCTCGCATTGTATCTTCGCCATAAACCCTCCTTTTTATCAGCCGCACAACTCCGTTCTCACAGCATCGGCTATCCTGTTTGTATGCTTCTCCACAAGCGCCGCGTCTTTTCCCTCTATCATCACACGCACAAGCGGTTCCGTACCGCTCTCGCGTACAAGCACACGCCCGCTGCTGCCAAGTTCGTTTTCCGCTTCTCCTATTGCCGCGAGTATCGCTTCATTCTTATCCCACAGACCCTTTTTGTCCTCAGTGATCTTTACGTTCATCAGCAACTGCGGGTACTCCATGAACTCCGAGTTGTATTCCGACAGCTTCCTGTCCGTCTGCGAGAGCATTGAGATAAGCTTCACAGCCGTAAGCTGTCCGTCACCGGTAGTGGCATGGTCGAGGAAGATGATATGTCCCGACTGCTCACCGCCTATATTATAACCGCTTTTCAGCATTTCTTCAAGCACATACCTGTCCCCGACTTTCGTGCAGACCGTGTTTATGCCGTGTTCCGTCATGTATGTGTGGAATCCGAGGTTGCTCATTACTGTGACTACCGCCGTGTCGCGTTTCAGCTTTCCCTCGGCTTTCATTTTGCCGGAGATCATCGCTATCAGCCTGTCACCATCTACAAGCGCACCCGTTTCATCGACTGCAAGGCATCTGTCCGCGTCACCGTCGAATGCAACGCCGACATCGTATTTCCCGCTTTTCATTTTTTCCTGCAACCGCTCAATATGCGTGGAGCCGCAGTTTTCGTTGATATTGCAGCCGTCCGGATTTGCGTTTATGATATCGCAGCGCACTCCGAGCTTCCCGAACAGAGAGAGTGCGGTTGCGGAGGCGCTTCCGTTCGCGCAGTCGGCTATTATGCGCAGTCCCTTGTTTTTTATCCCGGCGCAGGAAACGAGATGATCCACATACATTTCCGCCGCGTCGTCAAGTTCCGTCACTCTGCCGACTTCCGTTCCGTTTTTGAGCAGTATCTGTTCCGGTGTATCGAGAATGAGCGCTTCTATTTCGTTCTCCACCTCGTCCGGCAGTTTGAATCCGGTTCCCGCGAACAGCTTGATACCGTTGTACTCAACGCTGTTGTGGGAGGCTGAGATCATAACTCCCGCATCGGCTTTTTCGTGCTTCACAAGGTATGCCACCGCAGGTGTCGGAACAACTCCGAGTTTCACCGCATCGGCTCCCACGGACATTATTCCTGCTGTCAGTGCGGCTTCGAGGATATCAGACGACACGCGGGTATCTTTACCTATCAGAATTTTTGCTTTTTCTCCTGCGGGTTTACTTTTTGTAAGCACGAGTGCGGCTGCACGTCCGATGTTCATTGCGAGTTCGCAGGTAAGCTCGGTGATCGCTACACCGCGGGCTCCGTCGGTACCGAATAATCTTCCCATAAAACAATATCTTCCTTTACTAAAAGTATTTATTATTGTATTTTGCAGTTTCTTGTAGCTGCGCAGAGAGTAACTTATCTCAAAGCGAAGCGGGTAAAGCCCTTTGGAAAAGGGGAGGGGGGCAGGGGGAGGGGGAAAACCTTTCCCTCGGGAAAGGTTTTCCCTCTCTCCCCGCCGAGGGCGTGGGGTGAGCAGCCCCACCGAGGGTGTGGGGCGAGCAGCCCCGCATCTCACGCATCAAAGCGCTGCTGACCCTGCTGTTCGAGACCCAAGTGCTGATAGGCGAGGGTAGTGGCGGTGCGTCCGCGGGGAGTGCGGGCGATGAAGCCGAGCTGCATGAGGAACGGTTCGCAGACATCTTCGAGAGTCACCGCTTCTTCACCGAGGGCGGAAGCGAGAGTTTCAAGTCCAACGGGTCCTCCGTTGTACCCCTTTATTATCATCGTCAGGAAGCGGCGGTCGAGTCCGTCAAGTCCGAGTTTGTCTATTTCCAGCCTGTCAAGGGCTATGTCAGCCATTTCCTTTGTTATCCTGCCGTCACCCATGACTTCCGCAAAGTCGCGGACGCGTTTGAGCAGGCGGTTTGCAATACGCGGGGTGCCGCGGGAACGGCGGGCAAGCTCACGCGCTCCGTCCTTGTCGGTGGGGATAGTCAGTATCACGGAACTGCGCATGATGATATCGCAAAGCTGATCCTCCGTGTAAAGTTCCAACCGCTGGATAACGCCGAAACGGTCACGGAGCGGGGAAGTGAGCTGCCCGGCGCGGGTAGTGGCTCCCACAAGCGTGAAGTGAGGAAGATCAATGCGTATCGACTGCGCCGCGGGTCCCTTTCCTATGATTATATCAAGCACGTTGTCCTCCATTGCCGGATAGAGTATCTCCTCCACCTGCCGGGACATACGGTGTATCTCGTCTATGAACAGCACATCGCCGTCTTTCAGATTCGTGAGTATCGACGCGAGATCGCCGGGCTTCTCTATCGCGGGACCCGAGGTTACGCTTATCCCCACTCCGAGTTCGTTGGCAATTATGCGCGCGAGAGTGGTCTTGCCGAGTCCCGGAGGTCCGTACAGCAGCACATGGTCAAGGCTCTCGCCCCTGTCTTTTGCCGCTTTGATGAACACCGACATATTCTCCTT
Source organism: Ruminiclostridium sp. (assembly GCA_017941355.1). Lineage (GTDB taxonomy): Bacteria > Bacillota > Clostridia > Oscillospirales > Ruminococcaceae > Ruminiclostridium_E. The sequence goes on along the minus strand of JAGAWN010000166.1, from coordinate 19,881 downwards.
TACCTTGTCCTGTCCGATGTACTCGCTGAGGCGTTTCGGGCGCAGACTGTACTCTATATCCGTGTCCTCCGGGGTAAGCTCCGGCTCGGTGAGGCGGGGATTTCCCGTCACTTCGTCCCGGTCATTGTTCATTTCTATCATTTCTCAACCTCCCGTGAACAGCCCCGATATCAGACCTATGATATGTCCGAATATCGAGCCTACGGTCATCTTGTAAAGTATGTATATGACGATAATGCTCGTCAGTATTATCACAAGCACCAGCAGCGCCGTGACCATGCGTTTCAGCGTTCTTACCTCGCCGCGCAGAGCTGTGAGACCGCTGTCGGCTTCCGGCTGCACCGGAACGGGGATATTCTCATTCTCGTTCATTTTATGCTCCCTATCTTTTTCAGCGCTTCACGCACAAGTTCCGATACCGGCATTTCCGCAGACAAGCCCGCAAGCGCTTTCTGCGCCTGTGCAGCCGTGAATCCCAGCGCGGTGAGAGCGGTTACGGCTTCCGCGATGTTGCCGGCGGCGGGTGCGGACGGGCGGGAAAGTTCCGCGTAGGTGTCCGAGGATATCTCGCCTATGCGGTCGGTCATCTTATCTTTCAGTTCGAGGATTATGCGGTCTGCTATCTTCTTTCCGATTCCCGGAGCGCGGGTAAGCACCTTACTGTCTCCCTCCGCTACGCACAGCGCGAATCCCTGCGGCGACAGCACAGAGAGTATCGACAGTGCAGCCTTTGGTCCTACTCCGTTCACCGACAGCAGCAATTTAAAGCAGTTGAGTTCGGCGGCTTCACCGAATCCGAACAGTTCCACCGCGTCCTCGCGCACGTTCATGTATGTCAGCAAGAACACTTCTTCTCCGACTTTCAGCGGTGAAAGCGTGTATGTCGTTGTACGGCAGGCATAGCCTACACCCGCGCACTCGACTACCGCGAGATCGTTTGTCTTATGGGTGAGTTTTCCGCGTAAACTGTATATCATAGATTGTCTCCTTTATGCGTCATTTGGCGAATCGGCTCAGCTGCGAATTGTATGTATGTGCGTGGCATACCGCGATCGCAAGCGCGTCCGCAGTGTCGTCGGGCTTCGGTATCTCCGGGAGTTTCAGTATGTTCTTCGTAAGCTCCTGCACCTGCTTCTTCACCGCCTTGCCGTAGCCCGTCACCGAACTTTTCACCTGCAGGGGGGTGTACTCGAAGATCGGGATATTACGCTGACGCGCCGCGAGAAGCACTATTCCGCGCGCTTCGGCAACGGCTATGGCGGTTTTCTGATTGCTGGTGAAGTACAGCCGTTCTATCGCCATGCACTCGGGTCTGAACCGGTCGAGGATAAGGCAGGTATCGTCGTATATCTCCATGAGGCGGGTGTTGAACTCCGTCTCTGCGGTGGTGGTTATAGCACCGTAGTCGATGACGTCAAATACCCGCCGTTCGTATTCAACAATGCCGAACCCCACTATCGCATAGCCCGGATCAATGCCGATTATCCGCATAAAATCACACTTTCAGTATCTGCACATATATAATCATATTATTATAGCACATTTTTCCGATAAATGCAACTGTTTTTGTGATTATTTGCTGAAAATGAAATATTGTGTTTCTTTCTTCCTGCCGATTAAGGGTACGCAGAAACAAAAGGATCCGTTAAAATGCTGACAATTTCCGGAAACCGCTGTCCTGTTCCCTAATGTATGCCTGTCTGACTATGATGAATGGGTCAGCCCGTTTTCCCAAAGCCGCAGGGAGACCGCGTAATAATGCGCTTTCCCGTGTTTTGCTGTAGTCGGCAGTAACTGTGTTTTCAGACCAAACGGATACCGCAGCGTTTTACGGCAGAACAGAAAAACCCGGAAACGGCTTCATTAAGTCATTTCCGAGGATAATTCCTTATCTGTGTCGGCATAAGACCGGGTACGCATAATATCACTTCACTTCTATTCTTGATATATCTCCGAACCGTATCCGTTTCCCGTCCACGGTTATTGTCTTCCTGATGACCGGATCTATGCAGTTCACAATACCTGTTGTCTCAACATACTGCCCGCGGCAGCCGTAAGCGTCGTTGTTCTCATCGACACAGGGGACAAAGTGCGTGACAGTCACGGTAACGCTGTTCTCACGGGCGGCGCTGCCGTTGCGGACAAGTTCCAGCAGATCGGTGATGACGCTGTCAAGTTCTGCACATTCGTCCTCGGAAAGTTCAATGCGCTCTTCATACAATTCGTCCTTAGCCTCTACCGCATCGGTAAAGCCTTTGAGAGCATCAAACGGGCTGAATATCTTCGCCCGCTTGCCGGGATCCATTGCCGGGTGTTTTACTGCAAAAACATCGTGCTGCCTGTGAACGGGTCTTCCTCTGCGCAAAACATCGGCGTATTTGAAATCCGCCGGCATAGGCATATATCCGAGCATATCTTATCTTCCTTTCCGCAGCAGAGCGCAGAAAAGAAAGGGTCAGCTATGCCCTGTGACCTCCGATCTGCGTATTCCGCTCTCTCGTTGTCGCGCCCTGCAGGTAGTTCATTCCGTGCAGCACAGCGTTATTGCCGAACTTCGCACGAACCGCCTGCATAGCGCCCTGCAATCTTCGTTCTTTGTCCATTTTGTCGTAATCCGTGAAAAAGTCGAGTTGAAAAAAGCCCTCGTCGGCTGTCACATCTGCCGCGCAGACTCCAAGCTTGCGGAACAGCAGCCTGTGGTCTGTTTTCCTGTCGAAATCCGGCAGCATCACCTCTGTGATGAACCGGGAGAGATTCGTTTTCTCCATTGTCCGCACTGTCCCGTTGGAGTGCTTCGGGTGCAGCCTGCCGTAGAAATCCATGCACACAGCCCCGCTGTACTGCGGGCAGTATTCCAGCGATCTGAAGTCATAACTCACCCACCATGTAAATATGTCGGAAACGAGATTTTTCGCAAACATATCGGTGCTGAGAATATCTATCATCTCCGAAAATACTATCCGTGCTTCATCGTATTTGTACGGACGCGGCAGCACCTGCCCGTTCGACAGCGAATGATTGTCGGTGCGGTAGTGCTTTATATCGTACATCGTGACCGGCTCTATCCCCCACGCATGGTCTATCATTATCTCGCCGTCTATGCCGAACTCCTTGTAGAACCATTCCTCGTTCTCAACGGAGAATCTCGCCACGTCGCCCATTGTGTGCAGTCCCGCGTTTTCGAGTCTTGCCGACTTTCCCATACCGACCTGCCAGAAGTCGGTGAGCGGAGTGTGATCCCACAGCAGGTACTTGTAGCTGTCCTCGTTGAGTTCCGCGATGCGAACGCCGTCCCTGTCGGGCTTGGCTTTTTTCGCTACTATGTCCATTGCGACTTTCGCAAGATACATATTCGTGCCGATGCCGACTGTGGCGGTTATGCCTGTGACCGAGAGAACTTCCCGAATCATAGTCATAGCCATGACGTGTGCGGGGTGCTTTCCTGTGCGCGCGGCTTCTTCCTCATAAATATGCAGATAGCGGGTGCAGTCGATGAAGCTTTCGTCAATGCTGTAAACGTGGATATCCTCGGGTGCGGCGTAATGCAGGAATATCGAGTATATCTGCGCGGAAACACGCTCATATTCAGCCATTCGGGGAGTTGCTATGATGTAGTCAACAATGCGGTGAGTGCGCATTTCGTAGTTGAAAACAGCCTGCTTTGCTTCAAACAGACGCGGTCTGCCCGGTACTCCGATAGCTTTCAGGGCAGGGGAGACGGCAAGACAAATCGTCTGATCGGAACGCGTCGGGTCTGCGACCAACAGCTTTGCTTTCAGCGGGTCAAGACCGCGTGCGACACATTCAACCGAAGCGTAGAAGCTTTTCATGTCTATTGCAATGTACGCACGTTCCATGCAAACACCCTCTCGGATCAGTTCAGCACTCTCCCATAGACATGAAATTCCTGATACGGGGAGACAGGTCTCGGCGCCCAATCGCTGTTATAGGAGCGCAGAACGACCTGCGGGTGTACAAACCCGCTGCTGTCGGTAAATTCTTCCTTGCAGGAATCGTCCGGTTCCTGCTCGTCATATATCTTGATGACGACTTCGTTGTCGATGCTGAAAATGCCCACCTGTCCCGGGCGCAGGGTCTCCGTTTGCTGCACAAAGACTACCTGTTCGTTCACATAAACGGGCGACATACTGTTGCCGTCAACGTAAAGGGCGAAATCCGTCCCGGCAGGTACGAAGCTTTCGGGGTACTCCTTGATCTCGAAATTATCCCCGTCCATGAAATTGCCGGAACCTGCGGCAGCCCTGATATAGCTGGTGGGGACGGTGACCGCGGCAGCGGCAGCACTCTCCGGGACAAAAGGCTTGTATTTTCCCGAAGCAATCAGCAGTTCCCGGTACTCTTCCAGCTTTTTCAGACCGGACTCGTTCAGTTCAAGATCGGGCGGAAGCGTGAGATCGGTGAACTCCGCGATAATATCGGGAGCATTCAGCGCAAGGCTGATCGCTATCAGCTGATAGGCAGTAGGCACGGTAATGCCTTTCTCCCACTTTCCCACAGCCGCTGTTTGTACACTCACTCCGTATCCGGCAAGTGCTGCGGCAAGCCCGCTCTGCGTCAGGTGCCGTTTTTTGCGTATTCCGGCTATTTTGCTGCCCACGATATTGTCGTCTTTAGCCTGTTTCGCGTTGTATCTGATATCAGTCATATATATGTCCTTTCCGGTAGTGGTTTGTAATTTTATTATATCCCGTTGAGAGCATTTTGTCAATAGCAAATATCCGATTTGGAACATTTCACACATTTTTTGTTGCGAATTTGGGACAATTGATGAAAAATCCCGAGGCGGCAATTCAGACATGATATGCGCTTAGAAATACTGAATGTTGGTATCCGCTCAATAATCCGGCATATCAGGATTTGGGATATACCATAAATACTCCATTCCCGAAAAGCCGAGCGCAAGGTTTATTACAGTGATGCAGCAGAGGTCGAGAATGCTATAATCGGGAAATATGGAATAGTGATGCAGGAGCAGCAGCCGGTTCCACAGGTTCGTCAGCAACAGGCGGGCAAGGTCAAAACAAAGAAGCAGTCGCTTGTTGTGGCAGATGATTATACAGAATAATGAATACCCGAGCAGTACCGATATCGATGCTGCTCGGGTGACTTTTTATATGCTGTTTTCATTTTTCGTTACATTCATTACGACTTCCGAGAAAAACTCGTTTCCCTCATGGTGAAATCTTGCCGTTCCGCCGTTTTTCTCCGCAATGGCCTTTACGGACGAAAGACCTATACCGCTGCCGTTCCGGTTTGTGGAGAGATAACATCCGCCTTTTTGTCTCACCTTGCCGCTGAATGAGTTCACAGCAATGATATAGAGGTTAGATCCGTTATGCACCCGGACAGTAAGTTTGATATACCTCTCCTTTGCCTGCACACAGGCTGTCATGGCGTTGTCAAGGATATTTCCGATAGTTATGCAAAGATCAGTGTTGCTGATACATATATCTTCGGGCAGGTTTATCTCCCAGCTTATATGGATATCGTTTTCTTCTGCTGCCTGGGCGTAGTGATTGAGCAGGGCGTTTACCGCGTTGTTTTTGCAGTAGTGCTGCACATCGTTCTCCGGCAGTGTTTCGGCATATCTGACAAGGTAATCCCTTATCGCGTCAATATCATTATCCGCCGCAAGCGACGCAAGAGTGCGCACTGTCTGTTTGAAATCGTGTCTCGCGCGGGCAGTTTCTTCGATATAGTGCTGCTGACGAAGATAAGAGCTTTCCTGCGCTTCGAGGAAACGTGTTCTCGCTTCATTTCTTGCGGAGCTGAGCAGTCCTTCAACTATGAAGTAGAATATGATCGCAAGGACGATCTCTATGAAGAAAAACATTATCTGCAATTCCCAGAAGATCCGGAAAACGTTATTTGTATAGAGCGTCTGATAATTCTGCGGCACCATACTCACATTGACAGTGAGCACTGTTCCGGAAATAAGGAATGTCACATACCATATACGGTCTATGTTCAGATTGTCGATAAGGAAGCTGCCGTATTTGTACATCGGGAAGAACAGTATCAACGCGCCGACCGAGCTTATCGTGAATTGCAGGACAGCGTTCTCGTGCGTCACGATCATAGCGTTCGCTTCGGGATTGATAAGAGCGTCGATACCGTTTGAGGTATTCGCAAACACCGACATTATGGCGCATACATAGGCAAATATCCCGACAGACTTACTGATATGTACTTTCAGGCACTTGTGATATGCAATAAAGAACAGTATGAGCATCGGGAACAGTATGGTATTCGCGTTGAGCGAAAAATACAGCTGCAAATACGAACCGAGCGGTATCAGTATCCCGAAAACAAACACCATAACTGTGATGAGCTTCTTTTTGCCGTATCTGAACTGGTTTTTCATAGGCGCAAGACAGAGCACGGCAGCAGGCACGACAACTAAGTTTGAAAGAACAGTGAAAAAAAAGTCGATCATATCCATGGCTCATTTTCTCCGTACAGTCTCGTTTCGCAGAACATCGAACATATAATTCTGCCATATCTGCCTTATCGACCTGCTGTTTTTCACATTAACGGGAAAGTTCATTCCGTTTTTCAGACAGCATATACCTTCATCATCAATATTGACTATCATATCGAGATTTACGGAAGTTCCTCTGTTTATCTCAAGAAACCGTATATCTTCGGAAAGCTCTTTGCATACCTCGGTATATGATATACGAGTCTTATAGACGTTTTTATCCTCATCGGTTATCTCCGAGTAATGCCCGCTTGATGTCACGGAAGCTATGCGGGAGAACGGAAGCCGGATCGTTTCCTTGCCGCAGGTGAATTTGAGATTGCTGCACGGCTCGGTGATCTTCGACGTGATATCATCGAGAAGCCGGAAAATACGATCCTTTGTGGTGGGTTTATTCAGAAAATCAAAGGCGTGGAGCCGGAGCGCTTCCGGATAATGCTCCTCGCTTGACGACAGGAATACGATAAGCGCGTTCCTGTCCCGTTCCTTTATCTTTGCGGCAGCTTCAAGTCCGGTCATTCCGTTCATGAATATATCCAATACTATAAAGGTATATTTCAGAGGAGCATAGTCTTCAAGAAAATCCTCGGCGCAGCAGAAACTTGTCACATCTGTCTCTATTCTGTTAAGAGCGCCATATTCTTTGACGAAATGTATAAATGCCTTCGTTTCCATCTGCGCATCATCTACTATGGCAATGTTCATAAAATCACCTTCTTTACCCGCTGCCTCTTTATATATTATAACGAAGAAATTTGCCCTTGTCAATAGAAAAAATGCCATTCGTGCCAAAAATCCTCCGTTCGTGCCAAAAGCATTGACAACAGCATCGGTTTCTTTTATAATAAGAGCATAAACCAATCAGCTATGTTTAGTTTGAAAACTATATGATTTTTTTATAAAAAAGGACTTGACAAAATGACTTTGATTTGCTACAACTCAGACAGCAGACAGCAGACGCAATAACTCTGCCATTTTTTGTCATTTTCAAATATAATAAGGGATAATTGTGTCCACGATCATTTTTTTCAGTGATCGTGGATTTTTGTTTTTATTGCACTGAAAGGGGGATCATATGGAAGCTTTGGTCTATACCAAGGACGACAGCGAGTACGAGAAGATAAGAACAATGCTTGAAACCGAAGCAGGACTCATAGATGTGTACCGCGATCCGCTCAACGGACACAACTACTTTTCGCACGAATACGATATTGTGGTGGTGGCTCTGAACGGAGCACGGGGAATGGAGCTTGTCCTTGAATACAGCAGGCGTTTCGATATGACTCTGGTGGTATGGATAACCGATGATCCGTACTTTGCGGGAACTGCGATACGGGAGCATATATACGACTTTATTGAACGTCCGTATGACGATGAAAAACTTCGGGAGACAATACACTCGGTGATACCGAGATGTCCCAACAGATATAAATGGGTATTTGATCCGAGTAAGGACAAAAGAGAGAGAAGATAATGGAAAAACTAAGAAAATTTGTTGACAGCAGTGCTTTTCAGAATACTATATTAGTTGTTATAATCCTTAACTCGATAATACTCGGACTTCAGACTTCACCGGCGGTAATGACATCTATTGGTGGCATACTGGAAATACTCGATACCGTTTGTCTCGGCATTTTTATTGTCGAAATGCTGCTGAAAATGGCGGCATATAAGTTCATCGGGTATTTTAAAAGCGCATGGAACTGGTTTGATTTCGTAATAATCATCACCTCGCTGCTTTCCGGTCTTGCTGTTCTTTCATCGGTAAGAATACTCCGCGTGTTCAGAGTGTTCCGTTCGCTGAAAGGATTGCGCGGTTTCAAGATGATAAGCTCGTTGAAGCCGTTACAGATGATAATTGCCGCGATCGGAAGATCAATACCCGGCATTTCATGGACTGCGCTGCTGCTTATTATAATCTACTATATATTCTCTATAATCGGTGTTACTCAGTTCGGCGAAGCTTTTCCCGACTGGTTCGGCGATATACCTAAAGCGATGTACACGCTCTTCCATGTTATGACCCTTGAAAGCTGGTCTATGGGCATATCCCGCCCGGTTATGGAAGTGTTTGATTACGCGTGGGCATATTTCGTGCCGTTTGTACTTATTTCCTCGTTCGTGATGATGAACGTTGTTGTCGGCATCGTGGTAAATGCCATCAGCGAAGTTGCAGAGTTCAACAAGAGAGAAGAACATGAAGAAAACGGTACTGCCGAAATAAAGGCAGAGATCGACGCGGTAAGAGAGCATCTCGCAAAGCTTGAAGATATGCTCGCAAAAAAAGAAAAGTAAAGGAGCGCTGTGATATGGAAACCAGGAAATGTCCTAACTGCGGCGGAGGTCTTGAACTTACAAGATCGAGGAATATGCTCGAATGTCCGTTCTGCGGCTCGAAGTTTGAAGTAGAAGCGGAAGTAAAGGAAAAAATCGCAAAAGAGATCAAAAACTTCGATGAGAACATATTCCGCATCGAGCGTGATTTCACCGATGCACGCAGAAAAAAGCAGGTCGGCAAGTGCATAGAAACGCTTATCTACTGCATGAACGAGCTTGAGACTCCGGAAAGAATAGAGGGTCACATCAGAAAGAGTCTCATGACAACAGATGATCTCGCGGCGGAAGGCATCAACGAAAGCCTTATCAACGCCGTAAGAGGACGCATAAACGGAGAACTGACGGCAGACGAACGGATCATCGTGTATAAAGACCTCGGGATCTTCTCAAAAGGCAAGGAATTTACGGTGCTTACGAATAAGCGGTTCCTTTTCTTCAAGAAGAAAAACTGCATCACTTCGTATCACACCGATATCGGAACGCTTAAACTCGCCGACGGCGGCGATCTCGCGGCATGGTACATAAACGGTGATTATAATAAGCAGATACCTTCAATGGAGCCAAGCGGACAGCTTACCGGCGCGGCAATAGCGCTCGCCTGTCTGTTCAGCTTTGAACAGCAGCCGGACCGTGACAGGATAAGGCTTATATAACAGGACAAGACAGCAAAAGGCTGTTTTGAATAAAAAAAATTTTTCATGAAAAGGAGAAAACAAAAAATGAAAAAGACAATCAAGGTAATGGCAGCGATAATGCTCGTTGCGGCAATGGTATTCAGCATCGCATCCTGCGGCGGCATGGACATCAGCAAGCTGAACGGCGACTGGACACTCAGCTCTATCGACGGCAAGTCACCCGCTGACAAGGCAGGAGAACTCGGCTTACCTTCCTACGGGCTGCTGAACAACTACACACTCTCCGGCAACACACTCACTGTATCCAATTATGACCCCAACTCCGGTAATGTGGTGGAACGCACACAGTTCACTGTTGAGGCAGCAGGCAACGGCTTTACCGCTACCGACAGCAACGGCGGCAAGACAAGCTTCGTTTATGACAGCGCGGCAGATACCCTTACATACAGTGCGGTAGGCGTTTCCGGCGCGGCTGAGTCTTATGTTCTCAAGAGAGGTGCTACCGATATTCTTGCTGCTGTTCAGGCTGCAAGCGGCGCTTCCGAGGGCGGCGAAGAAGCTGCTGAAGGCGGCGAGGAATACTACGAAGAAGGCGGCGAGGAGTACAGCGAAGAAGAATACGCTGCTGAATAATTCTTTTACTCTTTCTTCCGGGTCATGCTCCGCAGTCATGTCTGCGGAGCACTGACCGATTTTATGTTTGTTTTGCAGTGAGGATTTCCGGAAGCAATCGCGAAGCTCGTTTCCGGAAGTCTTCAGGAAAGGAGTATTATGAATAAGAAAATCTTGTCTGCATTTACAGCCATTTGTGTTCTGTTCACGGTGACAGGCTGTGGAAGCGGCACTTCGGTTCCTGCACAGGGTGCCGATGCAGGAACCGTATCGGATACGCCTGTAAAGGAAACTGCAAGCACAGAAGAAGCGGAAAAAGCTGACGGCGAAGAAAACAGAGAAACCGATTATACAGAGTTAGGCTCCGACGAGGATGTAACCGGAAAGTATTCTTTTAAAGACGGCGATGATGAGTATGAATTGGACTTTGATTTTGATACCGATGAATTCATAAACGATCTGGAAATGAAGGGAATGGGCGAGCATTCCTCCGGGACCACCGGATATCCCTATGAAGGTTCAAGAGGTACGGCAAGAGAGCTTGAAGGCAATATCGCCGTTGTTTCAGCCTTTGTCAGCACGCCGGAGTGCCAGTGGGATTTTGACGAACTGTTCTATACCGAAGCATTTCAGGCTTATTGGTTAGGCTTAGAGACAGCTGTGAAATTCATTGAAGAGAAGAGCAACGAATACGGTCACTCACCTCACTTCATATACGACTGGTACGAGCACCCCGAGCTGATCTACAAAGGAACTGTCGATACAGACCCTATGGATATGATGAGTACAATGCAGGCAGCGGATCAGTATATTGACAGCAGTATATATACAGCCGATATACTTGAATCAACCGAAGCGGATCAGGTGATCTATATGCTCGTCTATAATACGCCTGCATATAACCATACCACAAGCTACACAAAAATCGTGCTCGGCATGGATGAGGAATATCCTTATGAGATGTGCAATATGCTCATGAATGTCAATGACAGAGAAAATACACTTCCCTCGACCATAGCTCATGAGATGCTTCACACATTCGGTGCTCCCGATCTATACACCACCGGAGGCATATCATCATATTTCGGATTCACACAGGAATTTATTGATTATCTGAAACAGAATAATGTCAATGATATAATGCGTGTGGATGCCGACTTTGATCCTAATAAACGTGAAGCGGATTATGAGTCCGTATGGCAGGAGATGACCGAAATAACGGCGTACTATCTCGGACTTACCGACCATTCCGATATAGTTGAGCAATGGGGTCTCGAACCAAGTCAACACAGTTATTATAATTAAGGAGGACACTCTATGAAGAAAAAACTTACAGCCGCTTTCGCGGCAATGGCTGTACTGCTCACGGCGGGATGCGGCGGGAATGAGACCGCGCAGACCACTGCGGCAGTCCAGGAAAACCAGCCCGCACAGACCACCACAACAACTACTGCGGCTGCGGCAGCGGATGACACAGCTGACGCAGACAGCGGGGAAGAAGACGATAACGAGGAAGAGTCCGACGATGAGGAGCGCAGCGTAAACGGCTTTGCTCTTTCGGTAAACGGCTCCGACGGAAAGATGAAAATATCCCGTGCGGCGAAGAAATCCACATCAATGGGAGACGCGGACACATGGACGATCTTCGTGTATCTTTGCGGAACAGACCTTGAAAGCGATCAGGCGTCCGCAACGGGTGATATCGCTCAGATGCTCGAAGCCGCCGGAAGTGACAACGTAAGATTCGTGATCCAGACCGGCGGTACCGCCCAGTGGCAGAACGAGGTGTTCAGCAATACCGCCGGAGAGCGCTGGATATTGCAGAATCAGGATATACAGCTTGCCGACTCGGGGGCGCTTACGAATATGGGCGATCCGTCAACACTTGCGGATTTCCTTAGCTGGGGCGTTGAAAATTACGCTTCCGAAAAAATGGGAGTAGTGTTCTGGGATCACGGCGGCGGAAGCATATCCGGAGCCTGCTTCGACGAACTTAACGAAAACGATTCTCTTTCTCTCGCGGAGATCAACTCGGGACTTTCACAGGTATACTCCGGTATGACCGACAAGTTCGAGTTTATCGGGTTTGACTGCTGTCTTATGGGGACGGCGGAGACCGCGAATGTCATCTCTACATACGCAAGATACTTCTACGGCTCGCAGGAGACAGAACCCGGCACCGGCTGGGATTACACGGCTATCGGCAATTTCCTTGCGGAGGATCCATCTGTAAACGGCGCAGAGCTGGGCAAGGTGCTTTCGGACAGCTTCTACGATGAATGCGCACTGGGTGAACAGGAAAACGAATGCACATTCACAATAATCGACTGTGAGAAATTTGATGAATTTGCGGTTGAGTTCAATGACTACGCGAAGGCTCTTTATGAGGCTGCAGGGAACGATCTTGCAGGAATAGTAAGAGGCGTGAACAAGGCAGACAATTTCGGCGGAAACAGCAAGTCCGAGGGCTTCACAAATATGGTCGATATCGGCGGTATCGTGAACAACTGTTCAGCTTACGCCGACGGAAGCGCGGTGCTTGCGGCACTTGATGACTGCATAGTTTACAACAAGAACGGTTCTCTTCACAATAACGCTTCCGGTCTGTCTGTTTACTATCCGCTGCAGGTAGAAGGTTCCGAGGAACTCAAGACCTTCTCGGGTATCTGCATAAGCCCCTATTACCTGTCGCTCGTTGATATGATCGCAAAGGGCTATACCGGCAACGGCTATGACAATACGGTATTCTTCACCGAGGACGGTGACTGGTCGAACGAGGACTGTGACTGCGAGAGCTACGATGACAGCTATTTCGACGATGAAAGCTACGGCGAAAGCGGAGAAAGCAGTCTTATTACTTTCGCGGAGAACCCCGGATTCGATGAAGATGGATACTACGGTTTTGTGCTCGATGAAAACGGACTTGAATATACAGCAGATGTTTCCGCGCTGATACTTATGGATCTCGGTGACGGTCAGTTGCTCGAACTCGGCGAGACATACGATGTTTACACGGATTGGGAAAGCGGTTATTTCAGTGACAATTTCGACGGCAAATGGCTCTCTCTTCCCGACGGCTCGCTGCTTTCAATGTACATTGTTGAAGCCGGGGAAGACAGCACGGTCTACACATCCCCCATTGAGCTCAACGGAAAGCGTACCAATCTCCGTATAGTTCAGTCCGGTGACGAGATAAAGATTGAGGGCGCGTGGGACGGTATCGACGAAAATGGTATGGCAGCCCGTGAGATAATCAAGCTCGAGGCAGGTGACAAGATCGCGCCGGTATATTATATCCTCGCAGATGACAGCGACAGCACATATACCGCGGACGCTTACGAATGGGCAGACGGCGACAATGTGATATATGCGCAGCTCCCGAACAGCGATTATTACTATGCTTTCAGCATAGATGATGTTTACGGTGACTATTATCTGACCGACCCTGTGGTGTTCACAGTTGAAGACGACGGTATATCTTTTTCGGAACTTGAATAATTAACGGAGGAAAAAACAATGTCAGAAGAAACTAAAACAAAGAAGCCGCTTTTCAGCGAAAACACTGTGGAGGTGCTCGTAGCGATATTCCTCGGCATCACCGCTCTGCTTACGGCATGGGCGTCATGGATAGGATCGCTCCACGGCGGCAATCAGGCTACCAACTACACAAAGAGCAATAATCTCGCGTCCGAGGGAAATTCCGAATACAACGCGGGTATGCAGCTTTACCTGTCTGACCTTATGGCGTGGAACACTATGATGGAATACAGCTTCGATCAGATGCTCGCGGAAGCCGAGGGAGATCAGGTGGAGTATGATCTTATACAGGATAAGCTGGATAATTACATCGACCAGAACTGCAGTGATATATTGGCTGACGCGATAGATGCAATGACCGAAGATATGAACTCTCCTTTTGAGGTCGAGGGAATGCTGGACGAATACTTCGTGACCGCTAACGAACTTCTGGAAGAGTCAAGAACGGTCCTTGAGGAAGGTCAGCGCGACAACTCAAACGGCGACGCTTATAATCTTGTCAATGTCATCTATTCGGTAGTGCTGTTCATGCTCGGTATCGTAGGAGTATTCAAAAAGCTCCCGAACCGTACCGTGGTACTGTTCATTGCGGTCATCGGTCTTGTGCTTGCAACGATCTACATGATAACTATACCTATGCCCACCGGATTCGACTTCGGCAGCTTCTTTGCTGCAAAGTAAAAATGTAAGGAGATATATGAGAAAACAGTTAGCTTTATTATCCGCAGCAGTTATTGTGCTTTCCGGCTGTAATAACGGCACGACACCCACATCGACAACTACAGTTTCCGAAACGGCCGCTGCTGCCGAAACAACGACCGGGCAGCTGCCGACCGTAAGTACCGCAGTTTCCGAAACGAAGTCAGAGGAAACACCCGCTGACCTCGGACTGAATACCGACACGAAGGATGCTACACAGTACACAAAAGATACCAATGACAAGGTGTATGCGCTTCTCGATTTCGACGACAAAAGTGAATTTGAAAACGCAAATCGCGGTCTCATAGCCGCTCCCGAAAGTCTTGAGATCCTTGCGGAGGACGGGACCGTGGCGTGGAGCCAGGCGGCGTATGCGTTTCTCGACAAGGACGCGCCCGACACATCAAATCCGAGCCTTTGGAGAAATGCGCAGCTCAATCATATATGCGGACTGTTCGAGGTCGCGGACGGCATCTATCAGGTGCGCGGATACGATATGTCCAACATCACTTTCATAAAAGGCGATACCGGCTGGATAGTATATGATCCGCTCATGACGGTGGAGTGTGCGCGTGCGGCATTCGAGCTTGTCAGGGAAAACCTTGGTGATTTTCCGGTTAAAGCGGTGCTTTACTCACATTCCCATGTAGATCATTACGGCGGAGTTGAGGGTATTGTTACCGAAGAACAGGTGAAGAACGGCGAAGTGAAGATATTCGCCCCCGAGGGATTTGAGGAGCACGCGGTCAGCGAAAATATATTTGCCGGAAACAGCATGGCAAGACGCGCTACTTACCAGTACGGGACGCTTCTTGACGGCGGCGAGACAGGCTCGCTCTGCATAGGTATCGGAATGGGGCAGTCCTGCGGTACCACATCTTATATATCTCCGACGGATATTATCTCCGCGACAGGTCAGACCGTGACGGTTGACGGAGTGGAAATGGAATTCCAGCTTACACCCGGAACAGAGGCTCCCGCTGAGATGAACACATGGTTCCCGCAGAAAAATGCTCTCTGGATGGCTGAGAACTGTACCGGAACACTGCACAACCTTTACACTCTCCGCGGCGCGCAGGTGCGTGACGGTCAGGCTTGGTCGGAATACCTTATGGAAACGCTGAAACTCTACGGCGATAAAGTTGAGGTAGTATTCCAGTCACACAACTGGCCGCATTGGGGCAACGATGCAATAAACGAGTACATAACGAATACTGCCGCTGTCTATAAATTCATCAATGACCAGACGCTTCACTACATCAACAAGGGTTACACAAGCACCGAGATAGCCAATATGATCGAGCTTCCGGAAGAACTCGCAAAGGTGTGGTACACAAGACAGTATTACGGCACTGTCGCTCACAATTCAAAAGCTGTTTATCAGAAGTATATGGGCTGGTATGACGCAAATCCCGTTCATCTCGGACAGCTTACTCCCTCCGACAGCGCAAAGAAATTCGTCGAGTATCTCGGCGATACCGATGCTGTTCTCCGAAAGGCGAAAGAGGATTACGACAATGGCGAGTATCAGTGGGTAGCTGAGATAACAAACATTCTTGTATTTGCTGATCCGACAAATACCGATGCACGCCTGCTGTGTGCCGACGCGCTCGAACAGCTTGCCTATACCGCGGAAAGCGGCACTTGGCGCAACGCGTATCTCTGCGCGGCGCAGGAACTTCGTTTCGGTACGAATACCGATGAGTCAACACGCGCAAAGTCAAGCGGCGGGCTTATGACACACATGACCCCCAAAATGATAATACAGTATCTCGGCATCATCACCGACACCACGTTAATAAGCGACCTGAGTTTCACTGCAAACATCGTTCTTCCGGACGATACATTCACACTTGTGGTAAAGAACGGAGTTGTGCTGTATGAGCAGGGGACGCTTGCGGAGTCGCCCGATGTCACATGGACAACAAATAAGGCCGGATTGTTCGGCATCATACAGAACAATGCCGACCTGATAAACGCCAATCTGACACAGGACGGAGATACGGAGCTTCTCGGAAAGCTGATGTCCGGAATAACAGGATTCGCGGACGCCAGATTCTTCAGTATCGTTGAGCCGTAAGGGCGCATATAAAAAACAAACAGGAAAGGAAATCAAACAATGGGATTATTCAATCTGTCTGACAGCAAGGGATTCGGTTTCGCAAAGATACCGAACACACAAGGCTTTACCAACGAGGTACTGCTCGAAAAGCTCTCGGAGATCACAGTGAGCTTCGGAACACCCGAAATGGGTGACATAAACGGAACACAGTCTGTCATGTACAGGAAGGTCTCCGATATGTTCGATGTATTCGTCAGAGTTGACGGCAAGAACATCATAATGGGAAAGATAGGAGCAAACGGCGTTTCAAGTGTGACTACCGCGCTGAGCGGCGGACTTGATATGTTCCTCGGTCACAAGGACGAAGGCACATCGAACGCCGACCGTGCAGTTACCGAACTTTCCGAGATCGTGAAGAAACTCGAAAGCGGAGAATCTGTCACAGCCAGCAATACTGTTGCCGCAGTGAACACTGCAAGCGGAGAATCGGTCGAGTTCTTTATGAAGCAGAAAGCTATCTCCATAAAGCCGAAATTCGATATTTTCGACAGGAACGAAGCCCCGGTATATCATGTTGAAGGTGATCTTCCGCGTCTCAACTTCTCGATACAGAAAAGCGGCACAGAGGTGCTGAAGCTGAAGAAGAAGCTGATCGCGGTAATGCCGGAATACTCGTTGTTCCTGAACGGTTCGGAGATCGGTAAACTCAAAAAGAAGATAAAACTCACCAATCCCGAGCTTGCCGGAACAATAAATGGCAAGGATCTCAAGATAGTCGGCGATCTTATGGGATTTGACTTCGAGCTTCAGGTAGGCGGTACAACTATAGGACATATAGATACCGCTCAGACGATCTGGCAGGATTGCTACCGCATAAGGATACTTGATGAAAGCTATCAGGATATTATGATCGCGCTCGCTATAATCTGCGATAATGTGGTGGATCAGTCAGGCAATTGAGAATGACACTGTTCTGAATCGTCACATATAAATGTGAAGGTCCTGCATGGGTAGTGTGTGCTGTTTATGCAGGGCTGTTTCAATAGGACCGAGAATCGGAGCCGCAGCAATGAAAGGAGAACATCTATGAGAACAAAACGATGGTCGAGAGGAGCTTCGTTAGTTGCTTTTGCATTCTTTGCTTTCTGCTTTCTGATATGTCTGATAATTGCTGTCGTATGCTTTACGGACGCAGCAGGCGGACTTGATGATTCCGATATCATCAGAGGTAAATTCCATGTCAGTTCGGAAGCAGAAGACCCTGTCACCGGCATAAGCGGCGCAGTCGTACTCCGCACGACAAAAATGCTTCAGTATCGTGAAAAAGGCTATGAGCACACGGACGGATCATACACCTATGAGGTTGAAGAGGTTTGGGAAGAAAAGCATATCGAATCTTTTTTTCAAGGATCTCAAAAATACAATAACCCCGATTTTCCGGAGAAGCTTAAGACAGAAGCCTTTTACGGAAAAGCCGAGATAGGAAATATTCCGGTATCAAAGTGGCTTTTGTCCTGCTTCCGGTATGAAGAAACGTCATATGTCGGTGATGATGCGATGATTGCTCCGACAAATCTTCCGGATGATCTGCTGTATGAGTACGGTCTTGTTCAGACGAGTCCCGGACATTTCGTGACGGCGGGAATGACCGAGAATGATGTAGGCTGTGTCGTCGTTGAATACTCTGTAGTAAATCCTGCGCTGTACGATACCGTTTTCACTGCAGCGGGAAAATATGACGAAAACGGCGAGTTTGGCACTCACAATGATACTCACATTCTCTATACCCGTGATATTCCCGATGATGAGCTGATTTCTGAATTCAAGAACAAATCCGGTGGTGAAGGGATATTCTTCCTTGTTGCGTCAATAATTTCGGCGATTGCTGCAATCATATTCTGGTTAATATGACTGCTATATCATTTTGAGTTGGAATAATCGATGTACTGCGTATAGCTATGTCCGGAAAGGAGCATCATCCATGAATAAAAACAAATTGATATCTCTCATAACATCGGTCGCACTTGTTTTTACAATTACGGGGTGTTCTGTGAATAATAACAAACAGACCGACACGTCAGACGGGAAAACATATATTTCATCAGCGGAGATTATTACCGAAGCGTCGGAGACAATAAACGCGGATACGACGGTTTCCGCGGATCCGGCAGTTTCGGCGGAAACGATCGCTTCCACGGGTTCCGAAAACGCCGTAAAAAGCGCCGGACTGCGGTATGTTCCCGGCAATGGAACGCTGTGCGATGAACCGGACAGAATGGTACAGCGCAAGGCAAACAATGTAAGTCAGATAGTCGGAACGCTTTATAACGGGCAGGCTGTCCCGTCGGACTTCTACTATTACCGCTGTATGCTGAACAATAACGGCAAATCGGCTTACGATACCATTCACGCGGGGCTTCTTACGGGTGCAAGCACCATAAAGCTTTCCACACCTCTTAATACCTCAGATGTGGATATCGTTTATTACAGCGTGCTGTATGACGATCCACAGATAGTCTGGGCAGAACCCGGATATGATTACACCTACAACAATTCCGGAAATGTGGTGGCTATATCTCCGATATACAACAGTCTCGCAAAGGATATATCCGGCGCGAAGAAGGCTCTCGAAAACAGCGTGTCAAAGGCGCTTTCGGTCATGTGGGGGCTTCCGAATAACATTGAAAGGTCGAAATACGCGCATGATTATCTTACGCATACGATAGATTATGTTGAGGGCGAACTCGATCAGAACGCTTACAGCGCGCTCGTTCAGCACAAGACAGTCTGCGCGGGCTATTCACAGGCGTATGCATACATGATGCAGAAAATGGGAGCGCCTTGTGCGGTATTGGTCGGATACGCCGGAGAGGATCACGCGTGGAACATAGTCACTCTGAACGGTGAAAGCTATGTCACCGATGTCACATGGGACGATCCCTACGGTAACCCGCCCGATACATACTATTACGATTATTTCAATATCACGAGCGCTCAGATGTCGCGGGATCATACCTTGCAGTCCCCGTCAACATACCTTGCCGCGGCGACCGGAACAGAGGCGTCATATAACAATTATTTCGGCGGCAATGCTTACGGTACGGATTTTGATGACCCGGTCACTGTAAGTGATAAACCGGCTGTCACTTCCTCCGATGTGACAACAGAGCCTCCCGTCACTGCCACAAATCCTCCCGTTACTACTTCAAAACCGTCGTTCACAACGTCCGGCGACTGGAACGACTATTGGAACAACGACTGGTGGAGTGACTACGACACAGATTACGATTGGTACACAACTTCTTCTACCACAAAGCCGCCTGTTACCACCACAAATCCTCCCGTTACTACTTCAAAACCGTCGTTCACAACGTCCGGCGATTGGAACGACTATTGGAACAACGACTGGTGGAATGACTACGACACAAATTACAATTGGTACACAACATCTTCGACCACTAAGCCGCCTGTAACAACGTCCTACGATTGGGACAGCT
>JAGAWN010000165.1 GCA_017941355.1 Ruminiclostridium sp. | reverse complement strand
AGGATTTTCCTTGCACTTTTGTTCGTCCGAAGGACGAAATGAGCTTGACATCAAGGAATGTGTCCGTTGTTTAAATGCACCGCAGGCGCATTTAAACAACATCTGAAAATCTGTTTTGCAGATTTTCAGTCAATAACTGCCAAAAGGCAGTTATTGAGGTCACATTATATTATAACACTGCCGTTTCTGTTTTTCAACTGGCATTTTTGCAGTAAAAAAGCAGTTTCGATGCTGCTTTTTGTTGCATAATTCCATAAAAACGCACATACTACATGGGTATCCTGCCCGCAAACGGGTCGTACATCTTTATCTCCGCTCCCTCCGGGGAGAAGAGCTGTGACGGTGCTGCGGTGCGCTGTCGGAAAAATTCTTTGAAAAGCTATTGACAAAAACGAATGTATGTGTTATAATTCTTAAAGGTTAGCTAAGACTAACCAAAAGTTAGCAAATGCTTACCAATATCCGGCAGTTACGGAGGAAAACTGTAAATGTCAAGAGAAGAATACCGCCGCTTCGGCAGAAAGCTGGCGTTTCATACAGCACCGACGCTTATGGGGATAAAGTGTGCAAGTCTCATATCCCTGTCCTGTTCGGAATTTGATCTCGGTGCGCACCTGAAACTTTTCAATCTGCGCGCCCGCGAAAAGGGACTGAAAATACGCGAAGTCAGCCGCTGCACCACAAGACGGGTCATGCTCGTGTATAACGAAAAAAAGCTTGCGGCAAGGCTGGCGGAACCGGAAACCCGAAAAATGCTGTCCGCAGAGGGCTACGACGTGAACGGCGGGCTTGAATCCATGCTTGAAACTCTGTCCGTCAGAATGTCGCAGGGAAACGGTTTCCCGCATGAGATAGGGCTTTTTCTCGACTATCCTACCGAGGACGTGAAAGGATTTATAGAGAACAACGGCGAGAACTACAAGCTTTGCGGGTGCTGGAAAGTTTACGGTTCGGAGGAACGTGCGCGGCGCACGTTCGCAAATTACGAAAAGTGCAGAAAATTTCTGTGCGATAAATTAAATGAGGGCTGCGATATCTACCGCGCCCTCAGGATATCATAGGAGGAACATTATGGCAGCAGCAGTTATTTACTGGAGCGGCACAGGCAACACAGAGGCTATGGCAAAGGCAGTAGCGGAGGGCGCGGGAGTTGAAGCAGTCAGCGTTTCCGATTTCAAGGGAGATGTTGCGAGCTACGACGCGCTTGCTCTCGGCAGCCCCGCAATGGGCGACGAGGTGCTTGAAGAAAGCGAATTTGAGCCTTTCTTTGCCGGCATCGAGAGCAAGATAAGCGGTAAGAAGATCGCACTCTTCGGCTCTTACGACTGGGGCGACGGACAGTGGATGAGAACATGGGAGGACAGAGTAAAGGCAGCAGGCGCCGTTCTTGTCAATGACGCGGGTATAATCTCGAACCTCGAACCGTCCGACGATATCCTTGCCAAGTGCAAAGAACTCGGCAAAGCCCTTGTGTGACGGGGAAACGTCCCGCTGTCGGCTTGGCTGTTGACAAATACCCCTGCCCGGTGTTATTACCGGACAGGGGTGTTTTGCATATACGTTATCATGTTTCCGTTATCCGGAGATCCGCGCTACCAGTTGATATGTTCCTTTTTCTTTACGATCATGAAATAGTCCTTATAGACAAGCAGATCAAGTTCGGTATTTATGCCGTAAGGCTTTTGTGTGCCGCCCAGCTGATACATAAGGAAGCGCCTGCCGACAGGGGTTTCCGCGAGAAGCTTCACTACCTGCGCGGGGCGGCCGTTGATAAGGACGTTATCGTTCACATAACCGTAAACTGTCGCGGTTATGTGTTTTCCTCTGGATCTCAGTCTGAACCAGCGTATTATCGGAAGTATCGTGATTACTGCCGCACCGATGCCCACTGCCGCAAAAGGCAGACAGAACAGGTAGATGAACCAAGGCTGCGGCGCTCCCGCGGGATCGTCTGCGCTGCTGCTCATCATGATCGGGAAAGCAAATCCGAAAAAACCGAATCCGAGCGCGAAAGCCAGCGGGAACACCGTTGTCCAAAAGCCGATATTCGCTTCTTTGCACTCGATGACCGGGTATTCCATATCTGCGGTCTCGGTGGTGAGCCCGGTCTTGCTGCCGCAGTACGGACAGATCTCCGATGTTACGGGCGCTCCGCAGTTGCGGCAGTTGAGATTTCCTATAATGTCCATGGATTTCCTCCTTTTCGGCGCCGTTTCCAGACAGCGGCGGCGTTTGAGTTTACAAGCAGACTGTCGATATCTATTCCGGCGGGACAGATATTGCGGCAGGCGAGGGATTTTCCGCAGCCGTTATAGACGTGCTTACGGTAGAGTGCGGCGCGTTCCGCGTCATTTGTGACCGCCATGAGCCTTGAAGCGGGAACTGCGGCTGCGGTGCCGTAGAACGCGGAGCCGGTGCAGAAGTTCGGGCAGACTTCAAGGCAGCAGCCGCATTGCAGGCATTTGGACGCGTCAAATGCCCGGTCTGTTTCTTTCGGGCGGACTTCGCCGTGCTCTTCGAGCCATTGTTTCATCTCCGCAAGCGCGGCGAACATCGGCTCGCGGTCAACCGCAAGATCGGCTATGACCGGAAACTTTTTCAGCGGCTCCAGCGTGACCCTGCCGCCGCGCGCAACGGCTTCGAGCCGCGCGTCGCAGGCAAGCATGGGCTTTCCGCAGATGACCATTGCGCAGGCTCCGCACTTCTTCTGCAGGCAGCTGCTCTCCCAGCGTATCGGCGGAAACGGCTTTCCGTTCACGTCCCTGCGCTCCGGATCGGCGTTGAGCGATGTGAGGGCGTATGCCGCAGTCTCGCTGCCGGTAACGGTCTCAAAAGCGGCACTGAGAATATACGGTTCGGCGTCCGGACTTTCGCGGCGGGTTATGTCAAGCGTTATCTTCACGGTCGGTCCTCCTTTCCGGGATATCCCTGAATGATATGCGTATCTCGCCGCCGCAGTTCTGCGCAACGGTTGTTTTTCTGTAATCCTCGCTTGCTTCGGGATAATCCTCGCGGTAGTGCGCACCGCGGCTTTCTCTGCGCTCCAGAGCGCCGATGAGCATTGCAAGTCCGAGAGCAAGGCGGTTTTTCTCCCGCTCGTTTGCGAGGTCCATGGCTTTTGCAGCCGATACCGCGTCAGTGAGCGTTTTCTCACTTCGCACGATCCCAAGCCCGCCGGAGAGTATGACCGCAAGCCTTTCGCTGAAGTCGGCGCGGGCTTCTTCCAGCAGCGGATCAGTCATTTCCGTGAATATCGGCTCTCTGTCCGGACAGTCGGTAAATGCGGCTGCCGCTGTCTGTGCGGCTGTTTTTCCGCCGTAGATCGCACCGAGCAGGGAGTTTCCGCCGAGACGGTTCGCGCCGTGGTACTGCGAGCAGCATTCACCGCCCGCGTAAAGCCCGGGAATGTTGGTGCAGTGCCGTTCATTCACGTCAATGCCGCCCATGAAGTAGTGGATCCCCTCATGCACCGGGATCGGCGACTTTTTCGGGTCGGTGCCGAGATAGCGGATTATTTCCTCGCGCAGATCGCTGAGCCTGTTCTTCCATGTGTCCTCCGGCAGCGCGGTCATGTCCAGCATCACTTCGCCCTCGGTATCGCCGCTTCTGCGGACAAAGAACATCTCGCGTGCCACCACGTCCCGGGGCATTAAGTTGCCGAGTTCCGGGTACTTTTCCTCCATAAAATAGGAGCGTTCGCCGGAGTTTTTCATTATGTACAGTCTGCCGCCTTCTCCGCGTGCCGCTTCACTGATGAGACAGCGTTTTCCGGGTATGCCGATCGTGGTCGGGTGATACTGCATCATTTCGGGGTTCCCGAGCAGAACTCCCTGCGCAAAAAGTCCGGCTGTCACATCTCCGCCGTTCATAGTCGTTCCCGTTGTGCGTCCGGGGAACATTCCGTTCATTCCGCCGCTTGCGGCTATTACCGCACCGTCAAGATCCGCACACAGCCCGGTGCCGGTATCGCGGATCCGTACTCCCGTACATCTCCCGCCGTCTGTGAGCAGCCTGATAAACTCGTGATGCGGGTATCTCTGTATCAGCCCGGTCACCTCGTATCTGCGAACCTCGTCGATAAGCGCGGTCATCAGCATTTTCCCGGTACTGCTTTTCGCGTATGCCGTGCGTTTTTTCTTCTGCCCGCCGAAGCTGCGCTGCATTATGCCGTTCTGCGATGTTCGGTTGAAAGGGACTCCGAGCTGTGCCATGCGTGTTACGACGGCGGGAGCGTTTCTTGTAAGTCCGTCGACCGCGTTCGGATCCGCGAGATATACCCCGCCTTTCATGGTGTCCGCAAAGTGTTCCGCAGCGGTGTCGTTTTCGCCCATCGTGTCAAGCGCTGCGTTTATTCCGCCCTCGGCAAGCACTGACTGCGAACGCTCCGAACGCTGCAGGGAAATGAGTCTGCTGCCGATACCGGCTTCCGCCAGCGTCAGCGCCGCAGACAGACCGCTCAGCCCGGCTCCGATTATGTTTATCCTGCCCATTCTGCACCTGCTTTCTGTGTATATATTTCCATTATACCACTGCTTGCGGAAAAAATCAATTGTAGATGTGACACTGATCTATTTTTTCTGCAAACGACAGGAATGGCGGAACGCGGAATGTTTGTATTGACAAATCAACAATGTCATGATATACTTTTTTTATGGAATACGGGAGATATAACGGGAGGTCAGCATGAACACATACACACCGAATGAAGAAAGATACTCAAAGATGAAATACCGCCGCTGCGGGAACAGCGGACTGAAACTGCCGGCGATCTCGCTGGGACTGTGGCAGAATTTCGGGGCAGGCTCGGACTTCGCAAACGTCGAGACGATGTGCCGAACCGCGTTCGATCTCGGTATTACCCACTTCGATCTCGCAAACAACTACGGTCACCCTTACAACGGCTCGGCTGAGGAGAATTTCGGAAAGGTGCTTGAACACGGACTCGGACGTTACCGCGACGAACTGTGCATCTCCACGAAAGCCGGGTATGAGATGTGGGACGGTCCCTACGGCGACAGGAACGGCAGCCGCAAGTACCTTATCTCGTCACTCGATCAGAGTCTCAAACGCATGGGACTTGACTATGTGGATATCTTCTATCATCACGTTTACGATCCCGATACGCCTGCCGAGGAGACTGCTGTTGCTCTGGATCATATCGTAAGGCAGGGCAAGGCTCTGTATGTGGGGATATCAAATTATAACGCGGCTCAGACGGCAGAGATAATGAAGATCTTCAAAGAACTGAAAACCCCGTTTGTTGTGAATCAGCCGTCATATTCCATGCTCAACCGCTGGGTGGAGAATGACGGACTTGACCGTTACTGCAAGGAAAACGGCGTGGGACTTGCGGTTTTCTCACCGCTGTATCAGGGATTCCTCACAGATCGCTACCTCAACGGTATCCCGGAGGATTCCCGCATAGGCAGGGGAAATACATGGATAGCGCAGCAGCTTGACGAAAAGATGCTGGCAAAGCTCAGAGCGCTGAATGAGCTCGCGCAGCGCCGCGGTCAGAAGCTTTCGCAGATGGCGATAGCGTGGCTGCTGCACAACGAAGCGGTAGCGACTGTGCTGGTTGGCGCGAGCAAGCCCTCGCAGATACAGGATAATGTGAGTGCGCTGGACAGGCTTGATTTCACGGAAAGCGAGCTTGAGGAGATAGAGTCGGTGCTTGCAAAGTGACAGCGGCGGGACGGTTCTCACAGATCGCCGCACAGCCCGGAAATGTGCATTGACACTTGATTTTATGCGCGGAATATGATATAATAAGGCAGTACAGCACGGTTCGTGTGTTGTACTGCTTTAGTGTTTCTTTTGGGAACGGTTTCGGAGGCACATTTTGTCAACAATGTTTTTGCATAAATGAGAAATGGGATTCAGAAATATGAAGAAAACACATTCATTGCTTTTCAGGTTTGCAGTGATATCTTTAATAATATCGGTTGTGACTGCCGCAGCCGGCTGTATCACTGCGTTCGCGGTGCAGAAGAACGCAGACCGCGCACGCACCGCCGATAATGTGCGTAATGTAGGGGAGCACATTTCATACCTTATGCAGCACAGCACGGACGATATCGCAGCCTGCGCCGGGTTTTACTCCGACAATACCGCGAGTCTCGCCGACAAGCTCCCGAAGGGCTTCGAATCCTACGAGGACGCGGAGCGGGAATTTCGCGTGCTTTTTGAGCAGCAGTACCCCGGTATGGTGTTCGGACGTGATCTGAAGTTCGATGAACTCTCCGGTGACGTGAAGATAAAGTACCTCGCGTATGTTTACGAGAAGTGGTCTGTTATCTTCGACGACGCAAACGAAACTTTAGGCACCGGCAGGGTATGCTTCGCGCTTCCGCTGAAAAGCGGCGGGAACGGGATCATGTTCATGGGCGGAAGTCTGTTCAGCCCTTTCGGCAACGACCGCGCGTTCTCGGATATGACGAACGAGAAAAGTGAGATCGGCGCAGCGTTCAGCGATTCATACCATAATCATGAACACAGGATCGTGAATGACGGAAATACCGTCATAAGCTTCACGCCGGTATCCGAGCCTGTCCCGGTCACCGGCGGCAATGGAGTTTACGGCGTGATAGTCGCGATGTCATACATAAAACAGGGCGGCGAGGCTCTGATGCCGATGATAGCGGTGCTTGCGGCGCTTATTCTGTGTGCTGCCGCATTTCCGGTCTATGTGGAGCGCAGCATTCTCCGGAAGCTGAACGCCCTCCGCGGGTGCGTGGGAGAATACGCGCAGACAGGTGATCCGGCTGCTGCCGACAGGACGGAGCAGTGCGCGCCGAAATGCGGGGAACTGTCGCTTCTTGCAGGACAGACGGCTGCTGCAATGCGGAGTGCGGAAGTGCGCATCGCGGAGACCGGGAAAAAGACTGCCGAGAGTGTGCGCGCCGGAGCCGATCTGAACGTTGCCACGAAGATACAGGCGGATATGCTGCCGAGGAAGTTCCCCGACCGACCGGAACTGGATCTCTATGCAGCCATGACCCCGGCAAAGGAAGTAGGCGGTGACTTCTACGACTACTTTAAGATAGACAGCGACCATATCGGACTTGTTATGGCGGACGTTTCCGGAAAGGGAGTCCCCGCCGCGCTGTTCATGGTGATCGCCAAAACCCTGATACAGGATCGCGCACTCATGGGAAGAAGCCCCGCGAGAGTGCTTGAATACGCAAACAACCGTCTGTGCGAGAACAATGCCTCCGGTCTGTTCGTTACGGCGTGGCTGGGAGTTTTTGAGATCTCCACCGGCAAACTCACATACTCGAACGCCGGTCACGAATACCCGGCGATAAAGCGTGCCGGCGGGCAGTACGAACTGATCGTCGGCGATAACGATCCTCCGATTGCGGCAATGGAAGATATGCTTTACGAGGATACCAAGACTGTGCTGGAACCGGGAGAAAGCCTGTTCCTTTACACGGACGGAGTTCCCGAGGCGAAGAGCGCTGAGGGCAAGCGCTTCGGCACGGACAGAATGCTTGAGATCCTCAACGCGAACGCGGACAAAACAGCGGAAGAACTGCTGAAAACTCTGAAAAACGAGGTGGATATGTTCAGCGGCGATGACCCCTTTGACGATGTTACAATGATGTGTCTCAACTATTTCGGAAAGCGGTAAAGGTTTTTATTGCTGTATTACAGCGTGCGAAAGCCCTGTTGCGCAAATTTGTGCAACAGGGCTTTTTACGTCCCGAAATACCGCTCGGACAAAGAGGTAAGCGCGGATTGCACAAAAATTATTAACTTTGTTTGTAAAAAATGTCGATTGACACCGCTGCGCAATTGTGATATCATTAAATCAACAAGAATTGCGCAACCGATTGCACAAAGGCGGTATGCACCCGGAGATGAAAAAGGAGCTGTTTTCCAGATGAAAACTATGAAACAGATTTGCGCGGCGGCTGCCGCAGCGGCAGTCCTGCTCACTGCGGGCTGCACGAACGGAAATACGGAAAGCGGGACTCCCGCCGCGGAACAAAACCCGGCTGCCGATACGTCGGCGGCGGAAGCGGAGAACGCTGCTCCCACGGTGCATAACGCGATCCCCAGCGATACGCTCTACGTCAGAAAAGTCGAGGGAATGCCCGATGATTTTGCTCTCGGCTGCGATATATCAAGTGTGATATCCCTCGAAAACGCGGGCGTGAAGTTCTATGACTACAACGGCGAGGAAAACGATCTGTTCGACACACTTGCGCAATCGGGTGTCAACTACATACGCGTGAGGATATGGAACGATCCCTTTGACGGCAGCGGCAACGGCTACGGCGGCGGCAACTGCGACATAGAGACTGCCTGTAAGATAGGCAAACGCGCCGCGGACGCAGGTCTTAAACTCCTCGCGGATTTCCACTACTCCGACTTTTGGGCAGACCCCTCCAAACAAATGTGTCCGAAAGCATGGGAGGGCATGGAGATAGAGGAGAAAAAAGAGGCTCTCTATGAATATACAAAGGACTGCCTTACCAAACTAAAGGAAGCGGGCGCGGACGTCGGCATGGTGCAGCTCGGCAACGAGACCAACGGCAAAATGAGCGGCGAGAAGATCTGGATGAGCATTTACTACCTCATGGACGCAGGCTCCCGCGCGGTGAGAGAGATACTGCCCGAAGCGCTGGTCGCGGTGCATTTCACAAACCCCGAGTCAACCGACAATATGCTCAATTACGCGTCAAAGCTTGAATACTACAAGCTTGACTACGACGTGTTCGCTACATCGTATTACCCCTACTGGCACGGCACTCTCGACAACCTCACCTCCGTGCTGAAGCAGGTGAACGAGAAGTACGGCAAGAAAGTCATGGTTGCAGAGACTTCCTACGCATATACGCTGGAGGACGGCGACGGCAGCGGCAACAGCATCGGAGATGTGGTGAACTACGAAAAGCCTTATCCGTTCACGGTACAGGGGCAGTCGAGAGAATTGCGCGACATCGTGGAAGCTGTTGTCAACACCGGAGACTGCGGTATCGGCGTGTTCTGGTGGGAGCCGGCGTGGCTGCCCGTTCCCGGAGAGACATGGGAAGAACGCTCGGCTCTGTGGGAGCAGTACGGCGCGGGCTGGGCTTCAAGCTACTCCGCGGAGTATGACCCGGACGACGCGGGAGTTTACTACGGCGGCAGTTCATGGGAAAACCAGGCGATGTTCGACTTTTCGGGCAAACCGCTTGAATCTCTGAAAACATGGGGACTTGTGCGTACAGGCAACGATGCTCCCATAGTCCCGGATGCGATAAAGGACAGCGAACTTACGGTTAAGCTCGGAGAGCAGATAAACCTGCCCGCAAAGGCGGCTGCGATATACAGTGACGGCAGCGAACGGGAGATAGACGTTGAGTGGGAACCGGCTGACCTTGACGCAATGACGAACGGCGAGCCGCAGACCTATACGATAAAGGGTACGGCGGGCGGCATGGAAACCGTTTGCAGAGTTGCTATGGTAGATGCGAATTACGCGGTGAACTACAGCTTCGAGGACGAAGACCGCTCCATGTGGGAGATCGAGAATATAAACGACAAGACCACGCAGATAGACTATCAGAAGAAAGCACTCGACGCTGTGACAGGCGAGTATGCGCTGCACTTCTGGGGCGAGAACGGGACGGAGTTCCGGGCTATGCAGAATGTCACCGATATTCCGGCGGGGACGTATTCGCTCACAGCTTCGGTGCAGGGCGGCGACGGCGGTGACGAGCAGGATATCTACATCTTTGCGGCGGTGAACGGCGATCTCGGAATGATGCAGTCCGCAAGCACAGAACTGTCCGGCTACGCAAACTGGCAGCACCCCAAGGTGTACAACATTGTTGTCCCGGAAGGCGGCACGGTCACGATAGGCGCTTACGTCAAGGCGGGAAAAGGCTCATGGGGAACGATAGACGACTTCCTGCTCAATCCGCAGAAAGGAACCGGCGACGATATCCCGGACGACGCTTCGGGAGATATCCCGGACGAGGAATAACAGTTATTAAGCGGTGCTTATCCGTTTGATATAAAGGGCGCTGAATGCCCTGAGATAAACAATCGCGGCGAACTGCCGCACAACATTCAGGAGGACAAACAGATGATGAAAACAGCAAAGAAAACCCTTCCGATAATGCTTGCATTATCACTTCTCACATTCGCGGGCTGCGGCAATTCCGGAAGCACTTCCGGCGGTGACACCACCACAACAACAACAGCTGCCGCTGCGGCAAAAAATGACGCTGCACCCGCAGATACCACAGCCGCTCCCGCTGCTGACGACAGCACAGCTTCCGGCGACAAGCAGACCATAACCGTATGGGCTCCCGAGGAGGTCGTTGAACTCACACAGACCAAGCTCAGCGACTGGCTCGCAGGTCAGGCTGACTGGAACGGCAAGTACAGCATAACCGTTTCCGCTATGGGTGAGGGCGAAGCTACAACACAGATGCTCACCGACGTTGAAGCAGGCGCAGATGTATTCGGCTTTGCACAGGATCAGCTTGCACGTCTCGTTGCGGCAGGCGCACTCTCCAAACCCGGCGGAGTATTCCTTGACAATGTAAAGAACAACAATGACGCGGGTTCCGTAGGCGCGGTAACACTTAACGGTGATGTTTACGCTTATCCGGAGACTTCCGATAACGGCTACTTCCTCTACTACGACAAGTCCGTTGTAACAGACCCCTCCACACTCGAAGGAATTATCGAGCAGTGCGGCGCGGCAGGCAAGAACTTCTATATGGATATCCAGTCCGGCTGGTATGATGTTGCGTTCTTCTTCGGCACAGGCGCACAGTGCTACTACGATTACGACACCGACGGAAATGTTACAGGCTGCACCTGCGACTACAGCAGTGAAAAGGGTCTTGCGGCAATGAAGGCAATGGTAGAAATGGCGAAGAGCAAGGGCAAGGGCTATGAGCAGTCTCCCGACGGCGCAGCTTCTCTCTTCAACCCCGAGGGCGGCACAGCAGGCGCGCTCGTTTCCGGAACATGGGACTACGCGACAGTAAAGGACTTCCTCGGTGACAACTTCGGCGCAGCAAAGATGCCGACATTCACAGTTGACGGTCAGAGCTACCAGATGAGCGGCTTCGGCGGCTTCAAACTCGTAGGTGTAAAGCCGCAGACAGACTCCGACAAGCTCACATTCTGCCACCTCGTAGCTGACTATATCACTTCCGAGGAAATGCAGATGGCAAGATTTGAGGAAAAGGGCTGGGGTCCCTCCAACCTGAACGCTCAGAAGTCTGACGCTGTACAGTCTAACGAAGCTCTCGCAGCACTTGCGGAGCAGCTCGCATTCTGCCCCGGTCAGGGTCAGTACCCCGGCGCTTACTGGGATCTCACGACCGCTTTCGGTACAGATATCAACTCCGGTAAGTATGCAGATGCTGACGATGCAACTCTCACAGCTGCGCTCACAGAACTTGAGAACTCTATCAAGGCTGCAAAATAAGCGGCAACTACGGCAGGACAGGGGAGTATATCTCCCCGCTGTCCGCCGTTTTCGGAACGGATAGCTGCAGGTTTAACTTCCGCGCTCGTGTCCTCCAAAGCGGGCGCGGGAGGATTGCGGCACAGGCGTTCGCCTGTTTCTCCGTATCATACTTTTCAGCAATGGGCACATTATCTGCCTCGCAGTGGGAGAGACTTGCATACCATCCGCTGCGAAAACGTCGGACATAATTAAAACAATTGGCTGCGAGGCAGATAACTCGCCGAAAGCAGACAATTACGATACGGAACGCCTGCGGGCGCTGCCCGCTGCGAAAACGTCGGACATAATGAAAACAATTGGCTGCGAGGCAGATAACTCGCCGAAAGCAGACAATTACGATACGGAATGCCTGCGGGCGCTGCCCGCTGCCCGCTGCGAAAACGTCGGACATATTCAATAAACTAAGCATTTGCAACTGCTGTCATGCGTTGCACCGAAAGGACGGCTGATTATGAGCAAACTTTCAGAACTTGATTATCTGGGGCTGCCGCCCGGGAAGCGAAAGCTGTACGACATCGGGCAGTTCTTTGTGCGGCTGCCGGGGAACCTGCTTAACTTCCTCAAAAAGATACCTCTCGGGATCTGGAAAGGTATCTGCGCGATCGGAAAATTCTTCGCCGGTATCGGTCATATCTTCGCTGACGGCGACTGGAAAACCAAAGCATCGTTCCTGATAATGGGCTTCGGTCAGTTATTCCGTCATCAGATCGGACGCGGTATCATCTTCCTCGCAATGGAGGGTCTGTTTGTATGGTTCATGATTGCCATGGGCGGCGGTTATCTCTACGGGCTGAAAGACCTCGGCACGGAGGCGACTGTATTTAGCCCACCAAACGAATATGGTCTCTCGGTGGTCATATACAAGGACAACAGCCTTAAAATACTGCTGTACGGCGTGCTTACCATATTTATAATCATCGGCTTCTTATGGACGTGGTACACCAACATAAAGCAGAACTACACGGCGCAGAAGCTCATTCAGAAAGGCGTGCGCCCGAAAGCATTCAAGGACGACATCAAATCCCTTGCCGACGAGCAGTACTACAAGACCCTGCTTGCGGTCCCGCTGCTGGGTATCACTGTATTCACGATAATCCCCATATTCTTTATGATACTTATAGCGTTCACGAACTACGACTATTCACACTTGCCGCCGGATAAGCTGTTCGGCTGGGTAGGCTGGGACAACTTCCAGACCGTGCTTGCGACCGACGCTTCCGGAAACGACAAGTTTGCCTATACGTTCCGCGAGATACTGATATGGACGCTGATATGGGCGCTGGTTGCCACATTCTCAAACTACTTCCTCGGAATGTTCGTGGCTATCTGCATCAACCGCAAGGGTATAAAGTTCAAGAAGGTATTCAGAACTATCCTCGTCATGACTATCGCTATCCCGCAGTTCGTTTCGCTGCTGCTGGTATCGAAGATGTTCTCTGATGACGGCATCGTGAACAGCGTGCTGATGAACTGGGGCTGGATATCGGAGAAGATAAAGTTCTGGACAACGCAGGACATGGCGCGTATAATGGTGCTGGTAGTAAACCTGTGGGTAGGTATCCCGTACCTCATGCTGATAGCTACCGGCGTACTGATGAACATTCCCGCCGACCTGTATGAGAGCGCTAAGATTGACGGTGCTTCCGGGTTCAGACAGTTCACGAAGATCACGCTCCCGTATATGCTGTTCGTAACGGGTCCATACCTGCTTACAAGCTTTACGGCGAACATAAACAACTTCAACGTTATCTACCTGCTGACGGCAGGCGCGCCTAAGACCATGGCGTATGAGGGAGGCGCAGGAGGCACCGACCTGCTGATAACGTGGCTGTACACACTGACGATCACGAACAACGATTACAAGATAGCCGCGGTCATCGGTATTCTGGTATTCGTCGTCGTGGCGGTGATCTCGCTTATTGTTTACAACGTATCTCCGGCAATGAAGAATGAGGAGGATTTCCAATGAGCGAAAACAAGAAATACAGAAGCAAGTCGGGCAGGGAACGGCTTACCCGGACTATCATCTACATCTTTCTCACGCTGCTGTGTGTGATATGGCTCATTCCTTTCGTTTACCTGATCTTCCAGGCGTTCCGCGGGGAATCCACATCAATGGTAACGTACATAATCCCGAAGCAGTGGACGTTTGACAACTTCATATTCCTGTTCACTAAGACCAATTTCGGTCACTGGTATCTGAACACATTCATTATCGCGCTGTTCAACGCGGTATTGCAGACTGTGATAGTGCTGTGCGTGGCTTATGCACTGTCGCGAATGAGATTCAAGGGGCGCAAGTTTCTGATGAACCTTATGCTGGTACTCGGAATGTTCCCGGGGTTCCTGTCCATGATAGCTACCTACTTCATTCTGAAGCTTTTCGGACTTACCAGTGAGAACGCGGTGCCGGGACTGATACTCGTCTATGCGGCAAGCTCCGGAATGGGCTACTACATCGCAAAGGGATTCTTTGACACTATCCCGAAGTCCCTTGACGAAGCGGCGCGCATTGACGGCGCTTCGAGAGCGCGTGTGTTCTTCCGTATCATAATGCCTATGGCAAAGCCCATAATCATCTACACGATAATGATGGCGTTCATAGCGCCGTGGGGCGACTTCATGTACGCTTCGCTCATCACATTCGGTCATGAGGAAGCCTACAACGTTGCGGTCGGTCTTTACAAATGGCTCGACAAGGAGCATATAAGCAATTACTTCACGATATTCTGCGCGGGCGGATTGCTGGTATCCATACCGATAACGGCGCTGTTCATGTCGCTGCAGAAATACTACGTTGAGGGAGTTACCGGCGGTGCGGTCAAGGGTTAATTCAACGATAAGGAGTACATTATGGCAGAGGTTAAGCTCAGAAATGTAAAAAAGCAGTACGATAACGGTTTTGTTGCCGTACATGATTTCAACCTTGAAATAAAGGACAAGGAGTTCATAGTTCTCGTCGGGCCGTCCGGCTGCGGAAAGTCCACCACCCTTCGCATGATCGCGGGTCTTGAGGACATCAGCGGCGGCGAGATAATGATAGGTGAGAATGTGGTCAACGACATGGAGCCGAAAGACAGAGACATAGCTATGGTATTCCAGAACTATGCGCTGTACCCGCACATGAGCGTTTACGAGAATATCGCGTTCGGTCTGAGACTGCGCAGACTGCCCAACGACGAGATACATAAGAAAGTGTGTGAAGCGGCGGAGATACTCGGTATCACGGAACTGCTCGGACGCAAGCCCAAGCAGCTTTCCGGCGGTCAGCGGCAGCGTGTTGCTATCGGACGAGCGATAGTGCGTGTTCCGAAAGTGTTCCTCATGGACGAACCGCTTTCCAACCTCGACGCGAAACTGCGCAATCAGATGCGCGCGGAGATAATCCTGCTGCGCCGGAAGATACAGACTACATTTGTGTATGTTACCCACGATCAGACCGAGGCTATGACGCTCGGCGACCGTATCGTGATAATGAAGGACGGCTATGTTATGCAGGTCGGCACGCCGCAGGAACTCTTCAACCACCCGGCAAACCTGTTCGTAGCGGGATTTATAGGAACTCCGCAGATGAACTTCTTCGACGCGAAGCTTATCAAAAACGGCAGTAAGTACACAGTAAATGTGCGGGGAGCGGAGATAGAAGTTCCGGACTACATCTGCGAGAAGCTGAACGCGCGCTCCTCCGTACCGGAGAACGTGATACTCGGCGCACGTCCGGAAAACCTGCTGATACGTCCCGCAGGCAGCAAGAACACTATCAAAGCCCGCATGAAAGTCACCGAGATGATGGGAAGCGAAATGCACATACACGCGGACTGCGGCATGGATAAGGACGTGATACTGCGCGTTCAGACCGCGGATCTTGACGAGGAAGCACAGGTCGAGCTGATGGCGCGCAAGGACTTCGAGTTCAGTATCCGTCAGCGCACGATCAATCTCTTCGACCCCGATGACGGACGCAATCTCGCTGTCGAGAACGCTGTGCCGGTGCCGAAGAAAGCGGAGACTGCCGTAAATACCGACGAGTTCGACAAGAAGAAAAAGAAGGACAAGAAGAAAAAGTCCTGACGGAAAGATGATGAACTATGGATAATTCTGTGAGCCGTACTGTTCAGCTTGACGATATAGCCAAGGCTCTCGGTATCTCAAAGACCACAGTTTCAAGGGCTATCTCCGGCAAGGGCAGGGTAAGTCCCGAGACCAGAGACAGGGTGCTCGAATGTATAAGGGTGATGAACTATTCGCCCAACATGATCGCCAAGAGTTTCTCCGAGAACCGCACATACAATATCGGCGTTGTGATACCTATGGACGATATGGAGACCGAGGCACCGTTCTTTCAGACCTGCCTTATGGGGATATCGAAGTGCTGTGCGCTGAGAAACTACGATACTCTCGTTATCGGAACGGAGCGCGGTGATGTATCGCAGCTCAAACGTGTACTTGAAAGCCGGAAAGCCGACGGCGTTATCATAACCCGCCCGCTCCGGAACGGGAGCATGGAGCAGCTGCTAGCCGACATGAGCATACCCTACGTTACCGTGGGGCAGAGCTCCGGCGTTGACGCTGTTACTATCGACAGTGAACATAAAGAGGGCTGCTGTCAGCTTACATCCTACCTGCTGATGAACAACAAGCCAAACAAGCTTGGTCTTATCATCGGCAGCATGGAGCAGACCGTGAACAAAAGCCGTTATGACGGCTTTGTGAAAGCGGTCGAAGCCTCCGGGGCAACTGTCCCGAATCAGACTGTGTTCCTCGGCGTGAACGGGGAGCTCCAGCTGCGCAGGGTGATAGACGACCTTCTCCAGCGGGAGTGCGGCTGCGTGATCTGCGGCGACGATATGATATGTATGCACGTTGTCAATATGCTTGCATCTATCGGAAAGGTGATACCGCGCGATATCCGCGTTGCTTCTTTCTACAACAGTATGTACCTCGACATGAACTCGCCGCCGATAACCGCGCTGCGTTTCAGAGCGGGAGACCTCGGCGCGACAGCCGCTACGCTGCTTCTGGATATGCTTGAGGGTAAGGAGACTTCCCGTGAGACCATGCTCGGATTTGAGATGCTCATACGAAAATCGACGATGTAAACGGCTGCCGAAGGCGGAATTGACCGTGCGGCAGCCGTTATTGTGTCCGCAAAAGGAGAAATTTATGAAACGAAGACTATTCTGCGACAAGTGGGAATTTGCGCTCTGCCCGATCGATACAGTTTATGAGGACGCGAAGGACTGGCAGCCCGTCGATCTCCCGCACGACTGGCTGATATACGACACCAAAGATCTGTACAGGAACTCGACAGGCTGGTACAGGCGCACCTGCGTCCACAGGAACGACGGACAGCGCACGGCGCTCCGGTTCGAGGGCGTGTATATGGACAGCCGCGTCTATGTCAACGGCGTGCAGGCTTTCGAGTGGAAGAACGGTTACACCACCTTTGACGCGGACATCACCGACTTCCTCCGCGAGGGAGAGAACGTCATCGCGGTGCGTGTCGATCACCGCGCTCCCAACTCCCGCTGGTACTCCGGCGCGGGCATTTACCGCAATGTGTGGCTTTGCAGATACCCCGAAACGCATATCCTGCACGACGGCATATATGTAACAACGAAGAAAAGCGGGGACTGCTGGGACGTGACCGTTTCCGTTGAAGCGGAACGCCCCGATACCGAGCAGGCTTGCGGTCATTCATTGCACATACTGTACGGAAAGCAGGGCGGGGAACTGCGCGAAAAGGCAGTCCTGCCGCTTACCGCCGCGGACAGGGGAGAGCTTCCCGCGCTCGTGGTGCGGGACGGGCGCAGATACTCGGTGAACACGTTCACTTTTCGCGAAAGCTCACCCGCTTTGTGGGACGTGGGGGGGAACGGTGTGCTGTACACCTGCCGCGCGGAGCTGCTCAGAAACGGAGAGGTGATCGATGCTTCCGAGACAGAGTTCGGTTTCCGCACCATAAATTTCGACCCGGACAAGGGCTTCTTCTTAAACGGCGAACACCTCAAAATACACGGCGTCTGCGAGCACCACGATCTTGGCGCTCTCGGCGCGGCAGTGAACAAGACCGCCCTGCGGCGCAAGCTTGAAAAGCTGCGCACAATGGGCGTGAACGCGATACGCACTTCCCACAATCCCGCCGCGCCGGAACTATTCGGGCTTGCTGACGAAATGGGATTTTTGGTGCTGTCGGAGTTCACGGACGTGTGGGAGATACCGAAAACAGAGTTCGACTATGTTCGCTTCGCAAGGGAATGGCGGGAGCGCGACATAGCTTCGTGGATACGCCGCGACCGAAATCACCCCTGTGTTATCGGCTGGAGCATCGGCAACGAGATTCCCGATACTGGCGCGGACGAGCACGGACAGGAACTCACAGCGCTGATGAAGCGGCTTGTACGGCAGAATGACCCGCGCTGCGGCGCGCCGGTGACTATCGGTTCCAATCAGATGCGCACGGAGAACGGACAGCGCTGCGCCGATATCCTCGGACTTGCGGGGTACAACTACGCCGAGGAGCTGTACGAGCATGACCATGCCGCCTACCCGACCCGCTGTATCTACGGCAGCGAGACTTCCTCGATAGTCACAAGCCGCGGGATATACCACTTCCCGCTGGAGCAGGCGAATCTGGGCGACGACGACGGGCAGTGCTCCGCTCTCGGCAACGGCTCCCCGATATGGGCGGCGAAGAACTGGGAGTGGTGCATAACCCGTGACCGTGACGCGGGCTACTGCGCAGGTCAGTTTATCTGGACGGGCTTCGACTACATAGGTGAGCCTACCCCCTACGACAGCAAGAACAGCTACTTCGGGCAGTTCGACACCGCCGGCTTCGAGAAGGACGGCGCGTATGTGTTCCGTGGAGCATGGACGGACGGCAATACTTCGCCTTTCGTGCATATCTTCCCGCACTGGGACTTCTCCGAGGGCGATATCATAGATGTCCGCGTGGCTTCAAATCTGCCGAAAGTCGCGCTGTATCTTAACGGCAGGCTCATAAAGGAGCAGTCCTTTGACCGTGAGCATGGGAAAGAACTGCTTATGGACGCGAAAGTTGCTTATGAGTGCGGGGAACTGCTTGCGGTGGGATATGACTCGGACGGGCAGGAGAAAGCCCGTGAGACGCGGCGCAGCTTCGGAGATACCGCAAGACTTGCGGCAGTGCCGGACAAGTGGGAGCTGAAAGCCGACGGGCGCGACCTGATATTCGTGGAGATCTCCGCGACAGACGGGGACGAAGAGTTTGTCTCGAACGCCTCCGACCGCGTGAATGTGGAAGTCAACGGCGCGGGACGGCTCATCGGTCTCGACAACGGCGATTCTGCCGATCTCGAACAGTACAAGGGGACTTCGCGGCGGCTTTTCTCCGGGAAGCTGCTTGCGATAATTGCTGCCCGTGACTATGCGGGAGACATAAATGTGAAGATCACTTCGCCCTCTGCGCGGGGAGCGGAACTTACGCTTCACGCAGTTCCCGCCGAGGTGCCGGAAGGCATTTCCTGCATACAGGAAAACAAGCCGTACCCCGCAGACTGCCCGGACGAGGCGAATGATATTCCCGTCCGGAAGATAGAGCTTATAAGCGAGAGCAGGACGTTTACCCCGGATAGAAAGACTATGCGTTTTGAAACTGTACTGCACCCGTCAGACGCTTCTTACCGCGACATTACCTACCGCCTTACGAGCGTGAACGGCATAGAGACCAAGCTTGCACGGATAGTGTCATCGGACGCGGACAGCGTTACCGTGGAGTGCATAAGCGACGGGGAGTTTTATCTGCGGGCGCTTTGCAGAAACGGAAGTGACAAAGTGCGGCTTATGACGGTGGTGAAGCTCACCGGCGAGGGCTTGGGGAGCGCTTTCCACGACCCGTATTCGCTGATAGAGGGCGGCTTGTACACGCTGTCCGGCGGCGACGTGAAGAACGGCATTGAACACGGCGTCCGTACCGGAATTTCCGGCGGTTGGTTCGGTATCGGGAACATCGATTTCGGGGAAGTCGGTACGGACGAGATAACGCTGCCGGTATTTACGGAAACCAACGAACCCATGCCGATACGCGTTTATGACGGTACGCCGGAAAACGGCGAGCTTATCGGGGAGTTCTCTTACTGCGAGCAGTCGCGTTGGCTGGAGTTCCAACCGGAAACATACACACTCACGAAAGTGCTGCGGGGAGTCCGCACAGTAAGTGTTGAGACCGTCCGCAAGGCGGACTTCGGCGGACTTCTGTTCACGAAGCGTGCAAAGGAGACATCTGAGATATCCGCAGTGAACCGCGAAAGCATCTACGGCGACAAGTTCACTGTCGGTGAAAACGAAGTGACCGGCATAGGCAACAACGTGATACTGTCATTCGGGGAGTTCGACTTTACCGCGAAAGCTCCGCAGAAGCTTGTTATCACGGGCAGGAGCAGGCTCCCCGTGAACAGCATACAGGTGATGCTTGACGGTGAGCATGGCGGACGGTTCGTGTTCGACTTCGCGGGCGCGGAGGACTACACTCCCCGTGAGTTCCCGCTTGACGGCGTTTCAGGAAAGGTGAAGGTCTCGTTCATTTTCCTGCCGGGCTGCGATTTCGACTTCCGCTCATTCAGATTTGAATACTGATTAATACATGGATCCGCCGCAATTATTATGCGGCGGACTATCTTTTTTACAAAAAACTCTTGACAAAAGAAAAAAACTGTGTTATCATATACATAGAGGTTAGCATACGCTAACTTGCAAGAGTATGATCCCCGAATTAAGGAGTATATATGAGTGTAGTTGTTGTAGGCGGCAATGACAGAATGGCCGCGAAGTACAAGGAGATCTGCGGAAGCTACAAATGTAAGGCAAAAGTGTTTACACAGATGCCCGCGGATTTTGAAAACAAGCTGGGTTCACCCGATCTTGTGGTTATGTTCACAAATACCTGCTCCCATAAAATGGCGAATCAGGTAAACAAAAAGGCGGAGAAGCATCGCTTCCCCGTTGCGAAGATCCATAACGCGAGTGCGAACGCGCTTAAAACTGTTCTCGAACAGTTTTGCGAATGAAGGTCGCTTGTTACGCTCGTTTCTTCTGCAAACGCGCGTCCCTGCGAAGTTACGGAAACTATCTTTACTACATCCTGTAGTTTGTTTCACTTCTTTTACCCTCCATTTTCAAGAATATCCCTGTACTGCACAGTACGGGGATATTTTTTGCTTGACACAGCTTCTTATTTATGGTATCATACTTCTGAAACATAGCGAGGTGACAATATGAAACTGATTATAGTACGTCACGGAGACCCTGACTATGAGCATGATACGCTTACGGATAAAGGGGAACGTGAAGCAAAACTGCTGGCGGACAGGCTCACGCGTCTCGATATTAAGGATCTATACTGCTCGCCCCTCGGACGTGCGCGTAAAACCGCGTCATACACGCTGGAGAGACTCGGACGCAAAGCAGAGATACACGACTGGCTGCGGGAATTCGACACCCCCGATGTGCGCGATCCGAAAACCGGTGAAAAGCGTCTTGCTTGGGATCAGCTCCCGGCGGAGTGGACTGCTGTACGAGAGTATTACGATAAGGACGGGTGGGTGAATGTTCCCATGATGCGCTCCGCGGATATGGGGGAATATGTGAAGCGGGTGACCGACGGTCTTGACGGGATAATCGCGGCTCACGGATATGAGCGCTGCGGGAATTACTACCGTGCGGTATGTCCGAATGACGACACGCTGGTGTTCTTCTGCCACTTCGGAGTGACCTGCGTGCTTGTCGGTCACATTATCGGAGTATCACCTATGGTTCTGTGGCACGGCGCGATATCGCTGCCCACATCGGTGACGACGCTCTGCACCGAGGAACGCCGCGAGGGCATAGCGTCATTCCGCATGAGCGGATTCGGTGATATTTCGCACCTGTACGCCGGAGGAGAGGAACCGTCTTTTTCCGGGCGGTTCTGCGAGATGTACAAAAACGAGAATGAACGGCACGACTGATCTGCGGAGGTCAATATGGACAGATTTGAAAAGCGCGCATCGGAAATAGTTGCTCAGATGACTGAGGAAGAAAAGCTCGGTATGCTTTCCACACACCAGAACGCTGTTGAGCGTCTGGGATTGCCGGAGTTTTACATAGGGACAGAAGTAGCACGCGGCTATGTGGGACGCGAGCCGGAGAAGATATCCACGGTTTTCCCGCAGCCGGTGGGACTTGCAGCCACGTTTGACCGTGAGCTTTTGCGTGAACTCGGTGAGATCGCCGGGAAAGAAGCCCGCGCATACTACAACGAGGAGAAAAAGGGCGGGCTTATGCTGTGGGGACCCACAGTCGATATGGAGCGCGACCCGCGCTGGGGGCGAACCGAGGAAGCCTACGGCGAGGACGTGATGCTTGCGGGAGAACTGACTGCGCAGTACACTGCGGGTATGGCGGGTGAAACGGCGGACGGATTCCGCATGACCGTTCCCACGCTTAAACACTTCTGCGCCAACAACAATGAGAATGACCGCGGGGACTGTGACGCATTCCTGCCGCCTCGTCTGAAACATGAGTATTACTACGCCGCGTTTGAGAACGCTATCCGAAACGGCGGCGCGAAAAGCGTTATGACAGCGTACAACGAGATAAACGGACAGCCCGGGATAGCGAATCCCGATGTTGAGAACATACTCAAAGAGCAGTGGGGTATGTGGTTCGCTGTCAGTGACGGCGGCGATATGTCCCAGAATGTGACCGCGCACAAGTGCTGTGACAGCATGGCGGAAGCGTTTGCAATGTCGCTGAAAGGCGGCTGCGACGTAATGACCGACGGTGAGCAGATAGTCCGTGCTGCCGCAAAACGTGCTGTTGAACGCGGACTTGTCACATGGGCGGACATTGACCGCTCAATAGTGCGTACTGTCGCTGC
This sequence comes from Ruminiclostridium sp., assembly GCA_017941355.1. Taxonomy (GTDB): domain Bacteria; phylum Bacillota; class Clostridia; order Oscillospirales; family Ruminococcaceae; genus Ruminiclostridium_E. Next base: position 11,437 of record JAGAWN010000165.1, on the reverse strand, counting down.
AAGGCTGCGGCTGGGGCAGCTTTCAGAGAACTGCACCTTTGACAGCATTGACAAAAGCATCATCGACTGTCCCGAACATCGTGAGACTAACCTGCGTGCCGCGCTGGAACAGGTAGTACTGCTGAAAAACGACGGTTTTCTGCCGGTAAAGACCGCGCCGAAGAAGATAGCAGTCGTAGGAGCGCTTGCAGACTGCAATCTCCGCGACTGGTACACCGGTTATTTCACCGGGGCAGTGTCCGTTTTCGAGGGCGTAAAGCGGGAGTTCCCCGACTCGGAAGTTGTGTATGACAGCCTGTGGGATATCATCGCGGTAAAGGCTCCCAACGGCAAGTATCTTTCCGTGCATGAGGACGGTACCGTTCACGCGGATTCGGATACTGTCGGTGACGCAGAGAAGTTCGAGCTTCAGAGCTGGGGAGAGAACTGGAAGAACCTGTACTCCGTGAAGTACGGGAAGTATCTGCGTATGGACGCGGACACGCTTAAACTGCACAATGAAGTGATATTCGACTGGTTTACACGCGAGACGTTCAGTATTTATGAATATGCCAACAGCAGCATTATCGAGGACTTTCAGTTCCACAAACGGCTGACGCTTACCGAAAACGGCGGGCTTGCGTTTGAGAAACAGTGTGCGGCAACTGCGGCCAACCGTTTTGAGATAGAATATGTGAGTTCCGGCTATGAACGCGCGGAAAGGCTGTCGGCGGAGAATGACCTTGTGGTTTATTGCACCGGCAACCACCCCGTGCAGACAGCGAAAGAGTGCTATGACCGCACTTCGCTGACACTTGAAAGCGAGGTGCGCCTGTACGACTGCTCAAACGCGGTAATGGTGCTGATATCGAGTTATCCGTATTCGATAAACACCGCCGATCAGGAATACCCCGCGATACTGTACACAACCCATGCCGGTGCGCACCTCGGGACTGCCGTTGCACAGACGATATCCGGAAAGAACAACCCCTCCGGACACCTGCCGCTGACGTGGTATAAGTCGGAGCGCGACCTGCCGGATATCCACGAATACGACATTGCAAAAGCCGGAACAACATATATGTATTTCGAGGGTTCGCCGCTGTATCCGTTCGGACACGGGCTGACATACTCGGAGTTTGAGCTTGGCGAGTTCCGCATAAAGCGCGGGGAGAACGGCTGTACCGCTGTCGTTGCAGTAACCAACAAGTCCGGTACAGACGGGACTGCCACAGTCCAGATATACCGTCTGTCGGAGGGCAGCGAAAGCTTGATACCGCTGCCGAAGAAAAAACTCTGCGGATTTGAGCGCGTGCCGGTGAAAGCGTGGGAGACGGTGACTGCCGAAATTGCGATCCCCGGACATATCCTGCGCGTTTATGATGTGCGCAGCGGCAGAATGATCGTGGAGCAAGGCACATACACCTTTGCCGCGGGATTGTCGAGCGCGGATATCCGCGTGACTGCAACAGCATTGATCGAGGGTGAGACTGTCGGCAAGCGTCCCGCATACTTCACGGCTGACAGCTTTGAGGAGCATGAGGATATCAGGATATACCGTTCCCGCAGACTCGCGCGTGACTATGTGCGCGCCGTTCATTGGGTAGGAAAACTTAAATACTGCGGAGTCGATCTGACAAGAGCGAAAGCCGTGAAGATGCGTGTTTCGTCGCTTCTCGGCGAGGGTAAGGTCACTGTCGGAGCAGGTGATATAAAAGCGGAGATATCGGCACCGATCTGCGATGCTTATGATGATTTTGCAGAGGTGACAGTGCCGATACAGCCCTGTGACAGCGACAAACTCGCAATTACTATTGCCGAGGGAATGTGTCTGCTGGACATTGAAATAATCAATTCATAAGAAATGCACCCGACGGGAAAACGCCGGGTGCTGTTTTTGTAAGATAACGTTATGTCTTATGCTGTCTGGAAGTCTCGACCCTGCTTCATCTCACGCTTTCTGCTGTACATCTTGTCGTCCGCTTCCTTGTAGATCTCGGTGAATGTTTTGTTGTTGTCCCACTCTGAGCAGCCGATCGCACAAGAGTAGCCGGCTTTTTCGACTTCGGCATACATCTCCGCTATCATATTCTCGGCTTCATCGTTGCGGCGGTTTATGCAGATCGCGGCAAATTCGTCGCCGCCTACTCGGTAAACGAAGCTTCCGGGCAGGCACTTTTTGTTAAGCGCGAACGCTATGGCTCTCAGAGCCTTGTCGCCCTCGTTGTGACCGTAGGTGTCGTTCAGCTTTTTCAGATCGTTGAGGTCAATGCTGAGAACGTGGGAAATGATCCCTCTTCCTCCATACTTCGATACATCTGCTATGAACGCGTCACGGTTGAGTATGCCGGTGAGCGCATCGAAGCGGAAATGCTCGATATGCAGATACAGATAGTAGAATGTGATATCAAGCGCAACAACGCCTATCAGTATCCCTCTCAGCGAGAACAGGAATTCCGCTAAGAATCCCGCGATCGTAAGCGTTCCGGAGAGGATCAGAAAACCCATTTCCGTGTATTTTGCACGGCGGCGGCAGCTTACTCCCACAGCGAACAGGAACATCATATATACAGCGGACAGGAAATGCGGTTCGTAAGCCAGAGGACCGCGTCCGATAGTGCCGTCCGGATTGTAATAGAAGAAAATATCCGTGAACAGGCAGGGAAGCAGTATCACCACATTTATCAGCGCCGGAAGATATGTCAGCAGGATCGAGTGCTTTCCCGCGAAGATACGTTTTGCGGAAATAGCGATAAGGCTTGCCATGAGTATGATGCGAATGTCGTAGCCGAGCATTGCTATGAATCTGTGGAACGTATCCGCGGATTCAATTCCGGCGAGAATGTCGTATGCATAGTAGTCGATATTGTCGATGACTATAAGGCACAGCAGAAGTATGACAGAGGGAATGAACTGCTTCGTGATAGCTTTTTCGTACTGATAGTTGGTTTTCAGAAAGAAAAACAGAAAAATTATGATCAGAACGGGTATGCAGTTTATCTGCACCACGCTCTGTAAAAACGTGTCTTTCAGCAAAAAGATACCTCCATAGCCGGGAACATTGATCCATAATGAACACTGTTTAGCGGAAACAATACAGGCAATACAGCCGGCGTATGTCAGCGGGATTTTGCGCGTTTTCTTTTCTTGCGGCTGCGCACAAGCGGGATACAGATAAGGGCGAGTCCCGAGATCGTGGTGCCGGCAACAATTGCGCCTGTGTGGGGATTGATATTACCGTTGTAGTTTACCGTTGAGGCGGGCGTATTGCCGGACGACGGCTTGTCGTTCACGACCTGCGCATCGGGGGTGACACTGCCGCTCCCGGAGCCTGTGTTATCATCGCCGTCCTCGATCACAGCAACTGATGTCGTATCATCGGAATCATCGGGGAGCAGGGAAGCGTCGTCGCCGGGTTCCTCCTCGTTTATCACGGGGACAAACTCTTCCTCGGTCTCCGCAATAAGCATATAAGGCGAGAAGCTGTCGCTCTCGAACTGTACTCTCTTTACACCGGAAATGTCCTCAATGATGCTGCTTCTGATAAGTTCCGGCGTTTCATCGACTATGTGATATACCCTGATCTTGTCGGCATAGGGAAGAAGTTCGTTAGGAACCGGCATTTGGAATGTGATCGTACCTCTTGCGAGGATCCCCTGATTCTCCCTGCCGTTCTGATCCAGCAGGCTGATATCAAAGGCGTAGTACATAGCGTTGTCGATATCGAGAGATTCCGAAGCGCTGCTTGCGGCTTCGTATGCTTCGGCAGTATTGGTTATGCGCACGGTGGCGGGTCCTATGAAGTTTTCGCGCTTTGAAACTATACGCACCTTTTCGCCGTTTATGTCCTCAAGATCACTGTCAACCTTTATGTAGGAATCCGAACTGCTGCCGTCGTCCGCGGGAGAAGTTGTCTCGGCGGAAGAGGGGGTCGAGGAGGGAACGGGAGCAGTCGTCTGAGACGACGAGGCTGTCTGCGGTACAGTTGTGACCTGCGCGGCTGTAGTTGCGGAAGTTGCTGCTGACGATGTGGGAGCCGCGGTCACGGGAGCGGAAGTGGTTGTTGTCGTCTGTTCCTTGGCTTTGTAGGAAACGAAAATGTTCACATCGCTCTCGGCTACTGTGAATGTGGAGCCGTTTGCGAAAGGCGCATCATTGATCGTGATGTAGTTCACGTCAAAACCCTGAGGAGCCGTAACGTTGATCGTGAGCTGTTCGCCCTTTGTCACGCTTGAGGGCGGAATGACCAGAGTGTTCTTGGAGGAGCGGATAGCTATGTTGTTCACGGTAGCGTTGTAGTTGTCGGCGGAGAAAGTTACGGTATAAACGGAACCGCTGGACTGGAAGTTAAGGTTGTTTCTGTGGGCGTAGCTTTCGGCATAGGAATTTGAATATCCCCAGATAGTCACGGGTGCGCCGTAGAACGCACCGTCGCTGATGTTTTCGAGATTTGGCGGGAGTATGACCGCGCCGAGGCTGGAGCATCCGGAGAACGCGCTGTTTCCTATCGACTCAACGGAGTTCGGGACATTTATAGAAGCCAGGCTTACGCAGCCCGCAAACGCGTTGTTTCCTATTGACTTGACGGAATCGGGGATCTCCACGGTTATCAGTGAACTGCAATTGTGGAAAACGTAGGCGTCTATTGCGGTCAGAGCTTTGGACAGCTTGAGTGAGTTGATGCCTGTGCAGCCCTCAAATGCCGAAGAACCGATATTGACAACATTGTCCGGTATCTCAACGGTTTTAAGACCGGTACAGCCGGAAAAAGCGGACTGTCCGATATATGTAAGTCCTTTTGAAAGCGTAAGTTTCTGAACTGCGGAGCAGCCGGAGAATGCCGCATAGCCGATCTCTTTCAGAGTATCGGGAGTCTTTATCTCCTTTAGCGAAATGCACCCGGCAAATGCCATTGTCCCCAGCTTTGTAAGGGAGTTGGAGAGATCGGCTTTTTCAAGACCGGTGCAGTCACTGAAAGCATAATCTCCGATAGTCTGCACACTGTTCGGAATGGAGACACTTCTGATGTTCGCTCTCGAAACGAAGCTGCTGAAAGCGCTGGAAGCTATCGCTGTTACAGGGTACTTTACCGCGCTTATGGTATCCGGTATTTTGATGTCGTAAACCGAATCGAACTTGTTGTCGGGGATGAATTCGCAGATCGTGGCGGTGAACTTTCCGTCGGCGGATACATCTATCGTGTAGCCGAGTTTTGAATCTTTGTCATATATGACGGAGCCTACCGCCGAAGCGTCAGCCGAGATATACGGCAGAGCGAAAATGAGTATCGCCGCGGCTGTCAGCAGGGCTGCCGCACGGGAAAGCAGGCTTCCTGAAAAACGACTGTTGATTTGCATAGTAGTGATCTCCGTTCCGAACAACGTCTGATGTATAATATATATGTCTGATTCTTTCAATTCTGCGCGTAATGCAGCAATATTTCACTGCACTATATATCAAACTACATTATACTACAAAAAAAACGTTTTGTCAACATCTTGTATGAACATTACTCCAAAAATATGAACAAAAGCCGTAAATGCCTGTAAACTCTGATTAAATCGACTACATATTGTTTTGTGCTGTTGTGACAAAAACTTTGCCGCAATATGCCGGAAATTGGAAAATGAGACAAAAATCACGGGCGGTCATTGACTTGAAGCTTGTAAACGCATATAATACAATTAAATAGTATCTATTACTATCAAAACAGTATGCTTACGGAGGATACCATGAAACAGATTGAGGACAGGATAAACGTTCTTGTGAAAACTCTGCTTGAGGACTATGAGGGCGGCAGGGTCATCGACGAGGTAAAGAGCTTCGATCACCCGGATAAGGACGTTGTTATCGAGATAATTTACAGTATCAGAAAGATCATTTTCCCCGGCTATTTCCGCAATAAATCCTACCGCGTATATACCGTGCGCAACAACATATCCATGCTCACCGAGGACATCATCTTCAAGCTGATACGTCAGATATCCATTGTCCTGCGCTATGACGAGGAGCTGAGTGATGCAGATGAACTTACCGTAGCGAAGAAAGCCGAGGACATCACGTTTGAGTTTCTCGGAAGGCTTCCGAAGATCCGCGAGTACATCGAACTTGACGTGGAAGCGTCATTCGAGGGAGACCCCGCCGCATATAACAAGGACGAGATCATCTATTCCTACCCCGGACTGTTCGCAATACTTGTGAACCGTATCGCACATGAACTGTTCCTGCTGAGAGTCCCGCTGATACCCCGCATAATGACCGAGTACGCACACAGCGTCACCGGTATCGACATTCACCCCGGTGCGTCTATCGGCAAATATTTCTTCATTGACCACGGCACCGGCATAGTTATAGGCGAGACAACAGAGATCGGCGATAACGTAAAGGTATATCAGGGAGTTACCCTCGGCGCTCTTTCCACACGCGGCGGACAGAATCTTCGCAGCAAGAAGCGTCACCCCACTATCGAGGATAACGTGACTATCTATTCCGGTGCTTCCATTCTCGGCGGAAACACGGTTATCGGAAAAGACGCTGTTATCGGCGGCAATGCGTTCATTACCAAATCTGTTCCGGCAGGCGCAAAGGTAAGCGTTGTGAATCAGGAACTCAAGTACAATTTCAGCAGCGGCAGCGGTTCCGGAAGCGGAAATTCCTCCGGCAGCGACACAGACTGGTTCTACATCATATAATACAGGTGGAAAAGTGGAAGAAATGACAAAAGCAGAGGAAATAACCCGTATGATCGTGCGGAAGTTCCGCAAGCCGATATGGGGGCGTTTCCTTGAGGGAATAAAAAACTATGAGCTGATACAGGAGAATGACCGCATTGCCGTGTGCATTTCCGGCGGCAAGGATTCCATGCTCATGGCCATGTGCGTAAAGCAGCTTCAGAAATACAGCAAGGTGCCGTTTGAAGCGGAATACCTTGTTATGGATCCCGGCTACGCGCCCGCGAACAGGCAGCGTATCGTCGAGAACGCCAGGCTTCTGGATATCCCGGTGAGGATCTTCGATGCGCGTATTTTCGACGCGGTGGAGATCATCGGGAAGAATCCCTGCTATATGTGCGCGCGCATGAGACGCGGATATCTGTACAAATACGCCGGTGAGCTGGGCTGCAACAAGATCGCCCTCGGTCACCATTTCGACGATGTTATCGAAACGATACTCATGGGTATGCTGTACGGCTCGCAGATGCAGACTATGATGCCGAAGCTGCACAGCGAGAACTTCCCCGGCATGGAGCTTATCCGCCCCATGTATATGATCCGTGAGGAGGATATAATCAGATGGCGGGACGTGAACGGGCTTAGCTTTCTGAACTGCGCGTGCAGCGTTACGGAAACGATAACCGCAAGCGGCGACGGCGGTTCCAAGAGGCAGGAGATAAAACAGCTGTTAAAACAGCTCCGCGCCGTTGATCCGGCAGTGGATATGCACATCTTCCGCAGCGTGGAGAATGTGAACCTGCGTACTCTCATATCCTATCACGACGGCGGCGATTATCACCACTTCCTTGACGATTACGACGAGGGAAAAAGCATCAAGGACGGAAAAAAGAAATAAACCTTGCGGTATCCGCAGACTGCGGGTATCGCATTTTTATAAAAAATTCCGAAAACTATTGATTTTTTTCGTGAAATAGTGTAAAATTAATAGGTAATATTTTACCGTGAAATACACGGTTCTATCAAATCTGAAAGGAAACAAAAAGAATGAACATTTTGGTAATCAATGCGGGCAGCTCGTCACTGAAATATCAGCTGATCGAAATGACCGACGAAAAGGTGATCGCAAAGGGTCTTTGTGAGAGAATAGGTATCGGCGGTCATATCAAGCACTCCACATTTGATGACAGAAAGTACGAGGCTGACTGCGAATTTCCCACTCATACAGAGGCTTTTGAGAAAGTCGTTGAAGTTCTCACCACCGGCGATGCTGCCGTTATCAAGGATATGTCCGAGATAGCAGCCGTAGGTCACAGAATAGTCCAGGGCGCGGAAGTTTTCCCGAAGTCCGTACTCGTTACAGACGAGGTCATCGACAAGATCGACGATCTCAGAGAGCTTGCTCCCGTTCATAACCACGGTCACGCACTCGCTCTGCGTGCCTGCAAGAAAGTAGTTCCGGCTTCCGTTCCGCAGGCTGTTATCTTCGATACCGCGTTCCACCAGACAATGCCCGAAAAGGCATATATGTTCGGTATGCCCTATGAAGTATATGAAAAGTATGCCGTAAGAAAGTACGGTTTCCACGGTACATCTCACCGCTTCGTCACAATGAAGTACGCAATGGAGACAGGCAAGGATCTCGCAAACCTCAAGATAGTTTCCTGCCACCTCGGAAACGGCTCCTCTATTACAGCGGTTGACGGCGGCAAGTCCGTTGATACCTCCATGGGCTTTACTCCCCTTGACGGCGTTCTCATGGGAACACGCTCCGGCTGCGTTGACCCCTCCGCTGTGACATTTGTGGCTGACAAGCTCGGTCTTTCCGCTCCCGAAATGGCTGAATACTTAAACAAGAAGTCCGGTTTCCTGGGTGTTTCCGGCGTTTCCAGCGATAACCGCGATGTTGAAGCGGCAGCGGCGGCAGGCAACAAGCGCGCTATCCTCGCGGGCGAGATCCTCCGCTACGGTATCAAGAAGTACATCGGTGCTTACGCTGCCGCAATGAACGGACTCGATGTAGTTATCTTCACAGGCGGTATCGGTGAGAATGCCGATCTCGTAAGACGTGACGTTTGCCGCGACATGGATTACTTCGGAATAAAGATCGACGAACAGCTGAACTCCACTATCCACGGCAAGCTTTGCAAGATCTCCACAGCAGACAGCAAGACCGAGGTATGGGTAATACCTACCAACGAGGAACTGCTTATAGCAAGAGATACAAAGGCTCTCTGCGGACTTTGATCCCGCTGAGCCGGCATAATAACCCCAAAACCGCGTACCTGCTTTTTGCAGATACGCGGTTTTGCTGTCAAGTTCGCAGCTGCGGCTTGATCCGTATTTCTCCGGTTATTTCCGGCAGCTTTATTCTGTACTTCTCCGCAAGCTCCGGTCCGCAGGCGTGAGAACCTACTCCCGCCATTGCGAAGTCCGCGCAGATAACATTGTACTCCGACTTTTCCAGCTCGAAGTTGTGGCGTTTTTTCGCAAGCTCTTCCTGCGTGTACTCCGACGCGCTGAACGAGAATCCCTCCGGGTTTGTGAACGAAAGTGCTGTCTTGTCGCCATGCACAGTCATTCGCGTGCAGCCATAGTGAGAACCGTTCTCCTGCGGTCTGATGTAGTCCTCGTGCATATCCGCGATATCCGAGCGGAAATTGCCGACGTATGACGCGAGGTGCTTGTCGATGTAGCTTTCACACTCTCCGTAACCGTAGTATTCCACAGCGGAAAAGCTTTTGGGCATAAACAGCCTGAGTCCGAATCTCGGCAAAAACTCAACCTTGTTCGAAGTCTCGGCAGTGCAGGAGATGTCGAGCGTGCCGTCACCCTCTATCCGGTATTCGGCTTCCATTCTCGCAAAGGGCTGATGTATGCTCCAGCCGAAGGACTGTTTTACGCGGATAACGGCGCAGTTGTCTTTCTCCGCGATGCTTGTCTCATATACCTTCACAATGTAGTCGTTGAGATGTGCGCCGTACCAATCGTCTTTCATCGTGTCGTTATCTGTCGGCGCACGGAAGAAGTTGTACTCCATTGGCTTTGCAAGTATATTCTCTCCGTTCACCAAAATGCCGTCAAACTGCGCAGTACGGCGGTTGAACACATACTCTGCGCTTCCGGCTTTTATTCGGTATTCAAGCGGAGTTCCGGTGAATGTGGGTGCAGTCTCCGATACCGGCTGTACTGCCTTTTCCGCAGTGTATATCTTCAGCTGATCGAAGCAGACTTCCGCGCCCTCTGGGAATACGCCGTAACCGTTCTTCGCCGTGAAAATGAATCTGATATACGCGTCTTTCTCAAAGGCGGAAACAGCTTCCGGAACATATATCTCCGCGTTTCCCATAGGAGGTACTGAGAATGTGAAACTACTGTCAGCTGCTTTCCCGCCGTCGTATGTTATCTCCCACTTGCAGTCAAGGTATTCTCCCGCGTCGATGAACCGGAGCAGGCTGTTTATCACGAACGTTCCGGCGGTCTTACCCGCAGTTACCCTTACAGGGCGGTATGCCTGCTTCACTTCGAGCAGTCCGGTGTGTGGAGTTCTGTCGGGATAGCAGAGCGCGTCCATGCAGAAGTTGCCGTCATTGTGGCGCTCGCCGCTGTCGCCGCCGTAGCCGTATTCCGGCTTGCCGTCATCGGTATAGCCGACTATCACGGCATGGTCAGCCCATTCCCACACAAGTCCCCCGCAGAGCCTGTCGCTGGTCATGAACAGGTTGTGGTAGTCCTCAAGATCTCCGGGTCCGTTGCCCATGGCGTGGCAGTATTCGCAGAGAATGAACGGGCGCTTCTCGTCCTCTTTCGCAAGGAATTTTTCGATATCGGCGGGAGAAGTGTACATCTCCGAAACCACATCAAGCACATCGTCGGGAGTATCATCAAGCTTGTGGGTGCTTTCGTAATGCACGGGACGGGTGCTGTCCAGCTGCTTTATCAGCTTTGCTGCATCGCGGAAGTTTTCGCCGTAGCCGCTCTCGTTGCCAAGTGACCAGAAAATTACGCAGGGGCGGTTGATATCGCGGGTCACAAGCAGCCGTTCGCGGTCAAGTATCGCTTCTTTGAACTGCGGGTCTTTGGCAATAAGCGCTATTCCGTTGTAGCCGGCGGGATCTTTCCAGTGCAGATCGTTATACACGTTCACACAGCCGTGGGATTCGATATCCGCTTCGTCGATAACGTACAGTCCCAGTTCGTCGCACATAGCATAGAACTCCGGCGCGTTCGGATAATGGGAAGTTCGCACGGCGTTGATATTGTGCAGCTTCATAAGTGTGAGGTCGCGCCGCATTTTCGCTCTGTCCGCGTAGTAACCTGTGTCCGGGTAACTGTCGTGACGGTTCACGCCGAATATCTTGATGTGCTGTCCGTTGAGTTTCAGAACTCCGTCCTCAATGCACACTCTGCGGAAACCTATCATTTCACCGATCAGTTCACTGTCCGTTGCGATCTCAAGGCGGTAGAGGTACGGACTTTCCGCAGACCACAGCTTCACATCACCGACTGTGCGTTCAAACGTTCCGCCGTCAGTCACGTTTCCCTCGCATATCATCTTATCGCCGTCATACAGGCGCACTTTCGCGTCCGCACCCTGCACGGAAATGCGGAATATGCCGAACTTCATCGTGCTGTCCGGTTCGGCGGTTATGCGGTAATTCCCGATGCGCTTTTCCGGACGGGAAAGAACATACACATCGCGGAAAATGCCGGAAAGACGGAATTTGTCCTGATCTTCGAGGTATGTGCCGTCGCACCATTTCAGCACCGCTGCGGTAATGCTGTTT
>JAGAWN010000164.1 GCA_017941355.1 Ruminiclostridium sp. | reverse complement strand
GTATGTTGTAGGCAAGAAATCTCATACCTTCAAGATGTTTGACGAGATCAAGACCATTCTGGGGATAAATCCGGCTAAGACAATACCGGTGGATAAGATGTACCTGATCTGCGACGCTTTCTATTACGAGTTTGCTGCTGTAAAAAAGGCAAAAGGAGAAGACGAGATCGATGACAGCGATGTTTTGACTTATGATGAGATAGATCAGATAAACCGTGTAAGAAGTGCCGAATCGCTTTTTGACGGGGGAATGACTTCACAGTACATCAAGGTTACACCATCCTCCGATGATACAGATGAACAGTACGATGATTACATCGAAAAAATCAAGAATGTAGGGAGAATTTTCACTATATTTAAAATCACTATTCACAACTTAAGCGGAAAATAAAGTTTAACGTTTCTGTCTCCCCCCACCACCGGCGGGGGAAGACAGAAACAGAAATTTTCTTAAGTTGCAGATAGTGAATAATAAATATATAAATTATGTTTTTATTGCAGTAAGATTATGCCAGCCGCCCATAGCATTAACGCATTTTTCATACCACCCGTTTTCAAAAAACAGACACTCGCAAAATCTGCCCCCAGCTTTTCCCCCGAGAAAAGCCACCCAAATGCAGGACACCCGCCATTGCACCAGCGGAAATATCCGCACTTGTCACACTTCTCGTTCGCCCTGCGGAACTTGTGCAGATTCATACATACCTCCGTTAGATAGTTGCTCTCCGAAAGTATCTCTTTAAGCGAACTCTCCCCGAGATTCGCCAGCCGTATGCCGTGTTCTTTGAAATATCCCGACATTTGCAGACACGGTACAACATCCTTGTCCGATGTTACCCCGATAAGCCCCCTTATACACTTGCACCGCGGGTCGGTTGCCTTGTACTCGCCGTCCGGACACCTGACAGGGTCTATCTGAAAGCTTCCGTTCTGTGGAAAAAGCTTCATAAACTGCCAAATCATTAACTCCATTTTCATACCGCTCGCTTTGTACTTTTCCGCAAGCCCCAGCATCTCGGAATAGTATTCCTCAAATCCGAGACAGCTGTCGGGAGCGTTTTCGTTCCAGCGCGGAGCTTCGGTGGTGCGGATAAGCCGCGTCACGGAAACGCCCATACTGTTCAGCTTTTCGAGGGTAGGAAAGAGAGTATTCAGATTTCGGCGATGTACCTGCGTCTGCGACATCACCCGGAATCCGTTGTCTATGCAAAGCTGCATTGCAGCAAGGGTGCGTTCCTCCGCACCCTTGCTGCCCCTCATCCGGTCGTGGCACCCAAGACCGTCGAAGGAGATCTTTATCATCGGCTTGCAGCCTGCTTCTTTAAACTCGTCAATGGTTTTCTGCGTTATGAAAAAGCCGTTCGTGTTCAGCTCCTCGATAAACATATCACGCTTGTAAATTTCACGGACGAGATCCATAAATCTCTTGTGGATCATAGGCTCGCCGCCCGTTATCGTAAACGACTGTATGCCGCAGTTCTGCGCCTGATCGAGAAGGTCGGTAAGCTCTTCGAAGCTCCATTCGGTCATGAGCGGCGCGTTATCGGCGGCGTTGAAACAATGAAGGCAGTTGTAATTGCACTTTCCCGTTATCATAATGTTCATTTTCGGGAAATATCGGTGTTCATAGCTTTTGTGCCTTGACCATTCACAGGGGTGTTCTCCCTTGCCGCATTTTTCGATAAAGCCTCTTGCTTCAAGCTCGTCCGCAAGGCGGCTTTCGGGTATGTCGTGTTCGCCGTCGCAAAGCAGGAGGAGCGCGAACTCCTCCTCGCTAAGTCCTTTGGCAAATCCGTCGTTTCTCAGGTAATACGCTCTCGGAACGAATTTCCAGCTCCGCAGAGCTATGTTCCCGCTTAGTCTGCAATACATCGTTACCTTAAATATTCAATTATAGTATTTTCTCCATTTATCGGAATGCTGCGTTTTCCAATAGAGTACACTGGTTTTGACACAGTGCGCACACATACTCGCCGTTCTCATAACAGGTGTCATGGTATTTCAAGTTGCCGCCGCATTGCAGCTCTAAGCGCTTTCGTGTGTTTTCAAGCCCTATGCCGTTGTGCGGCAGGGTATACTCTTCCGGCTCACCGCCGCCCGTGCCGGTATCGCTGACCGTTATCTCGGTGAAGTTGTCGCCGGAACGGGTGCTTATCGTTATCGAGCCGCCGTCACGCCGCATACCGTGTATCAGCGCGTTCTCGACTATCGGCTCTAACGCAAGAGGCGGTATCATAAAATCCGTGATCGCAATATCATAAGTGACATCGAGCTTTCGGGTGTAATCCTCCTGCATAAGCTCAATATATTCCCGCACATTGTCAAGCTCCTGCTCAAAGGGTATCAGGTCATCGCTCTCCAAAGCATTCAGATGTGCGCGGAGATACTTTGAAAAGCCGTCTATACAGTGCGCCGCAGCCTTGCCGTCATGCTTGGCGAGATAGCGTATCATACCGAGGGTGTTATAGATGAAATGCGGCTGCACCTGTCCTCGAAGCACCGCGAGTTCGCTTTTCATCAGTTCGATCTCCTTTTCGGCGGCTTCATCACGGATAGTGCGCATATAGACCGTAGAAAGATAGATGTAGTATTCAAGTATGCAAAGAGCCGTTATAATGTCTGTAGCATTGCCTGCGGCGTTCATTAATTCAAGGAATGCAACGGTGACGGACTGCACGAAGATCAGCATAACTATTACGCTCTGCTTTATGCGCTTTTGGCGGAAGAAAAGTATCGAATGAACAAGCAGCAGAAAAACATATATGAGCTGGCAGAAATGTACCGAATAGCGAAGCGACAGAGTTCCGATTCCGCCCTGCCAGTGGTTATTATGGTCAATATAGAACACGATATTGCTGCCGAAAAAAGCAGTCGAGAATATGATCGTGTTTACGACAACGGGAATGGAATAGGCTATTCTCAGTTTTTTGTTCGGTACTATTACAAATAGTTCGATCAGAATGATGAGAGGACGGATAATATATTGAAGCGCGTCTGACACGGTATGCACCTGTTTCAAAAAGGGAGTTTTTCCCGCAAGCTCCGCCTGCACGGACACGGTCTCGCTGACGGTCACAGCGATCATGAGACCTGCACCGAGAGCAAACAGACTTGCGGCGGGGATATTCTCATGCCTGTTCATTATGATGAGCACGACAATAGCAAGCAGTATCATAAGCGTCGGGAAGTTCCCGACAAACCAGTCATAGATCAGCTCCATATATGTCCCCCCTTCCTCGGAATGTATATATTATAACAGAAAACAGTCCGTTGTCACGAATAAAAGTGCAGCGGGTCAACAATATGTGAATATTCGACAAATAATAGCTTGTAAATTTGTGCAACATTTTTCGGATTTTGACCAGATTGGTCATTGATTAGTAAGTGCTTATCGTGGTAAAATATTAAGATGGGTTTTTAGATGACCGAATCGCTTCTATACTATGGTTTGAAGAGAAAGGAAAAACTATGACGAACAAATTTGGTATAACAGCAATAATTATCTCACTTGTCAGCCTGTGCTGCTCGGTCGTATGCCTTTGCACAGCGCTGAATGCGAACGGCGGAAATACGGCTGCGGCATCAGATGAAGGCGGAGATATGCAGTATGTAATGTATGTCGGGACGAATGATAAGGACACCTATCAGCTCGAAATGACTACGGAGGAAGCAAAGAACATAGTTGACGAGGTGTGCCTGAAATACTTCGAGGGCTATACGCTTCAGGAAGCGACAGGCGCATGGACGGACGAAAAGAAGAACATAACCCACGAATATACTCTTGTCTGCTACTTTGACGGCGCAGATAAGGAAACTGTTTATAAGGCGGCGGACGAGCTGATAGAAAAGCTCAATCAGAATTCCGTGTTGATTGAAGAAGACAAGATCAATATTGAGTATTATTCTGGAAAATAAAAAAGGAGATCGTTTATGAAGAAGAAAATTACATTTACAGAAGAAGAAAATTACATTTACAATGGTACTGTGCATTGCAATTTGCGCTGTTGCAGGCTGCTCCGGCAGCAGCAACAATGTGGAAAGCACTACCACAACCGCCGCGGAAACCACTACCACTACAACAACGGCTGCAACAGAAGCTGAGACAACGGCAGCCACGACTGAAACGAATGAAGAAGCTCCGGCGGTCGAGGGAACTGTCATTTATGATGCCAACGATATAATGATCACGGCAACCGAGTTCACGACCTGCAAAGTAAAGCTTACTGAAGACGGGGACAGCGGCATACTTCTTACTTATGGCACAGGCGAGGAATTTCATCTTGTCCCCGCAGCCGAGTGACAAGGGTGAACGGAAATGAACAAGATATAAGATCGGTTTACTACAGTAATATCCGTTTGGCGACGATAAAGCGCTCTACCGAGCCAAACGGAACGAAGATGAGCAGATATGCTTTTATGAACAGCGCTGAAAACCTGAAGAATAAATAAGAAATAACAAACAGGAAACACTTATATGAAAACATCTTTTAATAACAATACGCTTACAGTCTTCCTTGAAGGCAGGATCGACACTAACAATTCGGCACAGACCGAAAGCGAGATATTTGCGGCGGTTGACAGTGCAAACGGCGCGGACATCGTTATCGATGCCGAAAAGCTCGAATACATATCCAGTGCAGGGCTGCGCGTATTGATGAAGCTCCGCAAGAGCATTGACAAACCGCTTCCGGTCATCAATGTTTCCCGCGATGTGTATGACATCTTCGAGACTACGGGCTTTACAGAACTGCTCGATGTGAAAAGAGCGATGAGGGAAGTATCTGTCGAGGGCTGCGAGGTCATCGGACGAGGCTTTTACGGTACTGTTTACCGCATAGACGATGAAACGATAGTTAAAGCCTATGAATCTCCCGACTGCCTACCTATGATACAAAACGAACAGCGCCTTGCAAAGCTGGCGTTTGTCAAGGGCGTTCCGACCGCAATATCTTATGATACGGTAAAGGTCGGTGACAGCTACGGCTCGGTGTTTGAGCTGCTGCGGGCAAAGTCGTTCAACGATCTTCTGAAAAATGAACCGGACAATTTTGATGCCATTATGCGAAAGTATGTGGATTTCCTGAAAACAGTCCACAGCACCGAAATGGACGCGGGGAGTCTGCCAATGGCAAAGGATAAGTTCATATCACAACTCGATGCAATACGCAGTTATCTGACCGATGAGCAGTATCAGCGCCTGAACGAGCTTATATCCGCGCTGCCTGATGATCTGCACCTTGTACACGGCGATTTCCATATGAAGAATATCATGGTGGTCGATAACGAGCCTATGCTGATAGATATGGACACGATCTCGATGGGGCAGCCGATATTCGACCTGCAAGCACTTTATGTCACATACAAAGCCTTTGCAGAGGACGACCCGAACAATCTCCCTTATTTCCTCGGTATTCCGGCTGAATGGGGCGGGCGTATCTGGAATAGTATCATAGGGTACTATTTTGACACCACAGACGAGGTGCGTCTTTCCGAAATAAACGACAAGATAAGGCTGCTGGCAATGGTGCGGTTCCTGTATATTGTTACCACCTGCGATCTGAAAAACGGTGAGCTTGGTGAAAAGCGAATAAAACGCACACAAGATAATATTGCAAAGCTGACCGCAACTGTAAGGGATTTGAATATATGATTGAAGATTACAAAAAGATAGAAGAAAATATAATTATGAAGAAAAGAATAACAGCGATATTAGCGGCGCTTACCATAGCGATCTCCGCAACAGGCTGCGGCAGTAATACGGCAGTCGCTGATACGACAGCAGAAATATCGGCTCCGGAAAACATTGTAATAAAGGAGTCTCAGCAGCTTACCACAGAGAGTATTATAAATGCCCGTGAGCTCGGAGGTTATCATACCGCTGACGGAAAAACGATCAAAAGCGGAATTCTTCTGCGTACCGCAAAGCTGTCTACTGCAACAGAGGACGATATTGCAATTCTGAAAAACGACTACAACCTCGGATATGTCATTGATATGCGTGTTGATACAGAGATCGGAGAAGATGCCGATCCTGTTATTGACGGCGTTGAGCAGATAGCTTTACCTATTGATATAACAGCGTTTCTGAAAAAAATATATACTGTTACCGATCCCGGAGAGCGTACCGCAATACTAAAGCAAGCATTTGCCGACGGTGAAATGGGAGAATATATGTATGTGAATGCTCTCAAGCAGGACAGTGTGCGGCAGCAATACAAGCTGTTCTTTGATATACTGGTAAAGAGTAAGGGAGAGAAGGCTGTTCTCTGGCATTGCTCATACGGAAAGGACAGAACAGGTTTAGGCGCTGCTCTTCTGCTCTATGTCCTTGGCGTAGATGAAGAAACGATAATGAATGATTATTTGCTCACCAACGAGTTCTATGAGGGTGCGGAAGATGCCGCAAGAGAACAATACACAGCGGCATTTCCCGATGATCCGGATTTTGTCGATGCATTGGCGGAGCTTTCCGGCGGCGTAAAGGAGAAGTATCTGCGTAATGCTGTCAGCTATATGAAGGAAAAATGTGGCTCTGTCGAAGCGTTTGTCCGCGAGAAGATAGGGGTATCTGATGAGGATATCGAGCTTTTGCGCTCGTTTTATCTTATATGACAATCATTGTTTGCCGTAGGTGTTGTAAATATGAGCCAAAAGCTGAAAGCAGGCATTTCCTCTGCACTTATCGCTATGCTTGCAATCACCTCATTTTCTCTTTTCAAAATGGTTTTTAGAGGTATCCTTAAAGAAGATGTTCGAGTCACAGGGGCAATAAAATAAAGTTTTAAGGAGCATTCGTATGTTTGTTTGCAGCAGCCTTACATCGGATAATATGTTCAATAATGCCGCTGTTCATATTCCGTTTGTACCGGTACATGAACAGATACGCAGGCAGGCGGCGGCTTATCCGGAAAAGACAGCAGTTATTTGCTCCGGTAAGAGTATGTCTTACAAAGAGCTTGACGAGCTGTCGGACAGTCTCGCATTGGCGCTTATAAAGAAAAAAGTCGGCAGAAACGAGCTTGTTGCTGTTCTTTTTGAAAGGGAACCGACAGCTTATGCTGCGGAGATAGCCGTTCTCAAAGCGGGCGCAGGATTTATGCCTTTTATTCCGGAATTTCCCGATGATCGTATCGATTATTGTATGAAAGATTCCGGGAGCAGACTGCTTCTTACAACGAAAAAAATCAAGGACGCAAGATTTAGTAGGGAGACAGGATATGAAGTCATCACTGTCGAGGAGCTTCTTGAAGAGGAGCGGCAGTCGGACTGTGATATACCGTTTCCAACTGTCTCGGAGAGTGACCTTGCGTATTGCATTTATACATCGGGAACCACAGGCAGACCGAAGGGCGTTCTGATCGAGCACAGAAATATTGCAAACTATGTGAACCGAAACGAAAAGTCTCCCGAGGTCATGTATCTTGCCGAGCCGGGCAGGATCTCCTTGGCTCTTGCAGCATTCTCGTTTGATTTTTCTCTTGAAGAAGCACTTGTGCCTTTATGCAGCGGTAATACGGTAGTAATTGCGACAAGTGAGCAGATACATGAACCGGTAAAATTCGCAGATATGGTGATACAGACAGGAGCCGACGCGATCATGTGTACACCGACCTATCTGTGCGGACTGCTGTCGGTCTATGAGAGCAGAGAGGCACTGAAGAGAATAAAGCTGTTCCATATAGGCGCGGAAATGTTTCCGAAACGGCTGTATCCCTTGCTGCGAGAGTTGAGAAAAGACAGCGTGATAATGAATGTTTACGGTCCGACGGAATGTACTGTTATCAGCTCATCGTCTGTTTTAACGGATGATGATGTTATCACGGTGGGCAAACCAAGAGCAAATGTTCGGTTCTATATTATTGACCGTTCCGGTAATGAGCAGCCCACAGGACAAAAAGGTGAACTGATAATCGGCGGAGCACAGGTCGGACGCGGGTATGTCGGACAAAGTGACCGTGACGGAGCGTTCTTTACATATAAAGGGAAGCCTGCATATCATACCGGCGACCTTGCCGAATGGACGAAAAACGGTGAAGTGCTGATCTGCGGCAGGAGCGACGATCAGATAAAGCTGCGAGGTTATCGAATCGAGCTTGCCGAGATCGAAGCGATAATGAGCGAATATCCCGGTATCCTGAGCGCCGCCGTTGCTCTTAAAAGTAAGGGTGAAAGCGTGTATCTGGCAGGATACTATACCGCCGCGGCGACAGTGGATAAGCTTTCGCTGAAACGTCATCTGAAAGCAAAGCTGCCGGATTATATGATTCCGAATGTTTTCATGAAGCTTGATAAAATGCCGATCTCCATAAACGGAAAGACCGATCGTAACGCCCTTCCCGAACCGGACGGCAGCGAATTAAATACGCAGTACATTCCGCCTGAAACAGAGAATGAAAAAAAGCTGTGCATAGCCTTTGAAAAAGCTCTGCGCCGACCCGAACACAGCATCGGACTTACAGACGATTTCTTTGACCTATCGGGAGACTCCATTTCGGCTATGGAACTGCTGGCGGAGGCGGATATCGACGGGCTTACCTACGCAGATATATTTACTTTCCGCACTCCGGCTGACATTTTGAGAGAATTGGATAAAAGAGCTGCCGCACAGCAGATCACAGATCTTGACGAGCTTGAAAAAGAAGCGAGACTTGTCCCGCATCTGCTGACCTCTGTTCAGAGGGAGCTTATGGACGTTCAGCTCACTGTTCCGAATGGAGCGACGGTAAGCTCTATCCGCTTTCTTATGCGGCTTGACGATAATGTAAATGCAGAAAGGTTCAGCGACGCGCTGAACAGGGCGCTTGCAAATCACCCCGGATTTGCTGTCAGATTTTTCCGTGATGCAGACGGTAAATTATGGCAGCGGTACGATCCCGGGCTGATACCGAAGGCAGAGATATGTGATATATCTCCCGAAATGGAGGACGCTCTTGCGGAAACGCTGATACGCCCTTTTGACAAGCTGATGGATCACAGCTTGTGCAGGGTACAGTTGTTCCATGGAGAAAAGGGCTTATACTTTTTTATTGACGTTCATCATCTGTTGGCGGACGGTATGTCTCTCGCCCCTCTTTTCAGAGATATTACAGACGGATATAACAGTAAAGATCTGAAAAAGGATCACTGGTTTGCGCTGCTCGCCGCAGAGGAGAAACGCCTGCTTGCGGGGCAGTATGAAGCAGACAAAGCATATCTTCTCAATCGCTACGGCGGATATGACTGGTGTATCATGCCGTTTGTTTCCTGCCCCGATTGCAAAGAGAACGGAGCGGTATTTACAGATCATCTCAGGTTTACTGCCGGACAGTTAAAGGAAGCATCAGAACGGCTTTCCGTTTCCTTTTCGGTCATGCACATCGCCGCCATTCTTCTTGCCATGTATCATTATACAGGTAAAAGCGATGTTATGGCATTCTGGACATTCCACAACCGCCAGACTAAGGGGGCGGAGGACGCAGTCGGTATGTTCATCAAAACGCTTCCGGTCGGCTGTCATATAAATGAGCTTCACTCAGTCAAAGACCTGCTGCTATCGGTAAAGGAACAGGTCGTAGCGGGCGTAACTCACAGTGCCTACAGCTATCTGACGGAGCAGGTCTATTCCCGCAGGATAGTATGGATAGAATCCAACATACAGGTCGTTCTTGAGGAACCCGATCTTGAGATTTTTGCACCGGAATATATCGAACTGAAAAACAATTATCCGGATACCGCGAACAATGTGATACTCGCAACAATTACCGGAAATGAGCGAAAAAACGGCGGATATGATATGACATTCGATCACAGCGGCAAGGGTATAAGGGCTGCCGATATGGAGTGCTTTCATAACGAGGTCGTGAAAACATTGGAATCAATAGTTCTCGATGAAGAATTTGTTGAGCTGTAATACTTTGCCGGAAAACCAAGGAGACGGATCTATGGAACAAACAGAAAAGAATAAAATATCACCTCTTGTGCGGAAAGCCTTCCTGCGCCTTCTGCCTGTACAGATATTTGAAATAATTGTGTTTGCCGTCAATACTTTTGTTGACAGCATTGTTACAAGTCACTTTCTCGGTACCGACGGTGTGGCTGCAATAGGCTTTTTTGCTCCGATTGCGACCGTTATCGGTATAACGGATATGCTTATCTTTGGCACGCAGATCCTCTGCGGAAAGCATATCGGAGCAGGAGAAGGGGACAAGGTAGTGTCCTTGTTTTCCACCGGCGTAGTATTTCTCGGTGCGGTAAGTCTGTGCATATCTGTGATCTGTCTTGTTTTTCGTGAGCCTTTAGCCGTGCTGCTCGGCGCTCAGGAAGATATTGCAGGTCTTGTGGCAGAATATATCACCGGATACGCCCCGGGCATCATCGGTCAGGTGCTTATGGGAATGTTTATGGTATTTCTTCCCTTTAACAATGATATAAAACGCTGCTATTCCGGTATCGGCGTGCTTATCGTCTCCAACACTGTCATGGATATTCTGTTTGTGGGTGTGTGGAAGATAGGTATAATCGGTATGGGGATCGCTACATCATGCAGCTACCTGCTCTCCTGCGTGGTAATGCTTACAGGTTGTATTTCAAAGAAAAAAGCGGTTTATTTCAGGTGGAAGGATCTTTGCTTCGGTCGTCTGCCGGAAGCAGTGCGATCGGGTCTGCCCAGTCTGATGATGGTCATAGGCTGCACGGCAAGGGGATTTGTGATGAATCAGGCGCTTATGTCCAACATAGGTACCGCCGCCGTTGCTGCAATGGCGGTACAGAGTACGGTCTGTGCCATTGTCGGCGCTATACCTATGGGCTGCGCCAATGCTTTTCTTACTATGGGAAGCATATACTACGGCGAGGAGGACAGGCGTTCACTCACGAATCTTCTGCGCTTTTCACTCCGGTTCGGCGTTTTGCTGGCTGCCGTTACAATGACAATGCTGATGATCTTTTCCGGCTTAGTATCGTCGATATTTTTTGCCCCTTCGGAAGAGGCATGGGAGGTATCACGCAGAATGCTTCTGCTGTTTCCGTGCTTTTTAGTTTTGAGTACGGTCACAAGTCTGCTGTTGAAGACCTATCAGCTTCAGAAGAAAACAAAGCTTGTCAATGCTCTGTCTGTAGCGGATCCGCTTATTATGGCGTTCTTTTCGGTAGCTTTGATAGGAGTGCTCGGCTCTGACGCTGTATGGCTTTCCTTCCCGTTCAGCGGGATCGTCTGCCTCATCATTATTGCAGTCTCGGTCATGCTGAATTCCGGAAAGTTTACAATGTCTGTGTCGGACTGGATGAAACTTGACGCTGATTTCGGCGCAGCTCCGGAGGAATGTCTGGAGTTCTCGGTGCAGTCAATGGAAGATGTTATCAAAGTCTCGTCCACGGTCATTGATTTTTGCCATAAGAGACAGATCGATGAAAGAAGAAGTATGCTTGCGGGACTTTCGGTTGAAGAAATGGTCGGGAATGTCGTCGAACATGGCTTCCGTATCGGCGAAAAGCATAATGTGAATGTCCGACTGGCAGCGAAGGAGCGACTTATAATCTGCATACGCGATGATTGTCGGGCTTTCGACCCGAAATCGCGTCTGGAGCAGTTCAAGCCGAAGGATGTGACGAAGAACATCGGGATCCGCATGATCGCCGGACTCGCCGAGGAAATGAACTATCAATGCACCGCAGGGATAAACACTCTGCTGATACGAGTATAGGAATGCTGCAAACGTAAAGATATATCTAATATATATTTCTGAACAGAATTGCGCCAAACAATTCTTTTAGGTGCAGAAAGGAATTGTAAATATGAACCAAAAGCTTAAAGCAGGCATTTTATCTGTGCTTATCGCTCTGCTTGCGATCACCTCATCAGGGTGCAGCCCGCAAAACCGAAGAGAAGCCAAAACCGTAGGTATTGTAATGCCTGCAAAATCTCTCGAACGCTGGAACCGCGACGGAGAATACTTAAAACAGATGTTCGAGGCGCAGGGCTACAACGCCGAGCTGCGTTTTTCGGATAACAGCATAGAACAGCAGGTGAATGATATTCAGGTACTTATAGCCGATGACGTTGATGTACTGATAATCGCCGCCATTGACGGAAGTACGCTGTTCAGGACACTTGAAGATGCACAGATAAAGCATATCCCGGTCATTGCCTATGACCGGCTTATCATGAACACGAATGCTGTGGATTGCTATGTTTCTTTTGACAACTATTCCGTCGGAACACTACAGGCGCAGTTTATCGTTGACGAGCTTGGGCTTGACGACAGCGAGGAAACATACAATATCGAGCTTGTTTCGGGTGACTCCGCCGACAACAACGCGGTGTTCTTCTATAACGGCGCTGTTGACCTGCTGACTCCGTATATCGACAGCGGCAGGCTGAAAATACCCTCGGGAAAGCGGGAGTTCCTGCAAACCTCCACACCGGGCTGGTCAATAGATCTCGCTTTTGAGAATATGCAGAACACGCTTTCGTCATACTATTCAAACGGCACAAAGCTCGATGCCGTACTTGCGGTGAACGACGGCACCGCGTTCGGCGCGGCACAGGCGATACTTTCCGACTACACAGGCGGGAATACGCCTGTTATTACAGGTCAGGACGGAGAGATCGCATCACTGCGGAATATCGTTGACGGAATACAGTCTATGACGATATACAAGAATGTTACCGATGAAGCAAATGTTACCGTTGAGGTAGCGGAGGCGATCCTTGACGGAAAACCGATAGACGGCACGCTTGTATCGTCGCTGTCGGCGGAGTGTGTATTTGACACGGAGAGCTATGACAACGGCAAGAAATATGTTCCCTCGTACCTTCTCACACCGGAGGTAATAACGATCG
>JAGAWN010000163.1 GCA_017941355.1 Ruminiclostridium sp. | reverse complement strand
GTATAAGGTAGTCGAAGCTAAGTCCGGCAATATCTTCCTCTGACATCATAGAAAGCTTTGCATAGGTCATGAACAATATGTTTTCGGGAACATAGTCATTTGATACTTTTGCAAGGTTTTCAAGCTGAGTTTTAAATATGTACTCCGAAGGAGAGAGCCAAAGGACTGTCTTATCGGGATTATCCTCACAAAGCTTGAAGCCTATGAAAGACTTACCGGTTCCGGTGGGGTGAATGACACAAGCCTTGCCGACAGCGTCAAGCATAGCAACAACAGCTTCATATGCTTCCCTGTTGTGCTTGAACAACTCTATCGCCATGCTACTCGCCCCCTGAAAAACTTTCGCAAAATTAAATATTTTGTGATATTCTTATACTAATATAGTACGACCCTCTTTTTTGCATATCAATTTTATCAGAAAATGTACAATATGTCAACACAATTTTCTGTTTTGACGAAAATTAATATTAAATTTTGGCAGAAATTAACAATCGTGTAAAGTAATAATTGTTAAGGAGATACAAAATGACTAACTGTAATGCCTATAAGCGTAAGGACGGACGATGGGAGGTTAGGATTTATACAAATTGTAATAATTTGAACAAAAGACAATATCACTCGTTCTATGGCAAGACAAAACAAGCTGCCGAATCAAAAGCGGCAGCGTTTATTAAGCCTGAACGGAATGAACCTGTAACGGAATTGACGGTCAAAGAGCTTGCTGAAGAGGTTATGGCAGTGAGATTGCCTTTATTAAAAGAATCGACCGCTGCCAATTATCGTATGAAGCTTGAAAAGCATATTCTTCCACTACTCGGCGATGTTCAAGTCAGTGATGTAAAGATTCCGGATATTTATGCTTTTATGGAAAACCTACGAAATAAGGGACTTTCTGAACGGTATATTGCTGATAACACGGTACTGTTACGATCTTTACTGAGATATGCAAGTGTAGCATACGGTGTTCGGAATACTGCTGAAAGACTTATTATGCCTAAAAAAGCAAAGGCGGAAGTACAAGTATTATCTGAAACAGAACAGGAACGACTGAAGGATTATATCGAACATCACGAAACGCTTTCTACTCTTGGGATAGCGGTCTGTCTTTATACCGGTATTCGCATCGGTGAGCTGTGCGCTATGCAGTGGAAAGATATTGACCTTGAAAAACGTACTTTGACCGTCAGAAAAACTATTCAGCGGATTCAGACCTCTGATAATACAAAACGAACCAGATTAGTGATAACGGAGCCAAAAAGCCAGAGTTCTATCAGAATAATACCGATACCGGAATGTCTTGCCGAAAAGCTCGATAGTTATGTCGGAAATGAAGATGATTACATACTTTCCGGAACATCAAAGCCGGTTGAGCCTCGTACCATGCAGAACAGATTTGCTCGAATGCTGAAAAACGCAAATTTACCGTCAGTACATTTTCACAGCCTTCGTCATGCCTTTGCTACAAGGTGCATAGCTCTCGGATTCGATGTCAAGACGCTCTCAGAAATACTAGGTCATAGCAGCGTAGAACTCACACTTAACCGGTATGTTCACTCGTCCATGGATAGAAAGAAAGCCTGTATGGATAAACTGACATGGGCTGCATGACGGTGTTCAACGTCTTTATACCGTCATTCTAATAATAATCTATTTCGGTAATATCGCCATTAGTTCGGATTCAGTCACAAAATATTTAATTTTGCGAAAATCCGACGCAGGCAGCAAGCCCGCATCGGATCATTTTATTTTGCAAGATTTATGACTTCAATGCCTTTATTCTCTGCCATTCTCACAGTCTGACCCGTTCCACTCCTGGGATTGTTACAGTAGCAAACACAGCAGTCCGCAAGCTCGACAAGCCGCACATTCCTGCGTTTCATGCAATCCTCGGTATAATGCTCAGAAAGAACTGTCACACTGTCTGCCTCGTCTAGAATCTTCATGTACTCCGCTATCTGCGCCTTGTTCCACCCCTTGACCTGTTCTTCGGCAGGGCATGGCAGTAATAAATGCAGATGTATATCGCCATACTCTGATCTCAGGTCTATTACTGCTTTGGAGCTTAATTGGTCGAAACCAAGAGCAGCCCCATTGATGAACTCGGTCACTCCTTGCTCATGTAAATCAATGATCGTATTCCGTAGCCTTGAAACAAGCTCCGGAGTTACCTTCAAAACCCTATGTCCCGTGAAGCAGCAGCTTTTCAAAGTTTTTTCCTCCGTTCCGATAGATTATCACTTGCGCTATGTGGTATAATAATCACAGCTTTTTTCTGATGACCGCATTTTTCGTAAAATAGTCCATTTACTGCAAAAACGTCTAAGAATGTGATAACAGTTGCATTTATCGGGAACGAATGTACGGCAGCAATACAAACCTATGACTATCATGCAGCCCACTTGACCATATCCATGCAGGCGCGTTTCCGGTCAAGCGAGGAATGAACGTAACGGTTAAGCGTGATTTCAACGGAGCTATGTCCTAATATCTCAGAGAGGGTCTTGACATCGAATCCGAGTGCAACACAATTTGTAGCGAAAGCATGGCGAAGGCTGTGAAAGTGAACTGACGGTAAATTTGCTTTTTTCAGTACGGACGCGAATCTATACTGCACCGTGCGCGGCTCAACAGGGCTGTATCTGCCGGATAAAACATACTTGTCAGCGTTATCCTTAAACCTTTCAAGCATAGCAACAAGAAAATCG
>JAGAWN010000162.1 GCA_017941355.1 Ruminiclostridium sp. | reverse complement strand
GAACGATGTCTTGCGCAGATTATGCTTTGCATATTCCTCGAACCACTGCTCCGCGAATGCTTCAAACTTCACCGCTGCTGTTATCTGACCTTTCTTGCAAGACTCCTCAAACAGAACCGCCTGACGGTTTACCTCCTTTTCAATCTGTTTGGGTGTCATATTAGGTTCAGGCTTCCATGTCTTGTACTGTGCTCTCTGCTTTCCGTCAACACCGTAGCCGCAGGAAACCTTTATCTCATAGGAGCCGTTGCTCCTTTTTCTTATTGTTGCCATATCTAACTCCATTTCTGTGGCAGAGTCAGTTAGGACAGCACATTTCTATCTCTCTTATTATACACTTTAAAGCGTGATTCTGTCAAGTACTTTCGAGAAGAAATGTGCTGTTTTTGATCCCGCCTCCCTCATTCTAACGCATTATTTCTCTTTCTATAATTATCTTGCTGCCTGTCCTCATAATTTTGCAAGTGCTTCACGTTGTAGAGTATCGTCGCCATAAGCGCGGTGCTGTCCTCCAGCTTATGCAGCCGGAGCACATCTGTGCTGTCGGTGCTTTCAAGTTCGGCAAGTTCCGCACGCCACGCCTTCGGTGTGATCTTCCCGCCGTCGAGCGTCTTGTCGTAGAACGAACGCGCAGCCTTGAACACCTCGATCTCGCTGCTGTGGGCGGCATAATACTTCTCCTTTTTCTTCGGATTGGTGATAGCACACCACTCATCGTAAGCCGCCTTGTTCGGCTTGTAATGCTCATAGTTGTTGAGCAATTCCGACAGTGCTTTCATACGCTTCTGACGAGTGATGATCTTCGTTTTCAGTTCCGAGTATTCCGCTTCGAGAGCCGCGTGCTTCTCCGAAAGTTCCGACATCGTTCTGATGTTGTGACCGTTCAGAAATGCTACCGCCTGCGAAACATCACGGAGCTTATGCGCCTTTTTCAGATTTCCGAGTTTCAGCCCGCGAGCCTCAGCGAATTTCTCACCGTTGGCGTAGAACCTTTGAAGGACAGAAACGAGATTTTCTTCCTGCGGACGTTTCTGCAATTCCGCGATTGCCGCGTTGACTTCTTCGAGTTCTTTCTGCAAGCGGTGCAGCTCGTCATTCTGTTCTTTTATCCGCCGATTGATGTCACCTTTCTCTGTGCGGATTCCCTTGCGCTCCATTTGCGTTGCGGAGACGCCGAGATGAATGGTCGGCTGCTCGATTTTTCCTTGACGCTCGAAAGAACGATGATCGACTTTTTCGGCGATACCGTGAGCCGCGAGTTCTGCGTTCAGAAAGTCCGCCCAAGCTGCACGCCATTCCTCGGCTTTGGTCTTGTCGTTCCAGTCCGTAGTCTGAACTGTCCGGCATTTATAGGTGCGCTTTTTCTTGTCATAGATCTTGTTTCCGGCGGCGTCGAGGACATATTCTTTTCGCTGCTTGTCACCCCAAGTCCCGTCCTCGTTGAACGGTCGCATCGTCAGCATAATGTGTGCGTGGACGTTCGGCTGATCGCGTTCCGGATCGTGAATACAAACATCGGCACACATACCTTTGCTCACGAAAGTTTCCTGCACGAACCGCCGCGCAAGCTCGATGTTATCCGAAAGCGACAGCTCGTTCGGCAACGATATTTCAATCTCTCGCGCAAGCTGTGAGTTCCGTGCTTTCTCAACTTTCTCGACTGCGTTCCAGAGAGTTGAGCGGTCAGAATATTCCGGCGGCGCGTGTTCGGGAAGAAGTATCTCCGTATGAACCACGCCGCCCTTCTTAGTGAAGTCGTGAACCAGTCCGTCGTAGTCGTTGACGAGCCTCTGACCGGAACGATATGCAGCTCCGGCGACAGCAGACTTACCCTTGCCGCGAGTGATTATCTGCATTGAAAAATGATAGATTGCATTGATCATCTCCCTTGTTTTTTACGGCAGCAATGCCGGATTTCCCTCGGAGAGCGCACGATACCACCTTTGTGGTATATAAGTGCGCCCTTCTCCCGAAGGGAGTATTTTTCATAATCAACTTTTTTCAAAAAATCCTATCCAATCAATCCGATCTTTTTTCAAAAATACTTTCACGGAGCTTGTCCGGTATTGCTCCGATCATTGAGATAAGCAGATGTTTTATTTCATCATCAGAGCGCATTTCTGAGTCCGGTATCAGACTTTCAAGAATAGCACCGCGCACGATCAGCCGGTGCGTTCTTTTCTTTTCTGCATCATTTCTTATCCTTGTTTCGATCGTGGAGATCTGATGTTCAAGCTGAGCGCGTTTCTTGCGGCAATACTCGATTTTTTCATTAGTCTCGTCGATCTTCCGGTCAAGGTCAGCGAAATAAGCAGACGATTCTTCATCGGTCATTTTTGTTACATCTTTCATCTCTGCACCTCCGGTCATGCTGCAAGACATTCTTCATCAATGAACCTCTTGGGAATGCACAGATACCTGTGCCGCTTATTCCCTATTCGCTTCTGAAAAGTATTCCGCTCGCCGTTGGCGATACAGAGTTTTTCCGAAGCAAGGTGCTTCATCAGACGCGGACAGGTCACCGGGAACATCTTGCCCTGCGACGAGTAATATTTCCCGACCTCGGCATATATCGTGTCCGGTATAAAATAGTACAGCTCGCTGTCACAGTATCCGACTTTTGCACCGCTGAGATGTTCGACTTGTGGTATCTCACCGATGTTCTCGGTATAGATCTTTCCGCTGTCAAGAAGCTGACTGACGGCGTCGAGAAACATCTTTGAAGGTGTGGTCTCCTCGTTCTTTCCGAGCTGAGATTCCGCGATCTCTCTGAGTATCTCCCAAGAATCCGACAGGTCAATGTCCGTTATGCCGCAGACGTAAAGATAATCGGAGAGAATGTGCAGCGCGGTCATGAGCCATGCGACAGTATCTCCCGCACGTCCGAGACCGCAGATCCTTTCGGCTATCGCTCGTCCTCGATAACTCTCGAATATCGCTTTCAGACGTTCCGGAAGATCATCTGCCTGCGGTATCAGCCACTCGATATATCCGCGCATAAACGCGGCAAGCTGTCCGCTTTCAGCATACATCTGAGCAGCGTTCAGATTATCGTTTACCGGAACGGAATCCGGCTGCATCTCTACAATAAAGTTTCTTGCAATGCCTGACTGCCCGATAGATGCTATGTCCTCTCCTGTGACCGCGACATTACCGCGCGGAATGTTTCCGGAGCGGAGTGCTATCTCCGTGTTCAGTCTGTCCCTTGCACGGCGGTCGCCGTACATTCTTGAAAGAGACTGCATCGTCTGTTCCATTGTGCGGCGCTCTTTCATTGTCGCCGCCGGGTGATAATCGTCAACGATCATCAGCATATCTTTCAGGATATATCCTTTCTTTTCAAGCGCGTTCGCGGTGTCTTTAAAATTTGCGGGAAGGCTCGATGCTGTAAAGCTCCCGAAGAACGAGAGCATGAGCGCCGCGAGTGTGGATTTTCTGCTCTGTGTCCTGCCGACATAGTTCAGAACGAAGGACGGTTCGTGACCCGTCTGCCGTAAAAATTCATTGAGCGGTGTCAGGAATACCTGAGCCAAGAACGGCAGTATCATCTTCTTGTCAGCCGCTCCGAACACAGAACGGAACGCGTTATTGCGCTCGGTCATATCGCCGCTCGTTTCCGGGAAGCGATACCGTTCCAGATTTCCTTCCAAACGCACCTCGATATCATCTGCCCCAATCGCTCCACCGGCGTGCAGGAAACACCATTTATCATTTATTTTACGCCAGCCGGTATGGGTGAATATCGTTTTGTGAACAGCGGTCTGCTCGCCGATAAGGACCATAACGCTGCGAAGCGTATCCTTGTTGCTTTGATACGGCGGAAAGATGTTCGCACCGAATCCCCATTTCTCCATTATCCAGTTCATATTAACGGTGTCCGCCGCCTTTATCGTGATCTCGGGCAGCTCGGATATTTTAAATTCGTCGCTCTTGCGTCCGATCAGCCGGAAATACCTTTGCTGCTCTTTTCCGTCATCGTAAAGAATTTC
>JAGAWN010000161.1 GCA_017941355.1 Ruminiclostridium sp. | reverse complement strand
TTTTCATCAATAAAAAACAGCAGACCCAAAGCTTTTCGGGTCTGCTGTATTATTATGTCACGATGCCGGGTACCGGTCAGATACCGTGCGTTCTCATATACTCAAGATTTCTGTCAATAAGCTCGCAGCGCTGCTTTACGCAGTCCACGCTTCTGAGCGGATCCGACGGCGTTGAGAACGCGAAATCGGTAAGGCGGTCTATCGTAGTTGACGCAACGTGCAGTCTTGTATCCGACGACGCGTAGTAAATATAAACTTCGTTCTTCTCGTTCACGACCGCGCCGTTGGTGAATACCACATTCGACACATCGCCGACACGTTCATAGCCGTGAGGCGCCATGAAAAGCCCGGAGGGTTCCGCAATGAGCCTTGACGGGTCATCGAGCGCCGTAACAAACACATACAGCACATACCGAAGCCCCGCGGCAGTGTTTCTGACACCGTGCGCAATGTGGATCCAGCCGCGCGGTGTCCTGATCGGTACCGCTCCCGCACCGTTCTTTACCTCGGTTATCGTGTGGTAGCGGCGTGGAGATATTACCTTTTCCTCGGTGCAGATAACGGGGTCAGTGATGTCATCGACCAGTCCGATGCAAACTCCGCCGCCCGAGCCGGTGCTGATAAAATCGTCCTGCGGTCTTGTGTAGAACGCGTACTTGCCGTCAACGAATTCCGGGTGCAGCACGACATTCCTCTGCTGCGGGGATCGAGATCTCAGATTCGGGAGACGCTCCCATGTTTCGAGATCCTTTGTGCGCACTATCCCCGCCTGCGCGTTTGCGGCGGAAAGATCTGCTGAAGCCGTGTCCTTGCTCTCGGAGCAGAACACGCCGTATATCCAGCCGTCCTCATGCTTCGTCAGACGCATATCATACACATTCGTTTCCTCCGGGCAGGTATCCGGCAGCCTTACCGGGTACGGGCGGAAGCGGAAACCGTCAACCGGACTGTCACTCTCGGCAACGGCGAAAAACGACTTTCTGTCATTGCCCTCTACGCGCGCCACGAGAATGTACTTTCCGTCAAGATACAGCGCGCCGCTGTTCAGCACAGCATTGATCCCCAGCCGCTCCATGAAATAGGGATTCGTCTCCGGATCCATGTCATATCTCCAGAAAAGCGGCGTGTGCGCAGCGGTAAGCACCGGGTTCACATATCTTGTATATATACCGTTGTATGCTTCCTTTTCGCGGTTTTTCCGTGTTATCAGCGCCTCATACTTAGCCTGCTCACGTCTCAGGCTTGCATAGAATCCATTGTTCTCGCTCATCGCTCGTTCCTTTCCTGCGGCGTTACGCTTAAGCCGCACCATGATTTTCATTTACCTGTATTATAAGCTAAATTTTCTTAAATGTCAATACATTTTAGCTAAATTTATTGTTTTCATAAAGGTATCTCTAAAAACCGCTTTGAAAAGAGAAAATGCGGCAGGCGTATCGAAGCAATAACGGGCATTTCATTACTCAGAAAAAAAGTCCCCCGGCAGACCGCATAACCGTCTGCTCCGGGGGATCGCCGCATTGTAAAACAGCCGCGCTGCGCAGTTTCAATGCACTTTGCACGAAAAGTCGCTGTGGCAGCAGGGACAGCTTACCGTGTGACTTCCCTTGCGCCGCGGAAGTCTCAGAGTTTTGCGGCAGTTCGGACACACCCTGTAAACGTGAGTTTTCCGATCACGCCACCGCCTGCCGAGAAGCGTGAACCACCCTTTTACCTTTCCGCACACACCGAGGAACCACTCGTTTTCCCTGCGCCTCTCGTAAACGCGCCTTGACATACTGCGCCAGATGTTCCATATCATGACCGCCAGTATCAGCGCGTAAAGTATATTCGAGCGCACAAAAATATTGACGAGTATCAGTGCGGCACAAAACCCCAATGCAGCAGTACCGAGCTGATCGTTACCGTATCGTCCTCCCATGAAGCGCATAACATTATCTCTGAATTTCATATATAGCATCTCCTTTTATCTGTATCGGACGGGTTTTCAGAAAACCGGGAAGAAGAACAGCGAAAACAGGAATCTGAGCAGAGCCAGAATAAAAGTGAATTTCAGCAACGATCTGAATATGCCGAAAAGGCTGAACGAACTGCGGCGTCCCGAACTGCCGCTCCACGAACTGCTGTACCATTGGCGGCTGTCACCGCTGTCCTGCTCTCTGAACAGGTCATCGAAATTGAAGCCGTAATACCTGCCGCTGTATGTCCCGCGGTATGTCTCAGACGGATCCGAATACCCCGCGTAGCTTCCGTAGCTGCGGTATGAGCCTGTATATCCGCCGGTGTCGTAGGACTTCTTGCCGGAACGGATATCCTTTACTGTTTCGTAGGCGCTGTTGATCTCTTTCATCTTCATTTCGGCATTCCTGTCACCGGGGTTAAGATCCGGGTGATACTGCCTGGCAAGCTTCTTGTAAGCTTTTGAGATCTCTTCGTCCGACGCGGACGAGGATACACCGAGGATAGTATAGGGATCGTTCATTTACATTCTCCTTTCCGCCGGGCTTTCTTTTTCTGTTTTTATCATAGCACGGAGCAATTAAAACTCTCTGATCTTTTGAAGAACATAAGTTCAGTTTTTGATGAAATCTTTGTGAAATACACGGTTCAGACGTTTATCTCAAGGCTGTCCACTCTGCCGAGAAGTTCAGTGATATGCTCCTGTGAGTGTTTGATGCGCAAAGCCCCGAGATCGCTGTTTCTAAGATCGGAACCGTTCAGTATATACAGGAACCGCACTGACGCGATAAGCTGTATCTTATCGTTGATATCCGCGAGAAGCGCCTTGTCTTTCGTGTCGAAATAGTTTTCGAGTATGACCTGCCATATCCGTTTTCCAAGTTCATCGGGAATACCGAGGAAATTCATAAAATTATCCGGGTCGTCCTCCGGGAATGCAACATAGGTAACATACAAAGCCTGCAGATCAAAGATCGGCTGTCCGACGGAAAGCGTATCCATATCTATCAGCATAGGCTCGTCTCCTACCATCATCACATTCTTCATCTGATAGTCGCCGTGGACCATGTGAAGATCATCGGGCAAAGCGCCGAAAAGTTCTTTGAGCCGTGCGCACTGGTCGTCTGTCAGACATCCGCGCAATTCATCAGCATACCGCAGGAATACATCACGCGCAAAAGGAAGCGTTCCCGGATCCATTTCCGCACTGTGAACAACTTTCAGGAAATCCACATATTTTCGCATGATATCATCAAAGTTCTCAGGCTCGGATCTCAGCATATCGTTGAACGACTGCGCGTTGAGCAGTTCAAACACAGTTCCGTAGCTGTCCCCGACTTTTACGATATCATAAGAGATAGCTGTCGGCACACCCTTGACAAACGCAAGTTTAGCAAGCTTCCGCTCATTCTGTATTATCGGCAGGCACTCCGGGGATTGATACACCTTGACAATGGTTTCCGGATCTATACGGTAAACAGTTCCGTAAAAGCCGGTGCCTATCACCTCGCAGCCGTCAACAGACAGTTCTCTCAGACGCTTTTCGACATTCATCAGTTCTGTGAATCCCGTAACTTCAAAAATATCGTAAACCTCCGGAGACGCGTTGACAGCTTTCAGCTTCGTTCCGAAACGTCTGCACATCTTCATCATTACCCGCAGTCCCGCGCTGGAAATGTATTCAAGCGACGAAAGATCGAACTCCGGAACGCTTTCCGGGTATTCCTCCAGCGCCGCGATGATCGCCTTTTCGGTTTCCGCGGCATTATTCGTGTCGATCCGTCCCTCAAGATAAACCGTAAGATCTTTCCCGTTGTTGATGTATTTCATAGCAGCCTCCGTTCCGCAGGTATGCGGCTCTGATCGTTTTTATCCGTATGTTTAATATAACACATATCCGCAAATAAAGTCAAGTGCATTTTATGAAGTTATCAGGCAGCCGCGGCAGTACAGAAGCTGTCCCAAAGCAAAAGCACGGCAGAGCCGAAGCCCTGCCGTGCCGGAATAAACTTGAACTGCGGGATCAATACATACCGCCCATGCCGCCCATACCGCCTGCGGGAGCCGCGGGAGTCTCTTCCTTGATGTCTGTTACAAGGCTCTCGGTGGTAAGCACCATAGCCGCTACGGAAGCCGCGTTCTGGAGTGCGGAACGTGTTACCTTTGCAGGATCAACGATACCCGCTTCGATCATGTCGGTGTATTCGCCCTTGTATGCGTCGAAGCCGTAGGTCTTCTTGTTCTTGCTGTTTCTGATGTTCTCGATGATAACGGAGCCTTCAAGACCTGCGTTTGCAGCGATCTGACGGATAGGCTCTTCAAGAGCGCGGAGAACTATCTTAGCGCCCGTCTTTTCGTCGCCCTCAAGCTTGCCGAGCAGCTTGTCAACAGCACCCATAGCATTGATGAGTGCGGTGCCGCCGCCTGCAACGATACCCTCTTCTACGGCTGCCTTTGTAGCCGCAAGAGCGTCCTCTATACGCATCTTCTTTTCCTTCATCTCGATCTCTGTAGCAGCGCCGACCTTGATGACCGCAACACCGCCTGCGAGCTTTGCAAGTCTTTCCTGGAGCTTCTCCTTGTCGAACTCGCTTGTTGTGTTCTCGATAGCGTTGCGGATCTGACTTACTCTGTCCTTGATGTCATTCTTCTTGCCCGCACCGTCAACGATAGTTGTATTCTCCTTGGTGACG
>JAGAWN010000160.1 GCA_017941355.1 Ruminiclostridium sp. | reverse complement strand
CGATCGTTATTACCTCCGGTGTGAGAAGGTACGAGGGAACATATTTCTTGCCGTTGTCATAGCTCTCCGTGTCAAATACACACTCCGCCGACAGCGACGATACAAGCGTGCCGTCTATCGGTTTTCCGTCAAGGATCGCCTTCGCGACCTCGACCGTGACATTGGCTTCATTGTTGACATTCTTGTATATCGTCATAGTCTGCGTTCCGTCAACGATATTCCGGAGAGCGGCGATATCTCCGTCCTGTCCGGTAATTACAGGCATATTCCCGCCCGTGTAGTCTGACTGTATCGCCTGCAGCGCACCGATAGAAAGACCGTCATAAGCCGAAAGCACAGCGTCGAGTATCGTACCGTCCGAATAGTATGACGCAAGCGTATTCTGCATATTCTCGAACGCGAGATCTATTGACCAGCCCGGTGTGGAGGTTTGCAGGAACTCCCGCTTTCCCGAGGGTATTTTCAGCCTGCCGCTGTCGATATACGGAGCCAGCAGGTCAACAGCGCCGTTATAGAAGAACACCGCGTTGTTGTCGGCGGAGTCACCCGAAACAAGCTCGATATTGTATGTTTCCTCGCTGTCGTCAAGCCCAAGCTCGTCAACGATGAACTGCGCCTGCATTTTTCCCACCGAGTAGTTGTCGAACGAAATATAGCACGCAACGGAGTCGGTATTCATTATAAGACGGTCATAGGCAATGACCGGGATATTCTTTATCTCCGCGTCCTCAAGAGTCCTGAACAGTGTACTTCCGTCGATAGCCGCGATTATAAGCAGGTCAACATCGTCCGCGATCAGCACCTGAATATCGTTCACCTGCTGATCGGTACTGTTGTCCGAAAAACGCAGCTCCACATTATAGCCTGCTGCCTCAAACTTCTGTTTAAGATATTCGCCGTCACGGTTCCAGCGTTCGAGAGACTTTGCGGGCATAGCGATGCCGACAGTCTTCGCGCCGTTATATTTTTTGGGGCTGCACCCTGGTGAGGTGAGGACAAGTAAGGATACAAGCGCGGCGGCAATGCCTGCTTTCAATTTTTTATTCAAATTCCCGACTCCCTTGATGTGATAAAAAATACTATGATGTAGCACAACAGCATTCAGTGTGTTCGTTTTACATTGTCACCGTAAATAGTCGCAAAATCGTCTCTCATCGAGATCACTGTCCAGCCGTGTTCAGCGCAGGTCTGCTTAGTCGCCGCACCCTTTTCCTCGCTGCCGAATTCGCGCTTTTCATCGTCCGCGACTACCATGTACGCACCGCTCCTGTATTTGTTTCCCGTTATGGTATATT
This sequence comes from Ruminiclostridium sp., assembly GCA_017941355.1. Lineage (GTDB taxonomy): Bacteria > Bacillota > Clostridia > Oscillospirales > Ruminococcaceae > Ruminiclostridium_E. Next base: position 14,652 of record JAGAWN010000160.1, on the reverse strand, counting down.
CAAGCATAGCCTGATCTCCCGAGCTGTTGCCGAAGGCAAGAACGGGCTGCTGTCCTATCTCGCGTACTATCGCGTCCACCTTGCACATTTTTGCGTTCTCGCCATAGTAGGTCCCGTCAAAAACTACCTTGTCCGAGGAAGTATAGGTGTAGTCGCCGTCGGCTGCATCACCCTGTCCCGTAGCCATATAGCCGTACTCTGTACCTATTACATTGGACGGCGGTATATCGAGGACACCGGATATTATTGCTCTTACGATATTCCTCTCGGTAGCGGTAACGATATATATGGTGAAATCATTCTCAGTCAGATAATCCACAACCTCAAGCATAGGCTTATACCATGCTTCGCCCCTTGTAAGGTTTGAAAATCCCTCTGCCTCGGACGATTTGAAATTCTCCACATACGCCTGAAGCTCCTCAACGGTAAGACCGCTGTACGCGAGAGCACCGGCTGCCGCCTGGCGCGTGCTTATTCCGGAAGGCTTTTCCTCCCATGCCGTATCAAGTATCTCCTGCGCGGCCGCCTTTATTTCGTCAGTCGGATTATAGTTATCGTTGTTCAGCACATAGTCCGCAAACACCATATACTCAAAGCATCTCGGATAGGTCTCGCACATAAGAGTTCCGTCAAGATCGAACACAGCTATCCTCTTTTCGGGAGGTATATAGCTGTCGGAGCTTTTGTCGGTAACAGCCGACACAAAGTCAACGATAGACTGCGCCGTTTGCGAGCCTTCCGTCCAGTATCCGAGCGTTTGTGTGCTTGCTTTATTATCTTCGGGAGCCTTGTACAGTGTGATACCCGCAGCAACTATAATAACCGTTGCAAGCACCACCGATATTCCCGCAATTATGTCTTTCTTACTCATTGCTGCCTCCCGTATATAAAAATATTTCATTTTCAGCTTTTTTCTTGACTGCTTTTTGAATTCAGTATTACATACGAAGTCCCTTAATAATGACTATCGCTCCGATTATTAAAGCTCCGGCACCTACCGCTATCATAAGCGGAAGGCTCATTTCGCCTATAGATGTACTGTTGGGATCGGCGGGGTCATACTTTATCTGAACCTCTTGACCTACCGAGAAATCGCTCTGATGTGCGTGTATCTCGGTGGCGTATGCCGTGCCGTCCACGCTGTAAGACAGTGTGACACGGTATTTGTCGGAATTATCTTCATCAGTGGAAGAATATGTTGGGTCATATTCAACAGCAGCGACCTTTGCGGTCGTTTTTTCAAAACTGCCGGTGCTGATACTCCCATATACCATGACACCTATCGGGAGAATTATTATAAGCACACCGAGAAGCAATATCTGTATTCTTTTGTTCATTTCCGTTCACCCTTGTCACTCGGCTGCGGGGACAAGATGATATTCCTCGCCTGTGCCATAAGTAAGAAGTATGCCGCTGTCCCCGTCTTCAGTAAGCTTTACTTTCACAGGTTTGCCGTGTGTATAACTTTCGTCAGCATTGTAAGTTACAGTCTGCATTGTGCCGTACAGCCCGTCGTCAGTAATCCGAACATTTCCGCTCCAATAGAAATCCTCTCCAAAAGAGCCGGAAACGTGCCATGTATAAACTCCTAACGGCAAAAAGTCCACCGCGACGGTTAAACTGTCATTGTCGGTAAATTCACCCTCATGCGTCCACCAGCCTTTACGCTCGGCAAGTTCTTCCTCAGAGAGCTGCTTTTCTTCCCATAAGTTTTCCGAGAAAATGTGGGTCTTCTCGACAGTACTTGCGTCGTATGTAACGGTCACAGGCTCCGATGAATCGATCAGGACATTGTCGCTGCGCTGATCATACTCATATATATCGAACCTCATAGTGATCTCGGAAGCAGGCTCCGAGTCTTTCATGGAAATCCCGGATGTCATCTCGGCATCTTCGATACTGTAGAACATCACTTCCAGGCTCTTGCGCTTGCCGGGAGCTATCACCATATCATCTAAGGTTTCAAATTCCGTTCCGTCAAGGATAGTCTCGGGTATGCGTATGAACACTGTCTTGTCTGTACTGTTTGATGCATAAAGGTTTATAATTGGTCCGAAGCGGTCCAGGTCGTAGGTCTCGCCCTGCATTATGATCTTCACATCGTCCTTGTCATACACCACATCGCCGGATTCGTCTGTTTCGGGAATGCCACCTGAGTAATCGGGATTCACAACATCGACAAGCTCGGTCATAAAGGGCTCTTCCGATTCACCGGCAAATATCTCAAAGCCCAGTTCAATATCGGGAATTTCGGTGAAGCCGTACTTCTCCAGCAGAGAATTGCCGACGAATATAAAGTACTTGTTTGTATCATTTCCGGCAGGAATTGTGAATGTCCCGTCCAGATTTAAATATCCGTCCTCGCTGACCGTCAGACAGTCCGGTTTCTCCATCCAGCCGCCCACGCTTGCAGGCTGCTGGTACATAAAAAGCTCCTTACCTGTGTTGTTAATGATATCAAGTGCCAGACACGGTTTGTTGTCATATTCCTTGCAGGTCGTGAACTCGGCTGCCGTGATCATTATATCGTTGGCATCATAAATGACAGTTCCCTCGACCGCCGGAGCTTCTTCCTTTGTTTCAGCCGTGGCGGTCGTTGTCTCAGCTTCAGTTGCAGCCGTTGTTGTTGTTGTGATAGTGGTTTCTGCGGCAGTTGTGGTAGTGCTTTCCACATTGTTGCTGCTGCCGGAGCAGCCTGCAACAGCGCAAATTGCAATGCACAGTACCATTGTAAATGTAATTTTCTTCTTCATAAACGATCTCATTTTTTATTTTCCAGAATAATATTCAATATTAATCTTGTCTTCTTCAATCAGCACGGAATTCTGATTGAGCTTTTCTATCAGCTCGTCCGCCGCCTTATAAACAGTTTCCTTATCTGCGCCGTCAAAGTAGCAGACAAGAGTATATTCGTGGGTTATGTTCTTCTTTTCGTCCGTCCACGCTCCTGTAGCCTCCTGAAGCGTGTAGCCCTCGAAATATTTCAAGCAAACCTCGTCAACTATGTTTTTGGCTTCTTCTTCGGTCATTTCAAGCCGATATGTGTCCTTATCATTTGTTCCGACATACATTACATACTGCATACTGCTGCCTTCACTCGCTTCCGATGACGCGGATACCGCTGTGCTGCTGATTGTATTGAATGCAACACAAAGGCATACCACCGAGCAGCATAGACTTACGAGTGAGATAATTATTGCTGTTACACCGATCTTGTTTTTCATATTGTTTCCTTTCTTTCCGAATTAAGCGGGTCTTGATTTCGGATAATAAATTGGATATACAGGCTGTTACATTCTAATATTTAATACAAGCGGTTCAACACCTTGTCTGTACCTTTCTTTAAAAATGTCCGATATTCTTTTTTATAATCAACTTCATTTGTTTTCCTCCGTTCCGAAGTATTTAAGTCCCAGCATAGTAAGATCGTCGAACTGCGGCGTTTCCTTTACGAAATCATCAACAGCGGCACGAACCGCTTTCAGAATATCCTGCTGTGTCGTGCCTTCCGATACCGCGTTCAATGTATCGAGCAAGCGCTCCGTTCCGAAAAGCTGATTGTCCGCATCGGTAGCCTCTGCAACTCCGTCGGTATATACAAATATGCTGTCGCCCTTTTTCAATGTCAGCTCATGATTTGTATATTTTGCTTTTTTGAATGTCCCGACCGGAGGACCGTGCTTATCCTTCAGTATTTCATATTTACCGTTCAGACAGAGAATCGGATATTCATGACCCGCGCTGGAGGTCATCAGCTTACCGGTACTGATTTCCAATATTCCGAGCCATACCGTGACGAACATACGAGCCTTATTATTGGCACATACCTGCTTATTGACCTTTTCAAGTATCTCAGCCGGAGTACCTCCCATCAAAGTATGGTCGTTTATCAGTATCTTGGCGGACATCATAAACAGCGCGGCGGGAACGCCCTTGCCGGAAACATCGGCTATCACCATTGCAAGATGATCGTCATCTGTCATGAAAAAGTCGTAGAAGTCGCCGCCAACCTCCTTCGCGGGATCCATTGAAGCGTAAATATCAAACTCCGGACGGTCGGGGAATGCAGGAAATATATTCGGCAGCATACCGCTCTGTATTTTTGTGGCAAGGTCGAGCTCCGTTGCCATTCGTTCCTTTTCCGCTGTTGCGGATATAAGCTCTTTTGTATATTTGTCAAGCTCCGAAGCCATATATGAGAAATTTTCCGCGAAGGTCTGTATCTCGTTGTCCGTTCTGATCTCCGCAAGCTCGGACACTACCTTTTCCGACTGTTTTTCTTCAATAAATTCATTAAGTATATCCTGTTCCCTCCGGATCGGGCGAACTATCATATCTAAGAGCAGACGTGCAGTTTTCCAAAGCTGAATAATTACAAGGAATGTTACTGTCACAAACAGTATAAGTGTGAATTCGATCCCCTCGATCAGAAACTCAGTCCACTTATTTGCCGCAGTTACGATCATTACAAGCCTGCCGTCCTCATCGTAAACAGGAGTAAATGTATAAACGGCTTCCTCATCGGTATCCGCAAAGACCGGCAGTACAAACGCATCTTCGCGGCCTACACCGACCAGATTGTCAAGCTTTGCGGATTCGCCTATATAAAGTGAATACGGCTCGCTCATTCCGAGTTCCCACAATTTACCGCCCTGACTGACGCGACCTTCATTTTCAAGGACCCCCTCCGCTATATAAAAAAGCATTTCATCGCAGTAAAGAACTGCGGCAAGATAAAGCGGCTTGCGGTTTTGTTTTATTTTATCCATTTCGAGCGATATTCTTATATAGCAAACCTGAGCATACAATTGACGCACCTCGTCCGACATTGTGTCAAACTGCTCCGGAGTCACTTCCTTCGCGGAGATATATCCGGGGATATATTGGCTGAGTTCTCTTTCTTTTATATCGGCAGCTCCGTCATCGTAAACAAATGCGATCTTCTCATAATTTTCGTGCAAATAATCTGTTATACGCCCTATACACAGATAATCGCCGAGCATCTCTGCCGTATAATCGGAAATCTGCTGAGAAGCCTCTTTCTTTTCATTCCAGATACTATACAGCGTGAGAAAATACATTGAGATGAGCATAAAAAATATCAGCATTATCTGAAATATCGTCAGAGGTGTTATGACCTGCCGGAATATTCCGCGTCTTTTATTGTTTTTCATTTAACGCATACGCTCCAAAATCTATGACTGCTCCCGCAGGCGCTTATACTCTGCACACTCCGCCGAAGGGCGAAGCTCCTTGACCTTCTCCTCTATCCGTTTCAGCCAGCCGTCCCGGAAGAGCTTGCAGACGCTTTCATCGGGAGCGAGAATGTCGCCGGGATGCATCAGCATCCCCGCCGCGCGGCAGCCGCCGAGACATACATTCCGATAAGGACATTCCCGGCACTTCTCGTTGTGTTCGAGCACCATCGCAGAGCGGGTGTTGACCAGCTCCATAAATACTGAATCGTTCAGGCATGCTCGAACCCCGATTTCCTGAATTTTGGGGTATGACTGCTGAAAATCATCCATATTGGACAGCGGCATACATGTCAAAGCCCGGCCTTCCGCAGATATATACATATTGTTGCGAGCATGGGCGCAGAGACAGACACGCTCCGGATCCTTGACCGTATGTACCGCGGGCAGGCGATAGAGATCCGGCTCCCGCCCGTCGCACATAAAGAAGCCGCCCAGATGCACGATCATCTTCGGAAGATCGCGGTAAAAGTCGTCCAGATAGTTGAAGTAGGTCTCAAACGTCTCATCAATACTCAGACCGTGAGTCTCGGCGTACCCGCCCTCATGCCACGCACCGGTGTCGCCGACAGGGTTCAGCTTGACGCTCCGGCAGTTCACGGAGGCGAGGTAGTTGATACTCTCGCGCAGGGATTGGCGGTTGTCCTTCCACAGACACATCTCTGCACCGGTGGGGAAGCCACGGTCGCGGCACAACTCGAAGGCACGGCGCACCGCCTTTTCAGCACCGTCCATTCCACGCAGCCAGTCGTGATGACCCACGCCGTCGAAGCTCATATTGAACTCGGGGTGCATCCCGCGCTGCTCGAAGGCGTCCAGCAGCCGCTCGTTGACCAGAAGCCCGTTGGAGTAGATCTGGCTGATGACGACGCCCCCCGCGTGCAGCGTGTCGATGATCTCCCAAAAGTCGCGGCGCACGATCGCCTCGCCGCCGGTGATGGAGCAGCTCAGCACACCGCAGTCCACCAGCCCCTGCGCGATCTTCATGGCATCGTCATGGCTGATCTCGCCATATCTGTTCTCCGCGCCGTTGATGTAGCAGTGGCGGCACTTGCAGTTGCAGCAGCCCGTAATGGACCAGTGGGCGCTCTTCATGAAGCGGTTGGGATAAAAGCGGTATTTCTGTCCCTCCTCAAGTTTCTTACCGGAGGCGCAGGGTGCGACGAAACCATGTTCCTCCAACATTTTAACACTGTCTCGGACGCTCTGCGGAACAAGCGGCAGATCAAGATCCACCTGCCCGTCGCAAAGTTGGAGTGCGTCAAAACTTTCCTTATCCACAAAGCTGACCCGAGCCGCTGCACGATCCACAATGGCGTAGGGCAGCTTCTCCCAGCCCCGCAGGCTGTATTTGTCGTTCAAACGGTAGTACATCGTAAATTCCTCCACACGGTCTCAGAATCATCGGGCGGATCGCTGCCCGGTGAACTTCACAATGCGTACAATGCATCGGAAGGAACAACCGAAGGCAATGCAGCCAAAATCTTGAGGCAGCGCCAATGATGATCTCTCGGTTGTTTGTCTATGGGGGGCGCGTTACGCGGCACCGCCGCCAAGAAAGCAACCGCAATCCTCTGCAGCGCCAATAATGAAACATCCACAGCCGGCATCCGTCCAACTGACAAAAAAGCAAAAATCAACTGTTCCGTCCCCACCTCCGGACACCGCGTACACCTCGTCGAGAGACAGCTTATCGTCCTTATCCTGCTCGAAATCCTCGGCAGTCAGGGTATAGCCGTACTCCTTTGCAAGCTCTATAGCCTTTGCCACGGCGGTGTCCTTGTCGGTTATCGCCGCGAGCTTTGCTTTCAGCTCCTCGTTTTTGCTTGCTTCCTCTAAAAACTTTTTCAGATTTTCCTTCATGGTTTTTTTCCTCCTGTAAAATTTTTATTAAGATCGGTCGTGTGACCGTTCTTTACGGTTTTTGGCGCGCCGCCGAGGACAACGCACACATCAGATGATAATTTCACTCGGCTCCGTTCCGGTTTCAGCATTACTTATCCGTATCAGATTTAAGAGAATCAGCTATTGATGTAAGTTTTTTTATGTCGCCTCCCATAGTGTTAAGGAACTCACCAAAAGCACCCAACAGATCACCTATTTTCTTAACATCAAACGCTCCGCCCGCAGCATTTTCCAGCTCATCGAGTGACAGCTTATCTCCCTCATCAGGCTCAAAGTCCTCTGCTGTCAGGGTAATTCCGTACTCATTCGCAAGCTCGATAGCCTTTGCTGCGGCGGTGTCCTTGTCGGTGATCGCCGCGAGCTTTGCTTTAAGCTCCTCGTTCTTGCTTGCTTCTTCAAGAAACTTTTTCAGATTCTCTTTCATGGTTTTTTCCTCCTAAGAAATTTATTAAGATCGGTCATTTGACCGTTCTGTACGGTTTGATGAGGTGTGCCAAGAGGGAAAGCGTTTATTTATTATATCTTCTCGCATACTCGTATCTGGATATTGTCTCTTCACTAACACCTTTATCCTTTGCCTTTCTTATATCATCTTTTTCATACGATTCCTGTGCCTTATTTCTCCGGTTTCTGTATCAACTACATAATCGCCTACAACAATAAGCTCTCCACCCGCGGCATTTTCCAGCTCGTCGAGAGACAACTTATCGTCTTTATCACGTTTGAAGTCCTCCGCTGTCAGAGTAATACCGTACTCCTTTGCAAGCTCTATAGCCTTTGGCACGACGGTGTCCTTGTCGGTCAGCGCGGCGAGCTTTGCTTTCAATTCCTCGTTTTTGCTTGCTTCTTCAAGGAACCTTTTCAGATTTACCTTCATGGTTTTTTCCTCCTGTTAAAGCTTACTTGGCTCAATCAAGCCGCTGTTCAGTGCGGTTTGCCGCGTTTCACCACTTAAATAGCTTTTCATCTCGTTCTCCATCATTTCCTGTCTCTTCTTTTCCTCTTCACTTAGCTCTCTACCGCCCGCGACATTATACAGCTCGTCAAGAGACAGCTTAACGTCCTGTGTTTCCTTTTTGATCTCTTTACTCATTGTTTTTTCCTCCTGTAAAAAGTTTTTTATTAAGATCGGTCATTTTACCGTACTGTACGGTTTGTTATAGCTCCGGAGCTATGTGCTATATGCTTAAGCCCCCGTCAATAACGAACGACTGTCCGGTGATATATTTCGCCCTGTCGCTTATAAGGAAAGCGCAGAGATCCGCGATCTCCTCGGGCTTACCGAAGCGCTTCATCGGTATCCTTGCTATGCTTTCCGCACGGAATTTTTCATCAAATCCGGCGGTCATCTCGGTCTCGATAAATCCGGGAGCAACTGCGTTCACGCGGATGTTCTTTCCCGCAAGCTCCAATGCAGCCGCTCTCGTCATAGCGTCAAGAGCACCCTTTGAAGCGCAGTAGCTCGACTGCCCGATACCGCCTTTTATGCCAAATACAGAGCTTATGTTTATTATCGCGCCGCCTTTCCTTGCAAGCGGAACTATCGCGCTCTGCATTATCCTCATAGCCGAGAACAGATTGGTCTCGACAACGTTTTCCCATTTTGCGGGATCTGCGGCAAACAGCGGTTCGGGAGCCGTGATGCCTATGCAGTTCACAAGCGCGTCTATACCGCCGAACGCCCGTATCTCAGCTTTGACTGTCTTTGCAATATTATCACGATCGTTTATGTCGAGTTGGAACAGCTTCGCGCCGAGCGTTTCAAGCTCCGGCTTCATTGTCCGGTAAGAACCGAGGACATTCGCGCCCTCGTCAATGAACAGCTTTCCGCAGGCATATCCGATACCGCCGGAAATGCCTGTGACAAGCACCTTTTTACCTTCGAGAAGCCCCATAGCTTACACCCCTTCGATCATCGATGTGCAGTAATTTCCGACCATATCAACGCCCGTTACAAGCACCTTTTTGTACTTGCCTGAGCTTATCGCGGCAGCCGCAAATGCCGTGTTCATCATATATCCGCAGCCGAGAGTTTCTCCCGCCCACTTTTTCGGTGATACAAGCTCCGTTTCGGGGAAAATCGTCTTTATTGCTTTACTTTCTATATCATCGAAATATGTTCCGTTGGCGGCGGTAAATACCGCATCGGGAGCAGTTTCGTGCTTTTTCAGAATATCGGTAATAATATCAAAAGCGCCTTCGTCAATTCTGTGCAGAAGCGGACTTTTGCCGAGTGACGCGCAGGAAAAGCCTGTCACTGCGTAAAGCGTTTTCTCAGTCCTTTCGCGGGTCATCATCATCATAGCCGTACCCTCGGACAGCTGTGCGCCCTTAAGCGTATCGAGCCCTCCAAGCTCGCTGTACAGCGCCTCGCAGTATTCCTCGACAGAACCGCAGAGTATCATATCCGCTTTGTTTGCCGCGAGAAGCAGGGCAGAGTATTCAAGCGGATCGCCGCCGGTAAGCACTGTGCTCACGCCCTTGAAGCCGTTCAGAATACATATCTGCCCGACGCAGGAGTTAGGCACTGTACCCGCGTAAATATACGGACTGCACAGACCGGGAACTCCCTTTGTTACAGTTTCGGCAAACTGAGTATTGTTTACGCTCGACCCGTAGCCCGTGGAAATGATCGTGCCTATCCTTCGCCTGTCGAGTGCTTCGGGTATTGCCGTTTCACGAACAGCGTTATCCGCGGCGGTGCAGGCAAATTTGTTGTATCTGCTGTTTCGGCGCATTTTCGCGGGCGGTATCTGCGACTCAAACTCTATCGGAAGTGCCGCTTTCTCATATCCGCCGCCGTTTTGCACCTTTGTCAGCTCATCGGCGGACTTTGCGCAGCGTGATATAACTCCGATGCTTTCTATGTACGCTTTCATTCGCTTACCAACTTTCTTAGTACAATGCTCGCGCTGTTTCCGGCGAAGCCGAAGCTGTTGGACATAGCGTATTCTATGTCAATGTGTTCCGGCGCATTGTACAGCTCACACCCGTCAAGCGGCTCGGTAAGTCGCGGCATTACTATCGGCTTACCGTCCTGCATCGAACGAATAACGCTTGCAAGCTCTACCGCGCCGGACGCGCCCATACAATGTCCGACAAGCGCCTTTGTGGAGCTTACGAACGGCTTTCTATCCGCGCCGTCATACAGCCTTTTAAGCGCGTTTGTTTCCATAGAGTCGTTGAGTACCGTTCCTGTGCCGTGACCGTTGATGTAGTCTATCCGTTCGGCAGTTATCCCCGCGTCATCGAGTGCGTTCTGCATAAGATGAAACGCTTCCTCGCCGGTAGGTTCGGGGCTTGTGGGGTGATATGCGTCATTGCCGCTTGCAAAGCCCAATATCTCGCAGTATATCCTCGCGTTTCTTGCCTGCGCGCTTTCAAGCGTTTCAAGCATAAAGAACGCGCCGCCCTCGCCGATGTTGATACCGTCATGCTTGACATCATACGGGTTGCAGATACCTCCGCTGAGAGCTTTCAGCGCATTGAAACCGAACCCGCCCATTGGTGTCAGCTCCTCCGCACCGCCCGCCACCGCGCATCTGCACAGACCGTTTCTGATAAAGTCGAACGCCATTCCTATTGCGGTAGTTCCGGCTGCACACGAAGCCGAGGATATATCTATCGTTCCGCACACTCCCGCAAGTCCGGCGGCATATACCGCAAACTCATTGCTCATCGCAAGTGTGTCCGCACCTGTCCGGCTGTGTTCAAGATATGCGTTATCACGCGCAAAAAGCGTTCCGAAGAACATACGACAGTCATTGCCGTAAGCGGAGATGTCGGAGCTTGTCAGTCCCGCGTCCGCAAGCATATCCGAAACGGTACGACGGATAATATCATAAAGCCTGTTATTATTGTCAAGTCCGTCGATCTCTCCGAATTTATCGGTGATAAGCGCGGATGCGTCAAAGACCGAGGTCGGCTTTATCTCTCCGCTGAGTGCGCCCATTCCGGTTATAACTACTCTTTTCATTCGTTTATACCGTGTTCGTTCAGATATGCCGCTATCGCGTTCACCGAGTACAGCTTCTTCACATCCTCGGCGGGAACATCGAACCCGAACAGCTCGAATATCATAGTCACAAGCTCCAGCGCGTCCATAGAATCGAGTCCGAGATTAGGACGGTCATCACCCGTGTTGAATATGATCGTATCGTCAGTGAAGCCTGCAAGAGCTTCTTTTTCTATATCAAGATGAGAGACCAGATTCTCTCTTATTTTCGTGAGAAATGCTTCATTCATATAGCTGCCTCCTTTTTGTGGTATATGTAGCTTAATCTTTTACTTGTTTTTGAGATCACATTGGATAAGACCTTGTTCCGGAAGGAATTAGCGTGATCTCCCACTCCGTCCATTGAAAATACGAACTGCGTGCAGCCCCGCCCGCGCACTTTTGCGAATGATTCACACAAGGGGAGCAGTATTGCCGCGCCGCCCTGTAAAGCCGCGGAGGACGAAAGCGTTTTGAATATGGCGCTGTATCTGTCCGGCATATACGCGAACACATACGCGGCGAGCCTTCCGTTCAGAGTACACATCACGCTCACATCTTTCGTGATCTCCGCACCGGGAAGTATAAGGTGCTGATGATTGAGGGGATTTGCGTATTCGCTGTAGGGGGTCTGCCGGTACTGTTCGAGCAGCTCCTCCGACGCTTCCGCGAGGGTAACGGTCGAATATCCCTGCCGCCGGAGCGTTTCGCAGGACTTTCGTCCCTTCTTTTCCATAAACGCGTCCCACCTGTCCCAGAGATCGTCACCGTCACAGCGGAACATATACTTCGAGCCGCACTGCTCAAACCCGAGCTTTTCCAATGTATGTATAAGCGCCGGAGCGAACTCGTGACCGTCCGAGAACGCTGTGCCGAACTGCCCGTCCGCAGTTTTTGCCGCTTCACGGATAAGCGTCTGCATAACGCCCTTCCCGCGAAGCTCAGGCAGAGTGAACACATAGGACATAAACTCCAGGTCGTGAGCATTTGACGAGAGCAGATATCCGGCGGCTTCTCCGTCAAGGTACGCGAGCATTATCCTGCCGCTTTGCTCGGCGCTCATAGCGCACCTGTCGGTAAACGTGGTGCGGTATGAGCCGAAATGCTCACGGTACTGCTCTGTACCGCATTCTTTGATCGTTATCATTACATCACCTTTCAGCGACCTTTTATATGAAAATCGTAAGATGAGCTTCCGCAGGCAGCTACGGACTGATATATTTCTTCGGTTATATGATCTCCCTTGCAGCGCCAGCCGCTATGATAACAATATGATCTGCTGTGATAAAACAACTTGCATCCCATTTCATGACCGTCGGGAGCGTCCTCGCCATTCCAGCACCGTCCTCCGGCGGCAGCTTCAAGCTCGTCTATAGACAGCTTTTCGTCTGTCCTTTCCGCTTGTGCTGTTCTGAACTCCCTATCGGCTTCGATAAGGTCAGCCTCAGTTACATCATAGCCGGCTTCAACAGCCTTTTTCGTAAGCTCGGCAATGTCGGTAATACCCGCGATCTTCGCCTTTAACTCTTCATTTGTCTGAAGCTCTGCTATGAGCTTCTTTGCAGATTCTTTTGACATTTTTCCTCCATTATTAGTTGAATTTGTTGTTTTCGCATCTGTCGTCTATATGGTTACGTTGACAATACCAACGTTCCTTGCACCAGACATTATTATCCTCCTGCCACTTCAAATAATGATAGCAAACTGCACAGCCCAACTCATGACCGTCGGGCGCATTATCGCCGTCCCAGTAGGAGCCTCCCGCGACCGCATCAAGGTCATCGAGTGACAGCTTCTCGTCCGTCTTTGCTGCCTGTACATTTTTCAGTTCCTTCTCGGCTTCGATAAGCTCCGCTTCCGTTACATCGTAGCCCGCTTCTACAGCCTTTTTCGTAAGCTCGGCTATATCGGTGATACCCGCGATCTTAGCCTTTAATTCTTCGTTTGTCTGAAGCTCGGCTATGAGCTTCTTTGCAGATTCTTTTGACATTTTAATGTCCTCCTTTTTTTATTCCCGATCTGAGCCGTATGCCCCAAATCGGATATTTTTTAGCAGAAAATTAAGGCAGCTTATTTTCATCTCTGTCACGCAATGCGGAAATACAAAAATAATTCCGACTGCACCACCAATCACGTCCTAAACATTGATCATAATTATAATAAATCCAAAAACACCCCATTTCATGGCCGTCGGGAGCATCATCACCATTCCAGAGCACACCGCCCGCCACAGCGTCGAGATCATCGAGCGACAGCTTTTCATCGGTCTTTGCTGCCTGTGCGGCTCTCTGCTCTTTCTCGACTTCGATAAGCTCGGCTTCCGTTACGTCGTAGCCCGCTTCAACAGCCTTTTTTGCAAGCTCGGCTATATCGGTGATACCCGCGATCTTCGCCTTTAATTCTTCGTTTGTCTGAAGCTCCGTTATGAGCTTCTTTGCAGATTCTTTTGACATAGTAAAGTCCTCCTTTAAAATTTTGTTTCTGCCGCGGCACTAATTACTGCGGCAGGAACAATGTTCTTAACAAGCGTATCCTTAGTGCAATAACTTACTCAAGTAAACCGGTCAATGAGCATATGTACCATCTTTGTTTCGCTCTTTGTCCCATGCGTTTGCCCTGCAATAATAAGCGTGGGTACACCAAGTATCATTTTCTTCGCACCAGCTCTTGCCATGAAAGCATAGAATACAGTTAAATTCGTGACCATCAGGAGCCACTTCATCAATCCACAGAACACCTCCCGCTGCGGCTTCAAGGTCATCCATAGACAGCTTATCGTCCGTCTTTGCTGCCTGTGCGGCTCTCTGCTCCTTCTCGGCTTCGATAAGCTCCGCTTCCGTTACATCGTAGCCCGATTCTACAGCCTTTTTTGTAAGCTCGGCGATGTCGGTTATACCCGCTATCTTTGCCTTTAATTCTTCGTTTGTCTGAAGCTCGGATATGAGCTTTTTTGCGCTTTCTTTTGACATTTTACTTCTCCTTACAAAGAGTAATGATTATTTTCGCAGAGTCGATTATCGTCCTTGTCAAAGGAGCTACCGGTACAATAATAATCCCATTTGCACCACCAACCACGACTGCTACAATCCGTGTGACCATAATAACTCCAAAAACACCCCATTTCATGACCGTCGGGCGCGTCCTCGCCAGTCCAGTACATACCGCCCGCAACGGCGTCAAGATCGTCGAGCGACAGCTTTTCATCGGTTTTTTCTGCCTGTGCGGCTCTCTGCTCTTTCTCGACTTCGATAAGCTCGTCTTCGGTTACATCGTAACCGGCTTCAACTGCCTTTTTTGTAAGCTCGGCGGGGTCGGTGATACCCGTGATCTTCGCCTTTAATTCTTCGTTTGTCTGAAGCTCGGCTATGAGCTTCTTTGCGCTTTCTTTAGACATAGTTTTATCCACCTTGTTTTGAAAGCAGCCACTACCGCATATAGGTGCAGCAGCGGCTGCTATATTCGTATCTTCTGACCTCGTTTTCAGGCTTCATCATAATT
>JAGAWN010000159.1 GCA_017941355.1 Ruminiclostridium sp. | reverse complement strand
TATATATATTCATTTTATCATAATCGGCGTGTTATGTCAACAGTTTTCGGACAGCTTTATGAAATTTGACAGTATGTTATAAATTTTGCAAAAACGCTTGACTTTCCGGCTTTCGTGTGATAAACTGTAATAAAGTAATACGTTAAGCGGTAAAGTGCCGCAATGACCCGCTCCGGGTCGGAAAGGAACATATAATGAAAAAGCGTCAGATAAACTATGAAAACCGTGAATTCCTCTATGAGGCAGTTCTCCAGCTCAAGGATATCGACGAGTGCGCGGCTTTTTTTGAGGATCTCTGCACAGTTCAGGAGCTTGCGTCGATCTCCCAGAGACTTGTTGTTGCAAAGTATCTCACCGAGGATAAGGTGTATGCGGATATCGTTGATATAACCAGCGCCAGCACCGCTACGATAAGCCGCGTGAACCGCACTCTCCAGACCGGAAAGGACGGTTACAGCGTAGTATTTGACCGTCTCAGAAAACAGGGAAAAATGGAATGAGCTACGAGGCATTTGCCCGTTATTACGACGAACTTACCGCGAATATAGACTACCCCGCTCTCGCTGAATATTATGACCGCATCATAACCCGTTCCGGCGGCAGGAAAGGCATACTGCTCGATCTTGCCTGCGGAACGGGCAGTCTTTCGGTATGCCTGTCAAAACTGGGATACGACGTTATCGGTACGGACGGATCGCCGGAAATGCTGGATATCGCGTTTGCGAAGCCCCATGAGGGCATACAGTACCTCTGTCAGGACATGACGGAGCTTGATATGTTCGGCACGATAGACGCGGCGGTCTGCGCACTTGACAGCCTTAATCACCTCGAAAGCACAGACGACCTGCGCGCGGTGTTTGAGCGGGTATCGCTCTTCCTCGAAAGCGGGGGAGTGTTCGTGTTCGATGTGAACACCCCGTATAAGCATGAGCGCGTGCTGGCGGACAGTACTTTCGTCTATGAAACGGAGAATGTGTTCTGCGTCTGGGAGAATGAGTACGAGGGAGACGGCATTACCGGCATCACCCTCGACTTCTTTGAGCAGAACGAGGACGGGCGCTACACACGAAGCTCCGACTGCTTCACCGAGACCGCATGGACGCGTGAACAGATAGAGAGTCTGCTGAAAGAATCGGGATTTGAGCTTTGCGCGGTGTATGAGTACCCGACAGAGAACCCGCCATGTGAAATGAGCGAAAAACTCACCTTTGCGGCGAGAATGGTTAATTCCAAGAATCGGGCGGGCGATCGCCCGTCTCAGTCTGTCGAAAAAAGTTAATTTTTCGACAGATGTCCTACGCGGACAGCGCTGGGGCTCCGCCCCCGTCCCCGCCAGTGGGGCTAACGCCGCCCCACTGGACGCCCTGCGCCAGCGTGACGCTGGACCCGTCCCGTGACACGGAGATTCGGACAACTGCAAATAAAATATGCTTTATTGACAAACTGTGGCGGGCGATCGCCCGTCTCTCCGTATCTGACTTGCCGGAAGAGGACAAACTATGAGACTTCTTTTTGAGATCGACAAGAAAGACTATGACCCGAAGGGCGAGGTGTTCAGGCGACCCTCCGCGCGCGGCATTATTTTCCGCGGCGGCAAACTCTCGGTGATCTACAGCCAAAGGCATAAATACTGCAAGCTGCCCGGAGGCGGCGTAGAGCAGGGGGAAGACAATGTCACCGCCATGATACGCGAGGTGCGGGAAGAGACCGGGCTTACCGTAAAGCCGGAGACTGTCCGCGAGTTCGGATATGTTCACCGGATCCAGCGTGGAAAGCACGAACCTGTATTCATACAGGACAACTTCTACTACCTCTGCGAAACGGAGGAGAAACAGAAGCCCCCTGAGCTGTCGGAGGAGGAAGCCGACGAGGGATTTGTGCCGATGTTCATGGAACTGCGGGAAGCTGTCGCGGTGAATGAAGCCTACAGTCTCCGCGAAAACAACACTATGATAGAGCGGGAGCTCAGAGTTATGAAAATAATTGCGGACGAGCTCGGCAATGGAGAACAGTGAGGAAATAAGTATGTCAAAGATAGTAAGAGCGCTGTCGGCGGACGGGAGCGTGCTTTGCTCCGCGATAGATTCCACCGATATCGCGAATGAGATATTCAGACTGCATAAGACAACGCCCGTTGCGACAGCGGCACTTGGGCGGCTTGCAACGGCAGGCTCGATAATGGGAGCAATGCTCAAATCTGAGGACGACCGGCTGACTCTGCGCATGAACGGAAACGGCCCCGCAGGCAATATAGTTGTGGCTGCGGATTACATGGGGAATGTCAAGTGCTATGCCGACAACGTGAATGTTGACCTGCCGCTGAAACCGAACGGCAAGCTCGATGTGTCGGGATATGTGGGTACAGACGGCTTTCTCGGCGTGATAAAAGACCTCGGACTTAAAGAGCCTTACGCGACGCAGGTGCCGATAATCTCCGGCGAGATAGCCGAGGATATCACAAGCTATTATGCCATAAGCGAGCAGATACCCACGGTCTGCGCTCTCGGAGTCCTCGTTGACCGCGACTGGACGGTGAAGCACGCGGGCGGGTTTCTGATACAGCTTGTGCCGCCGATCAACGAGAATGCAATAGATATCATCGAGCAGAACATCAAGACCATGCAATCCGTCACCGAGCTCATGGAGCAGGGAAGAACTCCCGAAGACATCGCGCTCATGGGGCTTGCCGGATTGAACGGCGAGGTGCTGGACGAATGGGAATGCGGCTATTACTGCAATTGCAGCCGCGAGCGCACCGAGCAGATACTTCTGTCCCTCGGACGCGACGAGCTTTCAAAGCTTGCGGAGGAGCAGGACGAGACTGAGGTCTGCTGCCACTTCTGCGACAAGAAGTATAAGTTCACGGCAGATGAATTGCGTGAACTGCTGAAAAACGCTTAACGGAGAACAGATATGATACCGATAGAAACAGCTGAGACCGATACTTTTGAAATGCGGTATTTCCGCTTCGGGGAGGGCGGAAAGCCTATGGTCATTATCCCCGGACTGAGCCTGAAGAGCGTCATGGACAGCGCCGACGCGGTAGCTGCCGCATACAGCGCTTTTAAGCAGGATTTCACTGTGTATGTGTTCGACCGGCGCAGCAAGCTGCCGGAGCGTTACACTGTCCGTGATATGGCGGAGGATACCGCGGGGGCAATGCGCACTCTCGGAATACAGGGCGCGTACATTTTCGGCACGTCCCAGGGGGGCATGATCGCGCAGCTTATCGCGGCACATTACCCGGAACTTGCCGCAAAGCTGGTACTCGGCTCCACGGCGGCACGGCTCTCGGAGCAGTCCCGCGCCGGTATTGCGGATTGGACAAGGCTTGCGGAAAGCGGAGACACGAACGCGCTTGTGCAGACATTCTCAAAAGCCGTGTATTCTCCCGCGTTCTGCGAGAAGTTCCGGAGCGCCTTCGACGCGCTTTCCAAAATGGTGACAGCCGACGAAATGAAGCGGTTCACGGTGTTGGCTTCCGGGCTTGAAGATTTCGACATTACCGCCGACATTGCGGATATACGCTGTCCCGTGCTCGTCATCGGGGCAGGGGAGGATCATGTCCTCGGAGCCGAGGCTTCCCGCGATATCGCGGAAATAACAGGCGGGGAGCTGTACATATACCCGGAAGGCTCCCACGCCGCATACGACGAGGAGCCGGATTACAAGGACAGGATCCTCGGTTTTTTTGCAAAGGATTGATATGCTAAGATCGGATTTTTACTACGAACTGCCGCAGGAGCTCATCGCGCAGACCCCTCTGGAACCGCGTGACAGCTCCCGGCTCATGAAAATAGACAGGGCGACCGGTGAGATAACTCACGATCATTTCTACGACCTCGCGGAGTATCTGCGCCCCGGCGACCTGCTGGTGATGAACGATTCAAAGGTGTTCCCGGCGCGTATCATCGGACTCAAGGAGCAGACCGGAGTTGTCTGCGAGTTCCTGCTGCTGGAGCAGCACGGGAATGACACATGGGAAGCAATAGTGCGACCCGGACGGCGGCTTAAACAGGGTGCGCGGGTGAAGTTCTCCGACGAGCTTACCGGCGAGGTGCTTGAAGTACTTCCCGACGGGAACCGCATCGTGCGCTTTGAGTTCGAGGGCGTGTTCTTCGACATACTCGACCGTATCGGTCAGATGCCGCTTCCGCCGTACATCACCGAGAAGCTGAAAAACCGCGACCGCTACAACACTATCTACTGCCGCGAGACCGGTTCGGCGGCAGCACCGACGGCGGGACTGCACTTCACCGAACGGGTGTTTGAGGCGGTGCGCGCAAAGGGCGCGGATACAGCGTTCGTGACGCTTCATGTCGGACTCGGAACATTCCGTCCCGTCAAAGAAGAAAACATTCTCGACCACAAAATGCACGTCGAGCATTTCTCCGTTCCTGCCGAAACGGCGCAGAAGATCGCTGACTGCAGGAAGAACGGCGGACGGGTCATAGCAGTCGGGACAACGAGCTGCCGCACTCTCGAAGCCTGCGCGCAGAAGTACGGCGAGGTGCGGGAGTGCTCCGAAAGCACCGGTATCTTTATCTACCCCGGTTATGAGTTCCGCGTGATCGACGGGCTGATAACCAACTTCCACCTGCCCGAAAGCACGCTTATCATGCTTGTGAGCGCGTTCCTCGGCAGAGAAAAGACACTTGCCGCCTACCGCACGGCGATAAAAGAACGCTACCGCTTTTTCTCCTTCGGGGACAGTATGTTCATATCATAGTCCAAGCTTGACATTATGCGGTTTTACGGGTATAATAGATATATAGGCAATACCGCAGTAAAGGAGGAGTATGTATGAACACAGTATTGAAGGAAGAAAGATACACGTCCGACGAGTTTCTCGCCATGACCGACCTCGAAGGAAGATATGAGCTGATATACGGCGAGATAGTGGATATGTCGCCTGCGCCCACAATAAGACATCAGGATCTGACGGGAGGTATTTTCAGCGAGATACGAGACTATATCAGAAAGCGCAAAGGCAAGTGCAGGGCTTTCATCGCTCCCACCGATGTCAAACTCAGCGACGACTGCATCGTTCAGCCGGATATTTTCGTGGTCTGCGATGAAAGCAAGCTTGACGAGAAGAAGTGCAACGGCGCACCCGACTGGGTCATAGAGATACTGTCGCCGTCCACGAGCAGCCGGGACTTCAACGAAAAGCTGAGAATGTACCTTGAATCGGGAGTGCGCGAATACTGGATAGTTGACCCCGACAACAACAAGGTGTTTGTCCACACTTTCGGGAATCCCAATATTATGAGCATCTACTCGTTCTCCGACAAAATTCCTGCCGCGATATACAAGGACTGCGAAGAGCCGCTGACTATATGTCCGGACGAGGTATGACAGGCAAACAATGAAAAACTCTGATTTCAAGATCCTTAAAACCGAGGGACGCGCACGGCGCGGTACGTTCACCACGCCGCACGGTGTTATCGAATCGCCGTTTTTTATGAATGTCGGGACTTCCGCGGCAATAAAGGGCGGCGTGTCGTCCATAGATCTGCGCGGTCTGAAAACACAGGTCGAGCTTTGCAACACCTACCACCTGTTCGTGCGTCCGGGAGACGATGTTATCTATAAAATGGGCGGTCTCCACAAGTTCATGAACTGGGATAAGCCGATACTCACCGACAGCGGCGGGTTTCAGGTGTTCTCGCTTGCGGGACTGCGGAAAATAAAGGAAGAGGGCGTTTATTTCAGCTCCCACGTTGACGGGCGCAAGCTTTTCATAGGTCCCGAAGAAAGTATGCGCATACAGTCTCACCTTGCGTCAACTATCGCAATGGCGTTTGACGAGTGCGTGGAGAACCCTGCCGAGTACAGCTACGCGGCAAACTCGGTGGAGCGTACGACACGCTGGCTGCTGCGCTGCAAGGACGAAATGGCGCGGCTCAATGAGCTGCCGGAAACCATAAACCCGAAGCAGCTCCTGTTCGGCATCAATCAAGGCGCGACATACGACGACCTGCGCATAAAGCACATGAAAGATATCTCTGCGCTCGACCTTGACGGCTATGCAGTCGGGGGTCTCGCTGTAGGCGAACCTACCGACGTGATGTACCATATTCTCGATGAGGTGCTGCCCTACGCGCCCTACGAAAAGCCCCGTTATCTTATGGGAGTCGGGACTCCCTCAAACATCATCGAGGCGGTCTGGCGCGGGATAGATATGTTTGACTGCGTTATGCCGAGCCGGAATGCCCGCCACGCTACGATCTTCACATGGAGGGGTATGGTCCACGCGAAGAACGAGTGCTACATCACCGACGACAAGCCGCTTGATGAAGAATGTGACTGTCCGACCTGCCGGAACTTCTCACGCGGGTACATACGACACCTGTTCAAGTCGGGCGAGCAGCTTGCCGGACGTCTCGCGGTCACTCACAATCTCTACTTCTACAACACGCTTATGGAGAAGATACGCGCGGCTATCGACAACGGCGAGTTCGCGGCTTTCCGTGAGCATTATTCCCCGCTGCTGGCTAAGCTGGCAGATAAATAATGTGTCCTCAATAACTGCCTTTTGGCAGTTATTGACTGAAAATCTGCAAAACAGATTTTCAGATGTTGTTTAAATGCGCCTGCGGTGAATTTAAACAACGGACACATTCCTTGATGTCAAGCTCATTTCGTCCTTCGGACGAACAAAAGTGCAAGGAAAATCCTGAAATATAAAAATTTTCCTTGCACTTTTGCAGCCAACAAATGGC
>JAGAWN010000158.1 GCA_017941355.1 Ruminiclostridium sp. | reverse complement strand
GAAGAAGTCGCGGCGGGATATACTGCTTCGGCTGAAGCACGGATAGCGGAAATAAAGGCGGATATTCACCACATAGTTGATGAGTTTGTATGTGACAGGCGGCAGTTCCCGCCTTATGAGGAAATAACGGAGCTTAATCAGTTCGGAAATAAGGTGCTGAACGACATTGACAGCAACGAGGTCATAGCGATACTGGCAACACTTCGTTACCGTGATGTTAATGCAGACGTAGGTATCAGCGAGATGATGTTTACGGATGCAGAGATCGCGGAGGTCATAGAGAGATACTACGACTTCAATTATTACTACACATACGGTCATTGCGACGGCTGCAAAGAGGGACATACCGATGACGGCGGAACGTACATTTACTGCGATGTGGATCATCAATGGCTGCACGGAGAAGTCATAAACTATACGCTTGATGATGTTCTTGCAAGCTACGGATTCAACGAGGACGAGCGGAATATGTTCGATGTGTTCTACGGAAAGGTCACGGCATTTGGGGGTGGTTAAATTTGTTTGATTATTTCAGGTCGAAAAAACACAGCGGCGAGCTATCCGATAAGCGAAAGCTGATAAGCAAGATAATTGTCGCGGTCGTGCTGATTGCGGGACTTATTATCGGGTTCGTAACGTCCGGCAGTACCGAAACTGAGGTGAACGTCGCTGATGTTTTCAGTTTCCGGTTCAGTATCGTGGACGCTATCGTGATAGGTCTGCTGTTCATAGTTTACATAATAATAAGGATCAACAGGAGGAGAAATGGTGGGAAATAAGGAAATAAAGTATTCATCTGCACTTGAAAGGTGCAGGAGGAATATTCAGAAAACAAAGGGCTACATAGAGCACCACAAGAAGATGCTGCGTATCTATGAAGCCAAAGAAGGAAGGCTCGTTGCAAAGCTCGAAGATGAGAAGCTCGCGGCGTTAAAAACATCTATAAACAAGAACGGGCTTGATCTCGATGCTATCTGCAATGCAGTAGCAACAGGAAAATTCGGTATCGCGGGGGTTGACGTTAAAAAGAAAGACGCAGCCGAAGTTCCGGTAGAAACGGAAAACACGGTCACAACAAAGGAGGACAAAAGATGACAACAATAAAGGTATCAAAGATCTATGACGCACTGGTAGAGTTCTGTGTACAGCAGTCAAACGGCAGGGTCGGCATCGAGAGAATAAATGCAGTCGTGGCAGACGGATTAAGAATGATAATGAAGTGTCCGTCTCCGCGGTTTTATTCCGAGAAGGTGCTTAGCTATACCGTCATAATTGACGGTAAAAAATGGACGAACTGCTCTATAACGATATGCATGACAATTCTGTTATCTGCCCTGAAGGTATATGGCTCGGTTCATTCCTTATAGATGATGATTCATATATCGAACGCGGAGATACGATACTGTTTACCGGATATGACATTATATATGATCCAGCGGCGGACGAGATCGTTTTGCTTTACATAGTTGCTGCGGATACTGACGGAGACTCCGATATAACGACCGTGTACCGCGTTCGTATTGATATGTTCGAGGATTTCAGTCTTGAGGGATTCGTGTATGGGCTTGCGGCTCAGATATGCACAAGACTGATAAAGGCTCACGAAAACAAGAATAAGGGAGTGTGAGATATATGCGCTTAATACTGGCTGAAAAACCGTCGGTGGCAGCGTCCATAGCTTACTGCGTGGGCGCGACCGAAAAGATTACTGACGGCAATACATTCTACCGTCAGGGCAATGGGTACATTGTCACCAACGCGCTCGGACATCTTATTGGTATAGGAATGCCCGAAGATTACGGCTGGGATAAATGGGAGCTTGAAATGCTCCCTCTTATCCCGGAGAAATTCAAGCTGATACCGATAAACGGGTACGGAGATCAGATAAAGCTATTAAAATCGTTATTCGCTCGCGATGATGTTTCTGAGATCATAAATGCCTGTGATGCCGGACGAGAGGGCGAGTGCATTTTCAGGTATATATACAACTATCTCGGCTGTAAGAAGCCTGTAAAGCGGCTTTGGATAAGCTCGTTGACCGACGAAAGCATAAAGCAAGGTATGAATAACCTGCTTGACGGTAAGACTAAGGAAAACCTTTATTCGGCAGGATTCACAAGAGCAAAAGCAGACTGGATACTCGGAATGTCGCTGTCAAGATTGTACAGTATCCTTGATGACAGCAAGCACCGGGTCGGTCGTGTAAAAACACCTGTGCTCAACATCATTGCAAAGCGTGACGAGGCTATAGAAAACTTTGTCAGGAAGCCATATTTCAAGGTGCTGATTTCAAACGGCGCGGAGTGTGATACCACATTTGATACAAAAGATAAGGCACAGGTGATAGTGGATAAATGCAGCGGTCAGACGGTAACTATAGTTTCGGCAAAGTCGGAGCAGAAAAAGGAACAACGTCCTCTGCTGCATAGTCTGACATCATTGCAGCAGGAAGCTAATGATGTGTATGGAATGACTGCGGCAGATACGTTAAAAGCTGCGCAGTCACTATACGAGAAGAAGCTGCTGACCTATCCGCGCACAGATAGTAATTATCTTACCGATGATATGATACCACTTGTGGAGAGTGTTGTTAAGTGCCTTGCGTTCTTTGACAATGAACGTATACAGCAGATGCAGAAGCAGGGACTTAACATCGACAAGCGTATTATTGATAACAGCAAGGTTTCGGATCATCACGCTCTGATACCGACAAATCTTATCAGCAGACTCGAAAGCGAACCGCTCACGGAGCAGGAAAACAATATCATAAATCTTGTTATAAACCGCTTTTTATGCGCTCTCGACAAGCCATATACATATGCCGAATACAAGTATGAGTTTTCGGTATTCGGTGAAACGTTCAGGCTGACAGTCAAAACGACGGTCGAATTGGGTTGGCGCAGATACAGTAAAGGCTGGGATGATGAAAGCGTCAGAAGATATATCTGTTCCGAAAATGACACATTCAGCGCTGATAATATGATGATAAAGGAATGCGAAACCAAGCCGCCGAAGCGCTTTACAGAGAGCAGTCTGCTTGCCGTCATGGAAAACATCGACAGGCTTATTGACGACAAGGAGCTTAAAGGATTCGTGAAGGAGCGCGGTCTTGGAACACCGGCAACAAGAGCTTCGATAATCGAGGAGCTTATTTCAGCCGGATATATCACAAGAAGTAAAAAACAGCTCATATCGACGGAATACGGCAGAAAATTTGTCAATTCCCTGCCCGATCGTGTAAAATCAGCGGAGCTTACCGCTCATTGGGAGCGTATGCTGACGGATATTGAAAACGGAAAAGAAAGTCCCGATGCGCTTATGAACGAGATATGCGATAATCTCCGTGAAACAATAAACTATGAAAAAAGCAGGACAGACCGTATCCCGGTAACGGATAAAACCGTCATAGGTAATTGTCCGCGCTGCGGCAGCCCGGTCGCTGAAAGCCCTAAAACATTCTATTGCACGAAAGGCAGGGACAAATGCGGATTCTGCATATTCAAGCAGAGCAAGCTGATTGGCAGGAGTTACACCGCTGCGGAAATATCCGAGCTGTTGTCAACCGGCAAGGTCACGCTGAACAACTGCACTTCATCAAAGGGAAACAAATACAGTGCTGTATTCGGTATGGAGGATACGGGAAAATATGTAAATTTAAGACTAAAATGCTTCGTAAAAAGAAAATAATGCGTTAACATTTAGGGTACTTATTACACAAAAGATCATTGATGACTTGGAGGATTTGCTTAATGTGGTCTTCATTGATGAATGCGGCTGTATTAATAAATTCATTTACACCAGCTTGTTTGCTATGTGCAATGACATTTCTTAAATGTGTAAAATTATCTTCCTCTGTTTTATTATCCTTGGCAGAAATCTCAAAATGAACATTCGGATACTTATCTTTGTTTTTTCTGAAATAAGTATGAACGTACTTTTGTGCTTTATTTTCACTGATTAGTCCTGACATGAAATCATATAATCCTAAGAATTGAATTACAGGAAGAGGATTATGTAAAATCCAGAATAATTCTTTGTAATTGGCTGATTGTTCATCAAAATTGGATTCGGTAAGAAAAATCTTGTTTTCTATTTCTTTAGGATTGCATGTTATATTAATCATCACACATTCTCTTAATCCAAGTCTGTCATTAAATGTTGCTGTAATGTTATTCCCTTCGTGATCAACAACCGCTTTTAAATCACAAATTGGAGTAAAAGTATGAATTCCCGTGTATGCAATAATATTAAAGCATATTCTTTCTAATTCGCGGCTTATTTCTTGTTTGTATTGATTATAACTTTTGCCGTCTTTTAAGTAAAATGTTATTTCATCAAAAGATGTATTAATGACAGCTTTTTCTAAAAAAGTGTGATCTTTGTAATCAAACTCTAAATCCCGGTCAAATTTATATGTTTTATCAGAATTCGGTGTGTTAAAACCTTTCATATTAAATGCAACATAATTATTCATTTTATCAACCTCCATTTTTATTATACTACAAGCAACAACTAAATTCAATACTTTTTACGAAAGGAGAGATTATTTTGAGCAGACTGAAAAGTGTTCGTGATAGTTGGAAAGAAGTTACCGAGCGTCTTATGCACGACAAGCAGGAATTTGCGCATTTTCTCAGGTTCGCCGCGCGTATGTATAAACAGTCTTTTTCAGATGCCGTGCTTATATACAATCAGGATCCCGGTGCTACAAAGGTCGCTACTCTTGAGACCTGGAACAGACTTGGTCGTATCGTCAACCGCGGCGAGCACAGTATTGCCGTATTCGGCGAGGAAGATAAATGCAAACATTTGTTCGATATTACGCAGACAAGCGGTAAGCGAATACCGGAGCTGTGGTATCTTGATGATTCGCTTGCTTCCGAGGTAACTGCGGCTATAAACGAAAAGTACGGCAAGAGCTGCAAAAATATACAGGAGACCATTGCGGCGGTATCTGTGGATAATATAAAGCCGTTGATGGCAGACGTGGAACACGCTGTCGGGCAGATGAATTTATCAGAAAAGGAAACATCCGATTATCAACGTTCTCTTGTGTCTGCTGTACGGTTTACGATATCCAACCGCTGCGAACTTGGTGGCGACATGAAAATATCCGGCGGCATAAACCTTAATGCAGCGGATATGTTCAAGAACAGCCGGGACTTTATACGCTTCTGCGATATTGTTCAACGAGCTTCTAAAAGCGCATTACTTGAGATCGAGCGCGAGATCGTACAAATTAGGAAAAGAAAGAAGGAATACACTTATGAACGACAGAATGAACGTGACCGGGCAGTATCTGACACAGATCGCGTACACGAACGACAGGCAGGAAGCGGAGCTACTTCGCAAGCCGATAGGCAGATGGGGCAGAATGTGGCAGGAATGGGTGAAAACCGAGTACCCGACGGAAGTACAGATATATATAACGGAAGGACGGTGGCAGATAATTCCCCGTCTGATAGACAGAGAAGCGGAGGCACGGTTCTCGGAGCTGGACGAACAATACCGCAAGGGCAATCCACGTCCGGCAACGTTCGCGGAGATACAGGCGTGGGAGAAAATGCGCCTGCTGAACATCGAGCATCAGATAATGGAAGAAACAGTATTTTACCTTCGGTCATAACGGTAAAAAAGCTCAAGGATATGTATCTTCATTCCGATTTTAACCGCAGACTTGACAGCTATGAGATTGCGGGAATGGTTTTAGGCGATTCGGAGGGGGCAAAAATTACTCCAGTCGAATGGTTTGATAAGTTCTTTGCTGACAGATACTCCGCATTGCAGAGTGAGGAAATACGCACTATTCTTGAAACTGCTCTCCATAACCGCGATATTGAAAGAGGTAAGGAACAGCCTGTCAATGTCGTTGAGCTGCCGGACGCAGATGCTGAAATATCAATTGAGTCTGAGCGCACAGAGGAGAAAGCTGAAACACAGGAAGAGACAGACGAACACCTTATTTCCGATGTTGATGATATGGAACCGGAGGAAAATACCGAGCATACGGTCATAAACAACAGCATGATACTGATTTCCGATATACCGCCTATGACCGATGAACAGCTTATCCGTGAAATACTTCGCAATGACAGGTTCTTCCATGCAAAGAAAGACGAGATAACAGCGTTTTTCATTGAAAATTCCGACAGTGATAAAAGAGCCGAATACATGAAAACCGTTGTAAATCCCGAATACTGTGAGTTTGACATAGGTGATAAACGTGTAGGATACAAGGCTTTTGCCGATGTGATAGTTGTGTGGGAGGGCAATTATCTCTCTCGTACCAAGGAAGCGGGACTTAGCTGGGATCTCGTGCAGAGCCTTACCGCTGACATGATACAGAAGAATGAATACCTGGATTTGGATTCTGAACAGCGGACAAAGAGCCGCAGTACACGTTCGGCACAAAACAAGGAAAGCCCGGACAAGCTGATAATATATTCATTTCGATTTGATGAAGCAGCAGACGTCCCAGTCGCTTCCTGCGAGCTCGGCGGCAAGCGTTTTGAAACAGCAGTAGAACGTACTGCCGAAGGTATCCCGTATATCACTGACGGGAAGAAGCCGTACAAGCTGAACGATTATCAGACCTACGATCTGGAGCAATTCGAGCTTTACCGTTCGCCTATCGTTCACGATAAAAACGGTTACTATGCCGATGATCTCGATGAGGGCGACAATATCCGGCTTGACGGGGAAATGTGGAAGGTCGAAAAAAAGACCGACAATATGATACATCTTTCCCGCGAGACCGATGAGGGCATACTGGACAAGCACATTTATGATAACTGGCAGGAAGCCCTGACGCAGCAGGGGTTTGAGTATATTCCCGAAAAGGCTCCGGTCATTGATGTTCCTGCACCTGCAACAAAAAAACAGACTGCAAGGAAGTCTGAACCTGCGCCAGTATCCGGAGGTGAACAGCTTTCATTTTTCGGTGAGCCTGTGGATTTGGCAGAGTCGGCAATGCCTAAAAAGCGCGAGAAACTGCGCCTTGTATATCCTGCAACAAATGTAACGCTGGGTATGATCGACTATGCGTTAAGGGGCGGCAGCGGAAAACCGCAGAGCCTTGAAAGGATAGCATATCAGTTTCAGCTTGGCAAGACAGATGCAGAAAACGCTGAATTTCTCCGTAAGGAGTTCGGAACAGACGGACGTGGTTTCTATCTGCCGGACGAAACGCAGTTGTCGGTGTGGTTTGATAAAGACGGAATAACGCTCGGCGTGGGAGTTACCGCTTTTAACATTGTTACCAAAGAGCATATCACTTGGGAAGATGCCGCAAAGCGAATAGGTGAAATGCTTGCAAACGGCGAGTATTGTTCACAGGACATCATTGACAGGTCGCCGCAGAACGAAATAAACGATTTGGCTGCACAGCTATGGTATATTCATCAGGACATTGACCGTGATTCCGGGATTGAATACTTTATTCCCGAAGAAAAGTTCAAGGGCGGTTATCCCGATTCCCACAAGCGCATTATGGCTGATATTGCAGACCCCGAAATGCTGTCAAAATATATCTCAGGTATGGAGGACTTTATCCGGAAGTATGAGGAAAACCCGAATATTATGCGGTTTCGTTTTCATAAGCCGAAAGATGCACTTTTCTGGCTGAAAGACCTGCAAAGGCAGCGTACAGAATTTCTTACAAATGCTGACTTTGAGTACGCTCCGAAGCTCTTTATTACCGAAGATGAAAAGGACAAGCTTCTGCTCGAACACTACGGTTACAGTCATGGCAAATTTGCCATAGCAAAATATTTTGAGCAGCATGAGGACGAAAAGGAGCGCATAGCTTTTCTTAAACAGCAGTTCGGCGAGGGCGGTTCAAGCCGTATGGGATTCGATGAATCGCATAATTCAAAAGGTATGCGTTATGTGAAAACTGATTTTTCACTTGGTAAGATTTACTGCAATACGGAAATGAAGTGGAACGAGGTCGCGGAGCGTATAGAACGCCTTATCGCCGAAGGTAAGTATATATCGCAGGCTGAAACAGAAGAACGCATAAAGGACGCGAAACGCGACCTTGAAAGATGTGACCCAAACGATTTCCTTGAACAGTACGCCTATGAGCAGGCAAAGAAGGTCCTTGATGAATACGGGATCGACTATTCGGGTATTCTTGCTAAAAAGGCAATAGCGGCTGAAAACGAAGAGCCTGTACAGGAAGAACCGGAGCAGGATGTCACTGAAACTGCTGAAATAGAGCAGAAGGAAGAACCGACAGTTCCCGATACCGATGAAATTGAGCAGGAACTGGAAATATCTGAACCCGTGCAGACTGCGGTTGATGAAACACAGAAACAGTCCGCT
The DNA here is from genome assembly GCA_017941355.1 of Ruminiclostridium sp. Taxonomy (GTDB): domain Bacteria; phylum Bacillota; class Clostridia; order Oscillospirales; family Ruminococcaceae; genus Ruminiclostridium_E. Next base: position 31,893 of record JAGAWN010000158.1, on the reverse strand, counting down.
ATTTTCATGGACATAAACGACGAGAGCTTTGTCTATGTGGCGAATACTGTGAACGGCGTGGAGTATGCAATGTACGCTCCCGACCTTATGGTCATAGACGGCGGTATTATGGAAAATATGAATACTGCCGATCTTCGTTTTGCTGCGTCACAGGTTATGGGAACGGAGCAGAAAAATCTCGCTGAGATCAGAGATACGGAACTGTTTTCGGAATTGTCGGAACTGGAATATGACGGTGATGTTCCAGTAAGGCTCGCGGAGTTGAAAGCTGACACACTTAATAATATGCCCGACAGCATAGAAACACCGGAACCGGTACTTCCTGCGGAAGTCGAGGAAGAAGCTGCCGTATTCATGGACGTTCGTGACGAGACCTTTATTTCTGTAATGCAGGTCGATGAGGGCATAGAGTACACTCTGTATGCTTCTGACCTTACGCCGATTGACGGTGGTGTGTGGGAAATGGAGGAAGCTATCGCGCTTTCAGAAGCAGTCGCGCAGCTTTCCGGCTCGGAAATATCGAATTTTGTTGAAATAACCGACTATGATATGTTCTTTGAGATAGCGGATATGAACACCGAGCTCGATGTTCCGGCGGAGCTTGCAAAGTTGAAGGCGGCGGCATTTGAAAGTATTGCGAAACATGAGGTAATGCAAACTGTTTCAGAAGTGGTGCAAGACACTGTTACCGAGCCTGAACAAATGGTGCTTGATACAGATGATAAACCGAACATAAGCGAACCGACAAAGGCGAGTGCCAAAGAACCGTCGGCGGATAAGACTGCTGATAATAACCCTGAAAAGATACAGATTACACCAAAGAAAGAGCCGAAAGCCGGAACGCCGGTGACATACCATTTCCATGAAAAGGATATTGTTCAGGGTGGCGCAAAGTCCAAATTCAAGGCAAATGTGGAAGCTATAAGGCTCTTGCAGAAGCTCGAATCCGAAAACAGATATGCTACTCCCGAAGAACAGTCCGTGCTTGCCGGGTATGTCGGCTGGGGCGGAATACCGCAGGCATTCACGTCCGACCGTGCGGCAGACAGCTTTGCAGGAAATCTCGGTGAAGCCGCGCCGTCCGGCTGGGAGAGTGAACAACAGGAATTGCGTGAACTGCTTACTCCCGAAGAATACAAGGCGGCAAGAGCATCAACGCTGACGAGCTTCTATACTCCCCCGGAGATCACGGACGGAATATATCAGGCACTTGAACAGTTCGGATTCGAGGGCGGCAATGTTCTTGAACCGTCTATGGGTGTCGGAAACTTCTTTGCCAAAATGCCCGAAGAAATGCACGGCAATTCCCGGCTGTACGGTGTCGAACTCGACAGCATAAGCGGCAGGATCGCACAGCAGCTATATCCCCGGGAACATATTCAGATAAAAGGCTTTGAGCAGACAAGCTTCAATAACAACAGCTTTGATGTAGTCGTCGGCAATATCCCGTTTGGCGATTATCGTGTCTCTGACAAGGCTTACGACAAACTCGGCTTCAAGATACATGACTATTTCGCTGCAAAAGCGGTGGATAAGGTAAAGCCCGGCGGCATTGTGGCTATTGTGACTAGCAAGTTCACTATGGATAAGATGAACGATAAAGCAAGGAGATACCTTGCAGAGCGTTGTGATCTTCTCGGTGCTATCCGCTTGCCGAACGATGCCTTTAAGAAAAATGCCGGAACGGAAACGACTTCGGATATATTATTCTTCAAAAAGCGTGATACGCTTACCGTGGAAGTCCCTGCATGGGTACACATGGGACAGACCGCCGACGGAATACCGTGTAATCAGTATTTTGTTGACAACCCCGATATGATGCTTGGTACAATGGCTTGGGACGAACGTATGAAGGGCAAATACGGCAACGACAGCAAAGTGACCGTCTGCTACGGCAATTCCGATATTCCTCTCTCCGAACAGATCAAGGCTGCAATTGCCAAAATAAAGGGAGCAATTGAAACTACAAGAGCGGAAGAACAGGAACAAGGTGAGATAAGCGTTATCCCTGCCGACCCTTCGGTAAGAAACTTCACTCATACTATCGTTGATGGAAAGCTTTATTTCCGTGAAAATGAGATTATGACCGAGGTGCAGGAAACGGGTAAAACGCTTGAACGAATGATCGGGCTGCACAACATCAGACAGGCTGCTATGGCGGTCATTGACGCACAGGCTGCCCTTTGTTCCGATGAGGAACTTGAGAGACTGCAGTTAGAGCTGAATATAGAATATGACAGATTCGTAAAGAAATACGGATATATCACAGATCCGGTGAATGAGCGCTGCTTCAGGCAGGACGATGATTATAACACACTTGCGGCGCTGGAGATCATTGATGTCGAAAAGAAAACCGTAGAAAAGTCTGAAATATTCTCAAAAAGAACAATACTCCCCGAGGTCGAGATAACAAGGGTCGATACTCCGCAGGAAGCATTACAGGTGTCGCTTGACCGCTTGGGGAAAGTCGATATTGCGTATATGGCAAAACTCATGGACTGTACTTCCGAAAAGCTCATAGAGGGCTTGGGCAATGATGTGTTCCGGGATCCTGCAAAGATAAAAGACGATGAACCTTTATCGGGATATGTGGACGCTTCGGAATACCTGTCCGGCAATGTACGCGAAAAGCTGAAAATAGCGCAGCGCTATACAGAACATATCGACAGCGGATTTCAGAAGAACGTTGACGCACTTACAAAGGTCATACCGAAAGACCTTGAAGCAAGTGAAATATCAGTGCGTATCGGCGCAAACTGGATAGATGTTGAAGATTACAACAGGTTTCTTAGCGAATACGCGAAAGCCGATACTTCTCCATTCGGACATCCCGTGACCAGAACACGAATGGGTGAGTATAAAATTGAAGGAAAATACGTTGACAAAAGGGTTTCAGCTAATGAAACATACGGTACAAGCAGAATGTCGAGTTATCACATTTTTGAAAATCTGCTGAACCAAAGAGACATTGTTATACGAGACTCTGTCAAGGACGATGACGGAAAGACGACATACGTTATAAATCCTACCGAAACGCAGCTTGCAAAGGAAAAAGCGAGGCTGATGAAAGAAGCGTTCAAATCATGGATATGGGAGGATATAGACCGCAGGCAGAAATACGTCGAGCGGTACAACTATCTTTTCAACGGAATCCGTGGCAGAGAGTATGACGGTTCACACCAGAGCTTCGCAGGCATGAATCCGGCAATAAAACTGCGTCCTCACCAGGAAAACGCGGTGCTCCGAGCAAAACTGAGCGGAAACACTCTGCTTGCCCACTGTGTCGGTGCCGGAAAGTCATTTGAGATGATCGCGGCAACTATGGAAAAGAAGCGCCTTGGTCTTATAAACAAAGGCTGTATCGTAGTCCCGAAACATCTTACACTACAAACGGCGAGCGAATGGCTTCGTCTTTACCCCAATGCGAAGCTGCTTGTGGCGCGTCCGGAGGACTTTACAAAGGATAATCGACAAAAGTTCATTGCACGGTGTGTGACCGGCGACTATGATGCAGTTATAATGTCATTTCAACAGTTTGAACGCATACCGATGTCATTTGAGTACCGCAGGCAGTTTATGGAGAGCGAACTGAACGAGATCATGGACGCTTTACAAGATGCAGACGACGGTGACAGAACGTCTATCAAGGCTCTTGAACGTCAGCAAAAGCGGATACAGGAGCAGCTTGAAAAACTTATGTCCTCTCCAAAGGATAATTCGCTGTGCTTTGAAAAGCTCGGATTCGATTATCTTGTCTGTGATGAAGCCCATAATTATAAGAATTGCTTCGTTGCAACAAAAATGTCGAATGTTGCCGGAGTGCAGACTACAGCGGCGCAGAAGTCAGAGGATATGCTGATGAAAACACAGTATCTTAACGACAAATACGGCTGCAACAATATTTTATTCAGTACGGGTACGCCCGTGAGTAATTCCATGGTGGAGTTCTATGTCATGCAGCGTTATCTGCGCCCCGATCTGCTTGAAAAGGCAGGTCTTGAAACATTCGATGATTGGGCGAGCACGTTCGGTGAGGTAGTCTCTCAGCTTGAAATAAAGCCTGCCGGTGACGGATTTCAGATGAAAAACAGATTCTCCAAATTTGTGAATATCCCGGAGCTTATGCAGATGTACAAGGAATTTGCGGATATTCAGACACCGGACATGGTAAAGCTGAAAGTTCCGGAGCTGACGACTGGAAAGCCTATAATAGTATCATCAAAGCCGGACGAGTTTCAGAAAATGTATATGCAGGAGCTTGCAAAACGCAGTGAAGCGATACACAGCGGCTGCGTTGACCCAAGGGAGGACAATATGCTTCGCATTACGCACGAGGCAAGGCTTCTCGGACTTGATTGCAGGTGTCTGAATCCAAACGCGACACCGGCTCCCGACAGCAAAGTCAATAAACTGCTTGAAAATCTTGAAAAGCTGTATCATCAGACTGAAAAAGAAAAAGGTGTACAGATAGTATTCTGCGATATTGCCGTAAACGAAGATGCAGAGCACTTTTCGATATATCAGGCGATAAAGGACGAGCTTATCAAGCGCGGTATCCCCCGTGAGGAAATATGCTTTGCCGGGGACGCTAAGACCGATAAAGCGAGAGCGGATATGTATGAGCAGCTTCGCAAGGGCGAAAAGCGCTTTATACTTGCAAGTACATCAAAGCTCGGAACAGGTGCGAACATACAGGACAGGATATGTGCGATACATCATCTTGATATTCCGTGGAAGCCTGCGGATCTTACGCAGCAGGACGGCCGCGGAGTGCGTCAGGGTAACAATTTCTCCGAGATCGGTATCTATCATTATCTTACGGAGGAAACCTTTGATGCCTATCTCATGGGCATTATAACCAACAAGGCAAAATTCATATCTCAGATAATGACAAGCAAGGAACCTGCGAGGGTCTCGGAAGATGTGGACGAAACAGTCCTTACATATTCCGAAATGCAGGCTATCGCGTCCGGAAATCCCATGATAAAGGAGAAAATACAGCTCGACAATGATGTTGCAATGCTTAAAACGCTGAGATCCGAGCATAAGAAGTCGGTATATAAGATGCAGGAACTGGCGGAAAGTGTCCTGCCGCAAAGAATAGAACAGCTCACTGGGCTTGTTCACAAGGCAAGCAACGACTTGAAAGCATATCAGGAACACCACCCGGATAAAGCTGAATTTGCGCTTACTATCGACGGAAAGATATATACAGAGCGTAAAGAAGCCGGAGAAATGCTTGATAAGGCTATCATCAAGTGTGCTGCTACCGGAGAACAGCAGCATTTGGGCAACTACTTCAGATTCGATGTCACAATAGAGAAAAAACTGGTGAGCAGCAGTGATGAAACCTGCTGTGTTGCAGTTCTCAACGGTGAGCTGAAGTATTCCACGGAAGTCACAATGACTAATGCGCTAGGTAACATAAGGCGTTTGGAGATACTTGCCGATACAAGTATAAACAAACAGATACAATTGTATTCTGAACAGCTTGAACAGGCAAAGGCAAATCTTGAAGAAGCAAGAACGGCTGTAACAAAGCCTTTTGAGCGCGAGGAGGAGCTTGAAAAGAAGCAGGCTCGGCTTGATTTTGTAAATGCTGCACTCAGCGGAGGAAAGACAGAGGATCCCGAACCTATACTTATTGATGAAACGTCAGCAAGTGAACGCGATACCAAAAGCGCCCCTGTACCGCCCACAAGTGTTATCATGACCGTTAAAATGCCTGCCGCAATGACCGCGTCTGCATTTGACAGACCGCAGTTGAAGCCGATACCGACGCCTGCTGCACCCAAAGAGCCGCAAAGGACGGTCTCGCACAAGACAAGGAGATGATAAAATGGCAAACAGAGACGAGAACATAGAAATACTTACGGAAAGACTTGATGAACGGCAGCTCCGAAAGGTCATATCACAGGGATATAGCGATATATCCCTGTCGCTTATGGCAAAATGCATTGCTCCTTCGGCTAAACGTATCGCTAACAGCGTTTATTCGGCATCTACGGTAAATAAGCTGACCGAAGCATTAAAGGCGGAGAAGATAGACGACGCGGACTTCTGGCACATAATGGAATATGCCGAATTCAGTAACACCAATGAGAAATATATCGATGATTTTCTTGACAGTATCGACAAGGGCATATATCACCGCTGTGCAGCCGACCTGTTCACAGCTCTCCAGTATGAGGATATGTCTTACAATGAAGGACTTGCGTATGTCAGAAGCGGCGCGTTCTATCCAACGGAATATGCTTCGGTGACTGTTACGGAAAATGTCGCTAAAGAACTATTTGATATGGGTGTAAGGTTAAGAGCCTGCGAGGGCTTCAATTACTACTATGATGTTGATGATATAAAAAGGTCGCTGAACGATCACGATGCAATATTTGTCGGCGACCGCGACCTCGCCGTTAAGGTCAATGAGTATATGAAAAGCCCCGACTGGCATCATTTCAAGGAATACGTTACTCATGTCATGGGAAGGGATATGGATTCTCTGACCGGAAACAAGCTCGACGAGCTTCGTGTGCGGTTTGCTGCGGAAAAGAACATGGAACTGCTATTCAACAAGGTCAAGCAGGAATATGACAGCTTTATAGCGGATCTGCGGACAAAGCCGGCGGACGAGATAATAGCCGCTGCATACGAGATCACGACCAAAAATGAGATCGTTTCGTACTGTGAGTATCAGACACCGGTGCTTTCCGATAAACAGTACAATGCCCTGCTGTCAAGCAGCAATACCCTTGATGAAGTGTATGAGGAATGGCGTGACAACGGTGAGTATCACGGGTTATATGATATAGGGCTGGCGCTTGAAGAAACGGCAGATAAAATACAAATTTCTATCGACCGGCAGGTACATGAACAGATAAAGTCACAAGAACAGAAGCCTGAGCCTACACCGGCACATAAAAACAAATCGTTATGAGGAGGATAAATATTATGATCGACAGAAAACTATTTGAGGATTTTCAGAAGGTATGCGTTACCGCAGTTCAGACGGAAGCACTTCTGCACGGTATCAAGGAATACTCCGTGGAAGCCCGTAGGAACAGAACTAAAATAACTATATACGCGAGGAAATTCGCGGCTTCTGCTACGCTCTACATAAGCGGAAGACTTGTTATCGAAGAGACCGATTCCGTTGGCAGCGGTAAATACAAAGTTGTTTCCAATACCGTTTACAACAATAACAGCATCTTGTCGGTATCATTCCTGCTTCGTGATGTGGTCGTGGGCTTCTTCGGACTTATGTCCGACAGCCTGCACACCAAACTGCACGATTACTACAAAGCGGCGAGAGAAAGGCGCTTGCATAATGTGGATTCAACGGTGGTCGAAACAGTTGGGACGCAGTATATTCATCAGGCTGAAAATGCTCTGAAAGTTACTTCTGCACCGCCGTTTAAGCCGCCATACATAGAGATCTCGCCGGGGAGCTATCTTGATGAATTTGAAATATAACTGCGAAAGGAGTCATGATATATGGCAAGAAAGGAGTTTACGGCAGAGGAAAAAGCCGAATATTCCGCTAAAAAGCAGGCTGAGATTGAAGATATATTCAAGCGGATAGATGAAGGCGTGAACAAGGTGTTCACTTCCGAGAAATACATGGAATATCTTAAATTCGCGTCCAAATTCACCGATTATTCCGCGAGAAATACCATGCTTATAAGTATGCAGCGTCCCGACGCTACTTTTATAGGGACTTTCAGCACTTGGAAGAAGCTCGGTCGTTATGTAAACAAAGGCGAATCCGGGATAAAAATACTTGCCCCGGTGGTGTACAAAACAAATCAGTATGAGGAATACGAACGCCCGGCAAAGGACGAATTCGGAAATCAGCTCTATAACGATGACGGTACTGAAAAAATGGAGACCGTGCAAGAAAATATAAAGGATATCGCGTTTAAAGCGGCGTATGTATTCGACTTGTCGCAGACCAGCGGCAAGGATATTCCCGACCCAGTCACGGAATTGCAGGGAGATATAGATGCAGCGAAGAAAGCAGCGATATTTACAGCTCTCAGAAAGGTCTCCGGTATAGATATTGACTTTGAGAACATAGGCAGCGGTGCAAAGGGCTACTACAGTTCGGTGCAAGGCAGAATAGTTATACAGACTGGAATGAGCGACTTACAGACGCTTAAAACAGCATTTCATGAGACTGCGCACAGCCTTTTGCATGACCCCGACAAGAAAATAGTAACCGCTAAATCTCCGCGCAACGAGAAAGAGGTTCAGGCAGAATCGGTCGCGTTTATTGTGGCTGAAAAGTTCGGCATGGATACTTCCGATTATTCTTTCCCATATATAGCAACCTGGAGCGAGGGAAAGCAGAAGGAACAACTGCTGAATGCATTGCAGGAGATACAGACAGCTGCCAAAACAATATCCGGTGCTATCGAATCGGAGCTGCTAAAAATGCGCAAGCGCGATCTTTCTATGGAAGAAAAGTTAGCGGACACGGAGCTTAACAATATTCAGAAAGCGGAGTTTATAATTGAGGACTGCGAGGACAGAGGTGTTGTATTCACAGAGGAGGAAGTACAAAGCATTCTCGCGTTCGCCGCTGACAACGAAGATATTCGGGAAACAGTAAAATACATTTCGGACATTGAGGATATATTCTGGCAGCGTGAGAGTTATGGATATGTTTTTTCCACTATGATACCGCTGGGCAGCAAGGAAGCCGCACTTGAAGCCTTTGACCGCGGTGAAGCTGTATATTTGCTCTATCCCGACAATTCCGAGGGTTTGGCTTACGAACGTTATGAGATAGAGGAATTTGACGGATTCTTTGGTCTTGATAAAGAGGAAGATATCAAGAAAGTAAGACCGGACGAGCATCTTATAGAAGTTACAAAAGATGTCGGACTTGAAAAATGGGATAATAACTTAGACGTATATATCAATGGTGTACCGGCTTTTTCCCGTGAGCAAATTGAGAATGCTTCGCCGGACGCTAAGATAATGCTTGCAGACTATCAGTATGCAGCGGAACTTGATTTTGATAAGCCTGCCAAAGCACCGGGAAAGGAGAACAAAATGACTTACGCAAATAAGAAAATGACACCGCCCGACACAGGAAAAAATCCTAATGTTATCGGTAATACGCCTTATTCGGAACTGGGCGAAAAAAGCGAACTCAAATATATTACCGGATTGAACAGCCGCCATGCCGACAACATAGCAGCACAGCTCGATGCGGACGGTGTGAGGTTCAGCGGTTTGCGTAAAGACGACGGAACTACTACGATCACAATAAACAAAGCGGATATGTCGCGCTATGAAGCCGCAGAACGGAAAGTCAAGGATAGCTACCGGGCATCTAATGACCGCCACGAACCGCAGCAGGAGCGTAGCCATGCTTCTCAGACAAAACAAGCACCGACAAATCCCAATGCTATCGGCAATACACCGTATGCAGAGCTGGGCGAAAAAAGCAAACTCAAATATATTACCGGATTGAACAGCCGCCATGCTGACAACATAGCCGCACAGCTTGACGCGGACGGAGTGAGGTTCAGCGGTTTGCGTAAGGGTGACGGTACTACCACTATCACGATAAATAAGGCTGATATTTCGCTCTATGAAGCTGCAGAACAGAAGGTCAAGGACAGCTACAGAACTGCTTCAAAAGATAAGCATGAGCGTACCGATACCCATTTGTCGAGTAAAACACCCACCGAAAAGTCTGAAAAAGTGTACTACAACGGGCTTAAAAAACGCCATGCCGATAATGTTATAAAACAGCTTGAAGCTGACGGAATCGAGTATTCCGTCTATCATAAGGGGACGGTAACAAATATCGGGATTAGCAAGGCAGACGTACCGAGGTATGAAGCTGCGGTAGAAAAGGTAAAAGCATCATATCGCGCCGCTGATAATATTGTCGCGGATAAGCCCAAAGTACCGAAAGCCGCAGTTCCGGAGAAAAGACCGGATATTCAGAGATCGCTTAAAGATGTTCTGATATGCACACAGTCTTATTTGGAAGCAAAACAGAGCGGTAATGAGCAGGCATGGCGAGACAGCCTTGCTGCATCAAAAGCTTGTATAGAATATCTTAATGAGCATTTGTTTGATGCGTATGATTCCCGGAATCTGAAAGGTCTTGTGAAAGATATGGAAGAAAAATTCGGGCTTGAACGCACTATGTACAGCATTGCCGCAACTGTGCAGCTCAAAGACAGCGACTTGCGGTTTTCACGCGAAGCTAAAGAAAGGGCTCGTGAATATGCTTTTGACAGCGACAGAGCTCGTCTCGCTCTCCTCACGGAAGCACACCCTGTTATGCTTTGTGCCTTTTATGAGAGCCTTATCGACCGTGAGAAAGAACTGAAAATGCCGCAGCCGGAGATCGAGCGACAGCAGTTACCGTCACATCTTGCGGACAAGCTCCTGCTTTCTACAGAGTGTGTTGAGCTGCGGGACGACCACAGAGGTATTCCCGAAACCCATTTTTATCAATCGTCGGCTAATGAATATCATGTCGAGGGGTATGGTTGGCTGAAAGAATATGAATATGACGCGGTTCAGAAAAAGTCCGGACTGAGCGTAAAAGAGTTTGCTGACAAAATAGATATGGTCAATGCTAAATACATAACTCCCGAGGGGCGCACCGGACAGATAGATATGACAAAGCAGGAATATGATATGCTTACGGAAAAGACATACTCCCCGGAGGGCAAAGCCGCGCTTGAAGCAGCAAAAATTGCGCTGGACGGGATAAAGAGCGGCATGAGGGGAAATGATCCGAAGCCGGTTGAATATTATGCGGTATGCATGGACAGCCATGACAGATTTGAGGTATGCACTATAAGCGCGACCGGCAATGTTACGCCGGTCAAAACCGGTATAAGCACTGTTGCCGAAGCTAAAAAGTCGCTGATTGAAATATATAACGAACGAAAAGATGAAGCCCGTGTGGAGCTTGTTCACCCACAGACGCTGCAAGAAAAAGCCGAAGAAATACGTCGAACAATGCCTGTAGCAAAGCATAAACCGAATTTTGAGATATATCAACTCAGGATCTCGCAGGATAATGCTGAAATATCTTTCCGACCTATGGAAGAATTACTGCAGAAAGGCATAAAGCCTAAGTTTTCATCTTACGAGAAGGTCTATGAGGGCAATACCGCAGACCTGAATATACGCGGAAATACGCTTGCACAGACGCTTGACGACTTTTTTCGTAAATTCAACATAGACTGCCCCGACGATTTCAGAGGTCATTCATTAAGTGTCAGCGATGTTATAGTCTTGGACGAAAAGGCGTATTACGTTGACAGGGTCGGTTTCAAGGCTCTCGGAAACTTTCTGCCCCCGGAGAGGGAGAAGGATCGCTTTATAAAGGATCTCCCTGCTATTGTATCGGAGCTCTCCGGCAGATCTGATTCTGCAATCGCCGAAAGTGTGGATAATATATTCAAGAAAGGTGAACGTCTTGGAATCGAGAGCGCTGTACTCAAAGAAGCTCTGTATATGTCAACCGATGCTCGTGTGGCAGAAGTAGTTGAAAAGCGCGATAAAGGTCATGCGCAGCCTTCTGCCGAAGCACCAAAGCAGGACAAGCTTGTAAGCAGCAAAAAAATGAAGCTATAAGGAGGTAAATATATGAACAGCATACTTACAATAGAAGAACGGGTGCTTTTGCAGTCACTGGGTTGCAAGAGCAGACAGGAAGCATTGACCGTGCTCAGTGATATGGTCGGGAGAGTTCCCGTGAGTTCATCACTTTTCAGCACTATCGCCGGACTTATCATCAAGCTAAAAGATGCAAGCTTCGATTATGCGTATGAAATGAGGTCGGGTACCGGGTTTGGTGGTGAAGCGGAGATGTTATAACGGGAATTACCGTCACGGCGGCAAGTGCTCGCACTTGCCGCCGAAAAAATTAAAAAGCCGATTTTCAAAGCATAAGCTCACATCGACTTTCGCAAAATAGTTCATTTTATGATACAATATCAACTGCAATTATTATAGCAAAAATTGCGCGGATTTTCAATATCCGATTCGTAGAAAAACGGCAGTATAATTTGTCGGAAATAACAAAGGAGAAGATTGAATGAAAAATATTTACAGACGAAAGGACGGGCGTTACGAAGCGCGTGTGCTGCTCGGCAAGGACGAAAACGGTAAACGGCGCTATCGCTCGTTTTACGGCAGCTCCGCGGAAGAAGCGGAATTTAAGATGCTTGCGGCACGCGAGCCTGACACCGTTTCGGCGGATTTAACGGAAATGACCGTCAAAGAGCTGACAATGGAGTACATAACTGTAATAAAGCCTCGCTTGAAAGAATCAAGCGAGGTTAATTACAGAATGAAAGCTGAAAAGCACATAATTCCGGCGTTCGGTAATATGAAATGTTGTTTGCTGAAAGCGAATGATGTTTACCAATTTATCGAAAGTAAGCTGAAATCGGGGCTTTCGGCGCGTTATGTCAGCGACATTATCGTGCTGTTGAAATCCGTGTATCGCTATGCCAGCCGAGTTTATGGTGTCAATAACTGCCTTGAAGGTATTGTTATGCCGAAGCGCACAAAGCCTGAGATCGCAGTGCTGTCAAAGTCCGAACAGTCGCGGCTTATGGCATATCTGAACGGAGACTTTGACCTGAACGCGCTCGGTATCGCGCTGTCGCTACATATCGGTATCCGTATCGGCGAACTATGCGCGCTTCAATGGAAGGACATAGACCTCGCAAACCGCACCATAACCGTAAGAAAGACCGTTCAGCGCATAAAAAGCTACGACGGTAAAAATGCAACAAAACTTGTCATAACGGAGCCGAAAAGCGCAAGCTCCGTGCGTGTTATTCCAATTCCCGAATGTCTTGTCTCCATGCTCGAAAAGTTCAAGGATAGTGCCGACAAATATATTCTTTCCAGCAAGTTAAGTCCCGTTGAGCCGCGCACCATGCAGTACAGATTTGCATCCGTGCTGAAAAAAGCAAATTTACCGTCAGTACACTTTCACAGCCTGCGCCACGCTTTTGCAACCAATTGCATCGCTCTCGGATTCGATGTTAAAACGCTGTCCGAAATTCTCGGTCACAGCTCCGTCGAGATCACGCTGAACCGCTACGTTCACAGCTCCCTCGACCGTAAACGCGCTTGTATGGACATGGTCAAGTGGGCGGCGTGACCGTCAAATTTTGGTAATCTTCTTGTCATTTCGGAGCCACCGAAATCCTCACTATAGCCGCGAGTTTCCGATTTTTTGCGGGAAATGAACTATTTTGCGAAATCCTAACGATACATAAATAATCCTTGCAATTGTTTGTGATTTTTGATATTATACCACACATGTCTGATTTTTTCAAGGAGGAATGACAAAATCCATACTTTATATATGGATTTGTCTGACACGGAGGTATCAAAATGAATGACGAGAAAATGCAGTACAAATACTGTACAAATTGCGGTAAAAAGGTGCCTGTTGATGCGGTTTTCTGTTGTTATTGTGGTACAAAGGGACAGTTTTCGGACGAGCCTCCCCACCGCAAGCGTGACCACGGCAGCGGCACGGTGATATACGATTCCCGCTACCGAAAGGGATTTGTTGCACGCGGTCCTGCGCCGAAACGGCAATATCTCGGTGCGTACCCGACAGCTGAAGCTGCGGAAGAAGCGATTGAGAACTTCATCAAGCTCGGATGCCCTGAACTTTACAATGCTACTGTCGAAATAGTTTACAGTCTTTGGTCGGACACGCATTTCAAGCGGATCAACAAAAAGACCGTTGATTGCTACAAGTCGAGCTGGAAGCATTTTAAGCCTATCGCAGGTATGAAGATGAAAGATGTCAAGACTGTGCATTTTCAGCAACTTGTTGATGCGCACGTTGGCGCGGGTGTTTCGAGCAACATCAAGACGCTTGCAAAAGCGCTGTGCCGATTCGCGATGGAGAACGACCTCATCAACAAGAACTACGCGGAGTTCGTGAAGCTGCCGAAAATAGAAAAGACCGAGAAGATGATCTTCTCGGCGGAACAGATATCGAAGTTGTGGCGGAACTCGCACGACAAGAGCGTTCAAGCAATTCTCGTGATGATATATATGGGCTTCCGAATCGGAGAGATAACCTCGCTCACGACCGAAAGCGTAAATCTCAGTGAAGGCTACATCATCGGAGGCATCAAGACCGAAGCCGGAAAGGACAGGATCGTGCCGTTCCCAACGAACATTCCGGAGATAAAGGGCTTTGTTGCATCTTGGCTGAGAAACGCATTCCCGGGCAGTCGGCTGTTCCCGATGACAGTCCATACATTCCGGTCAAAAGTCTTCTACGCAACTCTGATAAAGCTCGGAATGGTGGACGCTCACATCGACGAGAAGTGCGCGGTGGTATTTCACACCGACAAGCACCTCACGCCGCACAGCACCCGACACACCTTCGCGTCATTGTCGGTGGCAGCGGGAATGCGACCGGAGCGCTTGCAGCACATCATCGGTCATGCGAGCTTCAAGACGACTGCCGATTATTATGTCCACGTTGACCCCAATTCCCTCATCTCCGAAATGGGGAAGCTGGTCCGGGATTGCTCGTAGAATGAGCGTCAATTGGACGTAAAAAAAGCACAACCCGCTTGGTTGCGCACTCTCTAATCTTATAGTACAAACTTTGAATAATGATCTGTGATTTGTGTTTTGGTGTCCGCGGCTCTCACAAGTTAGCTATTCCTGCGATAACAAAGGGATTTGTTTATGCGCAACCTTTGTTCTGCCGCTTACATAAATCTTATCGGCAGGATTTGAAAAAACTTTAGCGTAAAATTAAAAAATTCTACAACTTTGTTTATCTCCTACAATTGTAAGAGCTTCTTGTTGTAGAAACTGCACAAAAATATGTATAATTTTTCCTCTAATGTACTAAAAGAGTACGAACAAAACCAAACGGACTCGCTGTAAAGGAATTATGGCGAGTAGAGCATGACTCCCCCAAGAGCTATGTTCGGAAAATCAAGGAGGAACAATTATGGGAATGGTAGTACAGCACAACATTAGCGCAATGAACGCAAACGAGGCTATGCGTAAGAACGTAGCAGGTCTCAAGAAGCAGACTGAAAAGCTCTCCACAGGTTACAACATCAACCGTGCAGCTGATAACGCAGCAGGTCTCGCGATCTCCGAAAAGATGAGATCTCAGATCCGCGGCCTTACACAGGCTTCTGCTAACGCTAACGACGCTATCTCGCTCATTCAGACAGCTGAAGGCGGTCTTCAGGAAACAGAAGATATTATGCAGAGAATGCGAGAGCTTTCCGTACAGTCCGCAAACGGTACTTACACAGACGAAGACCGTGAGCAGATCCAGTACGAAGTTGACGCTCTCAAGGCTGAGGTTGACAGAATAGCTGAGTCCACAGAGTACAACGAGATGAAGCTTCTCGACGGTTCTCTGGACGGCGCAAGTGGTGCTGCCGGTGAGTACGGCGCAAAGTACGGTTCGGTAGTCACTACTGGAAGTGATAATTTATTCCAGGCTGGTACGACTATAACTTCAGACATTGAAGGTGTGAAGGTCGTTTCAACAACTGCAGCATCCGGAAAAGGCGGCGAAAACGCTGCATGGAGTGCAGATGGAAAGACCTTAACTCTTAACCTCACATCGGGTCAGACCTATACTCAGGAACAGATCGATGATCTCGTAAAGGGCGCAAGCACATCTAAGACTGGTCAGAGTGGTACTCCTAGTCTTCAGATTCAGCTTGGCAATGGAGTTACAAAAGCAGCCGGCACTGCGAGAACAGATGCTACCGGTACTGTTGGCGGTGTAAGAGCGGTTTCTAATGAAGTTGATCTTGGTAAAATTTCTGCAGATAAGACAGCCACCCAAGGCAATGTTTCTTATGCGGATAAGATTAAGTTCACATCGAATTCATATGGCGCAGACACTCGTGAGATAACATTGGCATTTGACGTAGCAGCAGGAAAAGAAAACGTACAGACCACCACAGCAGAAACAAGCGATTACACGAAGACTGGTAAGTATACTTTACATCTTTCTACAGGTACAGAGTACTCCGAAAGCGATATCGAGAAGCTGCTTGCTAAGGAAGGTCTTGACTACTCTGTTGAACTTTCTGACGCAGATGCTCCCGATGGAGATACCAAGCTTTATGCCAACCAGACTGCAGCAGGCCTGAAGGCAACAATGGCCAGCGGCGCAGGTGTAGGTAAGGAGTTTGTTGCTTCTACTGGCGAAGGTCTTACTTTCCAGATCGGAGCAAACGGCGTTGAAGATCAGAGACTTACCGTTAATGTTGGTAACATGGGCGCAAATGCTCTTGGCATAGCTAACGTATCTGTTGCAACTCAGGACGGCGCTAACAACGCTATCAACAAGCTCGACGACGCTATCAAGACTGTTTCTACACAGAGAGCTAAGCTCGGTGCAGTTCAGAACAGACTTGAACACACAGTTAACTCGTTGAACACAGCTAACGAGAACATGACAGCATCCGAGTCTCAGATCAGAGATACTGATATGGCAGCTGAAATGATCAAGTACACAAAGAGCAACATTCTGCAGCAGGCTTCTCAGTCTATGCTCGCACAGGCTAACCAGCAGCCTCAGGGCGTTCTCCAGCTCCTCGGCTAATCTCAACAGATCGGTCAAAGCAGCTTGAGAAACGGTTAGACCTAAAGTTTAGTTACTAACTGACCAAATTGGACCCCGCGGGGAGTAAAATCTCTGCGGGGTTTTTGGGGAATTATGGGGGAAACGAATGAAGCTCACGATCGGAATGATAGTCAAAAACGAAGAAAAATGGCTTGACAAATGTCTTAGCGCGATCAAGCCTATTCTTGATAATGTCGATTCCGAGCTTATTATTACCGATACCGGGTCAAGCGACGGAACTGTTGATATAGCCCAAAAATATACGAAAAATATTCTGCACTTTGATTGGTGTGACGATTTCTCGGCGGCGAGAAATTTCGGGCTGAAAAAGGCTCATGGCGAGTGGTTCATGATGCTCGATGCGGACGATATTTTTCGGTCGTGCGATAATATAATCGAGTTTTTCAATTCCGGTGAATATAAAAAATACAACGCAGCAACATACAGATCACGGAATCTGCTTAATACCGAAAACGGTGTCGGATACAGTGATCTATGGGTGCCTCGTCTTATAAAGATAAGGGAGAATACAAGGTACGAAGGTTATGTGCATGAGTACTTGACGACTTTCGATCCGCCGTATAAGAACTTGCCTGATATAGCAGATCATTACGGGTATTTATATGAAGATGATGAAGCGAGGTACAGCAAATTTAAAAGAAACTCGGAGTTGCTGCTGAAAAGATATGAAGCAGAAAAAGAAACCTCTCCTATGTTGTTTGTACAGCTTTATGAAGCTTATATGGCAATCGAAGAGACCGATACGGCTCTCGCGTATCTTGATGAGGGGATAAAGCTGGCTTCAAAGATGAACAGTATTGTTCTCATTTCCTTGTATTTTCATAAGATCAGTTATTATTATACAGAAAAAAATTATGATGCCACAGTCGATCTATGCGTGGAGTATTTCAACATAAGTAAAAAGATAAGACCACATAAGCTTACGACTGACGGCGAGATCTACGCGATAAAGGCACGATCGTTGAGCGTGCTTGGAAAATTTGATGAAGCTATAGCAGAATACAAAAAATTTCTTGACATATATAAGGAGATAGGCAGCGGACGTCTCGCTACTTATGACTCATACCTCGTCTCGAATTTTATGTGTACAGACATAAATTGGCTACCGTTATTCAACGATTTTCTGTCTTGCTGTATAAGTGCAGGAAGATTTAATACTGCCGAGTCGTATATGACATCATATCCGTTATATAAATATTCCTTTGAGAGCAAAGAGATCGCTCTCCTTATAATAAATGAGATAACCGTCATCGACCATTTTGGGTATAAAAGCGTAGATAAATACTACAGTCAGCTTGACGAAACCGGAAAAAAACTTCTTGCCGAGCTGCTTCTTGTCAGGATGTATATATCTGAAGAAAAGGCACCGATTTTTTCGGCAGTAAATGAATCAGCGGATAACAATCTTTTGATAAAATACGCATCATACAAGAAATACCTTGATAGAGATGTGGAAAACATTGTACTGGCGGAGATCGTGGAGTTTATAGTTAGCACAGCCTGCCATTCTTTGGAGATCTGTAATATGCACTATAGTAGTTTACTTGCTGTAGATATCCGAAAGGTAATTAATGATATTGCCAGAATAGGCGGCATTATTGCCGAAAAGAATTGCAGCGAATACACAGCTCCCGAACGTGCGGCAATAAAAATTGCGGACAGTGTAAGGCTTGCGAAGTCTGGTGATATAAAGGGCTGTGTTACCGTAATGAAAGACGCTGTGAAGGAATACGAACCGATTGCTCCGATTGTTTCGGAATACTGTGATAAACTTTTAAAGAACATCGAAGCAGCAAAGCCGGCTTCTGAAATGGAACAACTTGCGGCTGCCGTAAAAAATAATATCAGAGCAATGATAGATTCAGGAAATTATGAGCAGGCGAGAAAAACACTTGCTGAGTACAGACAAATAAATCCGAAGGACGTTGAAATAGGTGAGCTTGAAGCTATGCTGCAAGGAAAATAAGAATGGTGGTGAGAAGCTTGATCTCGGTGCTGATGCTGACATACAATCGTGAGAATATGGTCGCAATAGCGATAGAAAGTATTCTCGCTCAGACATATACTGACTTTGAATTTATCATAGTGGATAACGGTTCCACCGACAGCAGCGGTCGGATCGCCGACGAGTACGCAGCTAAGGATGACCGGATAAAAGTAATACACCGTGAGCGCGGAAGTATAGGAGCCGGTCGTAATACTGCACTTGATGAAGCAAAAGGAGATTACATAGCATTTGTTGACGATGATGACTATATAACGCCAGATTATCTTGAATTTCTATATAGTCTTATCGTCGAAAATAATGCGGATATTGCAGTATGTGGTTCATCAGTAAAAACATTTGACAAAAAGATGATAATGAGCGCTGAGAAAGCAATGGAAATAATGCTTTGGAGAACCTATTTTAATGTAGGATTTCCCACAAAATTGATTAATAAGGATTTGTTTAAAAATGTACGTTTTTCTGAGCAGAGTAAATATGATGATATATATCTTATGCCACAAATTGTTGCAGAATCTAAAAAAGTCGTTTATTACGGACTTTCAAAGTACATTATAGAACGCCACAGTAATAACAATTCTGCGTGGACACAAAATCACGAACTGTTAGATGTAAATACGTTACAGGAATACCTTGATGTATATAAAGAACGAACCAAGTGGTTATGTGAAAAATATCCGCTACAAACAACTGTTTGGTATTATTTCAAGTGGTCGTTTATGATATCAATGGTCGAGAAGATAGATAGGCTGCATATACAAGGCTGTGACCTTCAATTAAAACAGATGATAACTGAGTTAACAGAATATCGAAATGAGTTTCTTGAATTCGATGAAATACAGGATTACGAGAAAGAATGGATAAAAAAATATATAGCATGAGCAAACAAAAACACTATCTTTTATACGGTCACGGAGGTTCCTACAATCATGGAGCAGAGGCATCAGTAAAATGCACCATCGAATTACTAAGGAAAATATCTCCAGACTGTAGAATAACCCTTTCGTCACATTTTCCAGAACAGGATAGACAGTTTAATATTGATGCTGACGAGATAATTGGAAGAAACCTCAATGAATCGAGTTATGGGAAAATGTATGAAGAAACTATTGCCTCAATTACGCCAGAAACAGTATGTATTAGCGTTGGCGGGGACAACTATTGTTATCCAAACTGGCAGCGTTATGCTACAATACATAATGCTGCCAAAAGTATTGGCGCCAAGAGTATTCTGTGGAGTAGTTCGCTTGAACCATCAATGATAGATGATGAAATGCTTGACGTTTTGCGAACACACGATCTGATAACTGCCCGTGAAAGTATTACCGCTGACGCGCTTGAAAATCTCGGACTAAAAAACGTGGAACGTGTTTCGGATATTGCTTTTGGACTTGAACCTGAAGAAACGAAAACACCCTCTAATAAGTATGTTTCAATTAACTTAAGTCCACTTATTATCAGAAAAAATCCGGAAGTTTTGACTGCGTATCAGGCACTTGTCGATGAGATACTTGATAAAACCGATTATGATATTGCATTTGTTCCTCACGTTGAGGTCTCGGTCGACAATGATATAGATGCATTAAATCAGTTGCGCGGTGATGAAAGTAGAATATTCAGAGTTCCATCCGGACTGTGTGCAGCACAGTATAAATACATTATCGGACATTCTGAAATATGTGTCGCATCACGGACTCATGTGACAATTGCTGCGTGGTCATGTAGGGTTCCAACGATTGCAATTGGATACAGCACGAAAGCATCTGGGATTGCAAGAGATTTAGGAATGGATATGTGTTTATGTGAAATGCATGATGGTTCATTAAAAAGACTTTCAGAAAAATTTTTTAATTTAGCAAACAGTTTTATCGAAGCTCGCGAGGTACTGGTAAATATCCACGCAAGAAAAATGTCATCAAGGGTTGTCGAAGAGCTTGTATGAATGAGAGGATAAATGAATGTCTGAAAACAATATTTTAGATGTTATACGAAATTCTAAAAAGGAAATTGTACTTTTTGGAGCTGGACGTGGAGGAAGACTGATCTATAATTATTTAACAGAAACCGGGATATCGTCGAAACGAATTAAATTTTGGGATAATTACAAGAAAGGAGTTGATGTAATAACATCAGCTACTATCGAAACTCCGCCAGTTTCTGTTGAAACAGATACAGAAAAATACATAATATGCATTTGTGTTATTTCACCTACTTCGTCAGAGTTAGTAACGGAACAATGTAAAGCATATAGTTGTGATATTTATTCATACACCGAACTTGTCGATGCGATAAGATCGGAAACTGGCGGCGGTCTGAGTTGGCAGGAGATAGAAAAAACATATGATTGGACTATACATCGTGGACAGATATTGCGGATTATAGACTGGATAGATGACTACGACAGAACCATAATTGATCTAGGCGCTGGAGAAGAGTATCTTGGAACCCTATTGCCACCTGATGTAAATTATATTCCGACTGATTATGTAAGGAGATCGCAAAGAACGCTGATCTACGACTTTAATAAAGATCCTTTCCCTGATATATATGCCGATGTATCTGTACTCAATCAAATCTTATACTACCCTCTTGACACAAAAAGATTTTTGAAGAACGTATGTACTCACACAAATCGAAAGGTTATTATATTCACATCGGTAAACACTACAGATGAATCGGTAAAATATGACTACGCCGACGAATTACACGCTAATGTAAAGTGTCCGAAGTTTATAGATATAATCATTGATATTCTCAACGAGTTTGGAATGAGAATGAAAAAGAGAATCGAAGGAGCTAATTTTGATGGAAGTATAGATAAAGAAATTGGTCTACTCTTTACAAGAGTTGTATGAAAAAGATAGGCGGAAAAGAGCATTATTATGATGAATGTAATAGACAGAATTATTAATAAAGGTAATGGCATTGTACTTTTTGGCGTGACGTGGAGCGCAATACAACTGTATTATTATTTCAAGAAACAGAATGTAAAGAATGATGGAATGATATTTTGTGACAACTATAAAAAAAGTCCGGAGTATTATACTGGTAATCCGATATGTAAACCAGATGAACTAATTAATTATAATTATCATTTTATAATAATATGTGTAGGAAGTCCAATCAAAAGAAGAGATATGAGAAAACAGCTGATTAATCAAAAAATATCTCAAGAGTATATTTTTGACTTGGAAGTGATTGCTAAGTCACTTAAAGAGAAAACAGGCGGAGGGCTTACTAGTGAAGATATAGACAATGAATGTGATTTAAAAGGTAACTATGATAGGCATACCGTCGTTGCAAAATGGATTGACCGCTATGACAATTCAGTCATAGACTGGGGCGCCGGAGACGGACATATAGAAACGCTGTTACCTTTACATCTGAAATATACACCAACAGATTTCATAAAACGTAAAGGAAACTATATTCTGTACGACTGGAATAAAGATCCATTTCCTAAGATAACTGCAGATGTAAGTCTTATGATAGATGTTCTAACTACTGCTTGCGATTATGAAAGACTTCTAAAAAATGTATGCTGTGCAACACATAAAAAAATTATAATTTCATTTCACATACACACCGCAGACGGATTAAAAAATGATTTAATGCGAGAAGCTGTTAGATTTACGTCCGAAAATGCAGTTGTTGAAATTATAAAAAGTTATGGATTTGAAATTAAAGAGAGAATAATAGAACCATTGGGGGATGGAACATGCGTAAATGATGTTATTATGTTGTTTAAAAAGTCAGAAATCTTTGGAGGTGTTAATTTTGCACTATAAATTTAAGTATCCTAAGCTCTTTGATGGAGTCGAGCATACTGATTTCACGAGGCTAAGTGGCAAACTAGTAATATACGGCGCAGGTTTTCAAGGCCTTTTAACAGCTTTTCTTCTAAAGAAGCAGGGCATAAATGTGATATGCTTTGCAGATATTGACGAAAAAAAACAGGGCACTATATATTATGGGTTACCAGTTATTTCTCCACAAGAATTGAAGGAAAAGTATTCTGATAAGACTGTAATTGTAACACCGTATGGTTTAGAAAATGTATGGACATATCTCAAAAATGATCTTTGCTTAAATAATTTAGTAACACCATTTTCGCTGTTCTTAGATTTTGATTCAAAAGAATTTGATAAACTTTCGGAACTTCCAAAATGGTATCATTCCGATACAATAGAATTGAATATAGAAAAATTCCTTATAAAGTGTGTTAATATTCTTACAGATAAAAAAATATACAATTTAGAGATTTCAGTTACAGAAAAGTGCTCGCTAAAATGTAAAAACTGTATGAGCTTTATGCCATGTTATGAAAAGCCGTTTGATTTTGAATATGAAGATGTGCTTAGTGATGTGTTGAAAATGGTCGGAAGCAGACAGCTTCATATTTTTAATATTGAAGGTGGTGAACCTTTTATGTGGAAACCCTTGGCGGATTTGGTAAATGAATTGTGTAAATTGAATAATATAATGCGTATAGTGACTATTACTAACGGGACAATAATCCCAGACGATAAATTGTTGGAAGCGCTAAGCAATCCAAAGGTTGCAGTTCGTATATCGGATTATGGAAAATTCTCTAAAATAGATGCATTGATAAAAGAATTCAGTAAACGAAATATCAAGTATTGGGTTCAGTTGCAAGTATGGAATGAATTATCGGCATATTCGATAGATGAGAATGACTCAGAGACAATGAATAGAATAGTTACAAGCTGCTGTAAGCTACAGCCTTCCGGAAGCGCTTACAGTATGGGAGGAAAACTGTATCTATGCCCGAGTCAGGCAAATTTAGACCGTCTTGGGATATTCAAGTCAGAAGAAGAAAGCTATATTGATCTTCGTGTTCCGGATACTGAGACTATGCAGAAAAAAATAGACAGATTTTTAGAAATGAGACCTGTTGCGGAGTTGTGCAGACACTGTGACGGTCGAGGTTTTACAAACAAAGAGGTGCCGCCGGCAGAACAACTTGCTCCCGGAGAGAAACTTGTAGTTAGTTTTGAGTGAGGACGTATAGTGATGGTTACGATTTATACACAAGCTTATAATGTTGAAAAGTATGTTTCAGTATGTATTGAGAGCGTTCTCAACCAGACGTTTCCTGATTTTAAGTATATACTGATTGATAACGGTAGTACGGATGGAACGCGTAAGATCCTTCAAAATTATGCTGATATTGATAAACGAATAAAACTGATTTGTTATGATGAGAATACCTCAGGACTGAGAATAACACATTTTTCTGAGTTTACAGGTGAATACTGCTCTATACTTGATTCTGATGATTGGTGGGAGCCCAATTTTCTTGAAAGGATGATTTCGTTTCTTGATGATAACAATCTTAGCATAGCAATTACAGGAGTAATCAATTATTTTGATACAGACGGTACCAGTCGTGTATTAAGAAAATTAGAAGAGCCTGTAATAATGTCACAGCGTCAATTTGCACAACAATACCAGTACTATTGGACCTTTCCGAGTACTATTTGGGGTAATGTAATCAAAATGGATCTATACAGGTTGCTCCCTTCGTTTGACAATAAATATACATATGGCGTTGATACAATGATAATGCTTCGATATATAGAGCAATGCGACTATATTGGTATAGATAATACAACATTGTATCACTACCGCATTCACAGTAAAAACGTTTCATACAACTACGATCTGAATCGCTTTAATTCCAACATCGCTTACTATAATAGTATTTCCAATTTTTTAAAAAAACATAATACTTTGGATACAAAAAAGCAAGAGTGGCTAATACTGGTTCATGCGAATTCCATACGAATGACAGTTGAAACGTTGTCTAATTCAAATTTGAAGCCAGCAGAAAAAATCAATGAACTGAAAAAGATCACTAAACACCCACTTACGGTAGATGCGCTAAGATTTAGACATCCAGATATATATCACACTCGCGATACATTACTGTCTGTACTTTTTAAGAATATTGATAAGTCAGAAAATCTTGATGAAATTCTTAATAGTCTTACACCTAAATGTGCTCCTGCGATTAAATTAGAATGTATATCGTTGATTCTTATGAAGCCACAACTTGCCAATGCGCTTATCGCTGATGATCCGGATGCACTTCTTTCAGTTCTGCTAGATATGATCGGTAAAAATGAACTAACAAAAAAATATGATCTTTTTAGTATGGTTCGTTCACTGTCATCAGATAAGTTGTTGTTAAAAAACTGTGACGATAATAAGTTTATCCGAAGATACGCTAGCATATACCTTGCTATATGGAGAGAACAATATAATAGTTCTTTGAATATGATGACTGATGTATTACAAAAAGGCGAAAAAATAGACGAAACATTTTTGCAGTTATACCTCAATATTACAGCTCTCACAAACAGTACAGATAAATTTTTGTACGGCAAACTTTGCTCCGCTGGCTATCATCTTTATTGCAAAAAATATGACGAATGCAGAACAGAAATAAACGATCTATATGAAATGGGCGTTGAGGACAATGATGAAATAATTAGGATAAGACGAGAACTTGAAAAGGTCGGAAAGTAAAAAATGAAAGTCGTAATTCTTGCCGGCGGCTACGGAACCCGCATATATGAGGAATCCGAGCTTATACCGAAGCCCATGATCGAAATAGGCGGTATGCCGATAATCTGGCATATAATGAAGGAGTATTCATACTATGGGTTCAATGACTTCGTAATATGCGCCGGATATAAGCAGCATTACATAAAGAAATGGTTCGCGGATTATTATCTTTACAGCTCTGACATTTGTTTCGATTTGACAGATGATAACAGTATAGAAATACTTCAGCGCCGAACGGAACCTTGGAAGATAACGGTGATAGATACGGGTGCAGATACGATGACCGGAGGTCGTATCAAGCGTGTACAAAAATATATCGGGAATGAGACATTTATGATGACATACGGTGACGGAGTTTGTGACGTGGATATCGAGCAGCTGCTGATATTTCATCGTGAAAAGGGCAAGCTTGCCACGCTTACCTCGGTCATTCAGCAGCAGACAAAGGGCGCTCTTGACATAAACTATGACAATTCCGTCCGAGCGTTCAGAGAAAAAGAGTTCAAGGACTCAATATCTATAAATGCCGGATATATGGTTCTTGAACCGGAAGTTTTCGATTATATCGAAGGAGACAGCACCGTTTTCGAGACTGGTGTTCTTGGTCGACTTGCCGACGAGGGACAACTTATGTCATATACCCACAATGGATTCTGGCAGTGCATGGACACGAAGATTGAGAAGCTTCGACTTGAAAAAATGTGGAAATCGGGAAATGCGCCCTGGAAGAAATGGAGTAAATATTGATGTATTTGTCTTATGATGATATCAACAATGTCTCAAATCTAAACTTATATGTTTATATATTCGGAAACAGAGAAGACCGAGATCATTAATATTGTAAAAGAACTTTTGAAGAATAATCAAGTTTAGACTAAGTAATATGGGAAGTAAAAAGGATTTAAAAGACTATATTTCCGGCGGATTTTCCGGCGCAGGCTTTATGTCATTTGTGCGGGATAACATAAGGTACATATACGATGTCGGAGAAGTTAAACTTGCCGACAGCAGCACACATAACGCACATCTTATCGGCATTTACGCGGTGGGCGTGTTCTATTCGTTATCGCCGGAATACAACAGCGCAGGCAAGAATTTAATGCAGGAGCTTGATGCGTTCGAGCAGCTTTACAACAGCGCTTTCGACAAACAATTGAATCGTTACAGCGCGCAAAATCCCATAGGCGGTAAAACTTCAGTATTGGTTGAGCTGCGTCTTAAAGAATTTGGACAAAACCGTTTGCAAAATATGGCATTTGACCTTATTTTTGGCAGCCTCAAAATACAGGATAAACCGGTGGATCACAGCTATTTTGAACCATTGTTCCTGCGGTATCTTCTCCTCGGGAATAAAAGTATTGATGATGCTGTAAAGGCTGATATAAATGAGCATGCAGATGAGCTTAATTTCACTCTGATTTCTGAGGACATGGCATACAAACGTGCAGCCGAAATGCTTCGGGACGAAGGCATGCTGAAAAAAATATCCCTTTACGGCAAAATAAAGCAGACTGCCGGAAATGATTTTATAATTTCGGTAGCTTTGAGGGAGCAGTTATAAACAATATCAGCATCGAAAAAGAGCAGCTGCTTCATATTATAAAAAATGATGAACCGTTTACATACAAAGATAAGTTGATCATCAATATTGCCGATATTATCGAGATCAAAAACAGCGATGAAACTATTTACACGGCTTAAGGAGGATTACTATGGAGTATTCAATGGTTGGAAAAAGAATTAAAGAGTACAGGCTTGCAAACAAAATGACACAGGTCATGCTTGCAGAAAAAACGGGACTCAGCGAAATGGCAATATATTCATACGAGACAGGCAAGCGCCTTCCTGCGCTGGAACCGCTCGTGCTGTTGTCGAACGCGCTGAATGTATCAACCGATACATTGTTATGCGATTATGTTGAAAACCAAAACAAGCCTTCCAATAATGGCATAATGGAAAGAGTAAATAATCTTCCGGAAAAGGAACAAGAGCGTATTCTGAAAATTATGGATGCACTTGTTTCCGCCGCAGGATAAGGATCATGGAACTGCAGACACAGTTGGGTTGACTTGAGAGTCCGGCTAAATCCCGGAGTTAGACTCACTATATCATCTGTCCTTTTTTCATGTCAATACCTTTTGGCTGAAATTCTTGCTTCTCTTTTTCAGCAAGCACCAACTTACTGATGTAATCGCTGCAAGCTATATCTCTATAAGTCGCGGCAATACCACTATAAACCTCATATTGCTTTTTACAGCTCTCGAATCCTTTTCTGAGAGCTGTTATTTTTTTATTTGCAATTTCCCGTTCATTTTTAAGTTGCTGGAGATCATCAGCAGAGTGGATGTTATTCGCGGTCACAGTATGCCTGAAAATATTCAGCCGTATTTTTTCAGCCTCGGAAAGTACTTGCTTTGCAGACAGCTCAAAATATTGTTCCGCCTGTTCTATTATTCCGTCTAAACGAGTATTGCTTGGTGTATAGCTATTTATTTCCCTAAGTGCAGATTCATATCGTTCCTTAAGATCAGACATTCTGTGTTCGAGCTCCTCAACTGAATGAATGTTGTCGTGGTTGAGAACTGATACGAAGTCATGCTGGCTTTCCGAATTAAAGGGTGCTGCACTTATAAACGAGAGCGGCTTATACAGCCTTATCCTGGGAAGCAAAATGCTGAATGCAAGAAAATTCAAGCATTGGGTCACTTCAGAGATACTGCCGTCAGTTCACAGGTATGGCGCGTATATATCCGAATCAAAAATGAAAGAGATCATTGAGGACGCGGACAAAGCCAATATGCTTCTCCGTGCTCTCAATGATGCGAATCATAAAACTGCATTGCTTGAAACAAGAAATGCCGCGCTTGAATACAAGGGCGAATACTACGACAAAGTGCTGCAGAGCAGCGAGTCCCTGACTGCTATGACACTTATAGCGAAGGACTACGGTATGTCTGCCGTAAAAATGAACATACTCCTGAATGCGTTCAAGGTTCAGTACAGGTCACAGAACGGTGTATGGGCATTATATGCCAAATATCAGAACCTGGGATATACCAAGACAAAGACTTATGTGATCCCGGACAAATCAGGTGACAGAACCGTGGTGGTAATGTACTGGACGGAAAAGGGACGCGAGTTTTTATACAGATTGCTCAAATCTCACGGGATACTCCCGAAGTCAAAAAGCCCCCTTGCTTCTAATGATGTTCCGGATGATGATGAATAAAATTCCTTGTCCTCAGTAATCTGATAAACAAGAACCAATTGAACCAAAGGAAAAGGCGCAGACCATTTTGATGATCTGCGCCAAGTACCGAATATACTGTAACGTTATATGTTTCATAGCATAAATGTTTAAGCAATATGTTTGTTGGCATAAATGCAGCATTATCCGATTCGTGGGATAATGTGTTTCTATAGCCGGAGAAACACCACATTTATACCAACAGAACGATTTCGCTTTGCCTTTATTAATCATTCTTATTTTGAGACTGCATTAGCCGAGTAGTTTCAGACATCATGAATGATATTAAACTGAAATGCTTTGAAATGAGATTATAATAATCGAAAATAGATGTCCGAGAAAAGTGCTTCTGTTCTTATTGCAGACGCTTTGTTTGCCATGCTCAGGAAAGCAGGTAATTATTCTTATCCGGAAATGCAATACAAGTGATATTTTTCGTGCATCTACTATATACATTTTGCAAGCTGCCTGTAATAACGCGGCTCTTTTGTCGTATCTGAAATATGATACATGATAGATTTATTGAGAAAAAGCACCCGACCTGAAATGGGTCGGGTGCCTTCGAGCTTATTCTTCTACATTATATAAGGTATCATACATAAGCAATACGCCTAATCTGAATCCGCGGGCAAAGTCCGCTTCACTCTCCAATGCTGTTATAATATGTTCGGCATCGAGGAGCTCGTCAAGCTGATCGGTAATATCGGGATACTTGTCAGTGAGCGTTTTCTGTATCTCGGAAATGCGTCCGGAAGTCTCCTTGTAGCGCTTCGTGTTCGGTGATGGTTCCTTACAAGGGCTTATTTCTCCATAATATAACTTGCTAATGGTGCTGTACATAGGTTTTTCCTCCGTAGTAAAAGATGTTGAATTACTTATAAATCCCACTGTAATCGGTCTTTTACTATGTTTCCGAAAAACTTCTCTGCGTTACATCAATGAGAGAAAGTATACGGATACTTTCCGGATTTTTTGGCTTGCCCCAAAAAAACCGCGGCAGTTTTGCTTCTCAAAACTGCCTTACCCCCATAGATTCATGCTTACGACCGAACCTGTAATACGCCGCTAACTGCGGCACAGAAAACAAACGGAAAAAGGAAGGAGAAAGAAAATGCCAATAGTAAAATCCATAGCGATACATGATAATGTCAAGGCAACATTGAAGTACATATTAAATCCCGAAAAGACGGAAGGCTTGTTTTTATGCAACTCCCTGAACTGCTTCACGAACGCCGAGGACGCTTACCTCAATATGAAGTACATTTACGAGAACTACACCCACCACAAGTTTAATGAGCCCCTGCCGGCAGTCGGCAAACGCCGGGTCAAGGCGATACACTACATCCAGTCTTTCAAGTCCGACCCGAACCTCACGCCGGAACTTGTTCACCGCATGGGCTGCGCGTTTATACGCAAGGCGTTCGGTGATAACGTGCAGGCAGTAATCGCTACTCATATCGACAAGGCGCACTATCATAACCACATCCTGATCAACACTTACGGCATCGACGGGCATAAGTTCAACGACAACTATACGACGCGCCGCAAAATACGCGAACACTCGGACAGAGTCTGCCTTGCGTTCGGGGTGCCGTACCTTGAGCCGAAACACAAGCGTGGTATGTCCTACGGAGAATGGCTGCACCACAAGCGGGGTACTTCATGGAAGGAAAAGATACGCCGCGAGATCGACACGCTTGTGCTAACATCAAAGAATTTTGACGAGCTTGCCGCGACTCTCGAAGAGAGGGGTTATACGATTCGGTACGGCGAGCGTCCCGCAATTAAAGCGCCGGGGCAGCAGCGTTTTGTGTGCTTCAAAACTCTCGGCGACGACTATACTGTCGGAAATATCAACACGCGCATTTTGTGGAAAGATGACCTCGGCAACGCTTCTCGTGAGGACGCTTACAACAAGGGGCAAATGCTTACGATCTGTTTTGCGGGCATTATTGCACAACTCGCTAAACGTATAGTCGAGGGAAAAAAGCGCGAAGCAAAACGCGATGAAGAATTGCCGTACCTGCCGCATAACGACCGCGACGTGTTCCAGCTCGGTGCGCAATTGGCACTTATCAACCGTTTGAATATTCATTCCATAGGTGAGCTTGAAGCCAAAATGGAAGAAGCGCAGGCAGCTTACGATTCTGCGGTCAAGGAGTTTAACGCGATCACGGAAGAGCACCATAGGCTCAATGACCTGCTTATTCAGTATGATAATTATTGTACTCTGGAGAACAAGCCGAACAAAACTTTGGCAGAAAAGATGAAGCTGCAGCTTGCAAAGCAGTCGCTTTCCCGTCACGGAATAAAATCTTCGGAAGACGCACGGCAGCTTGAATTGCAGAAACATGAATACGACGAGCATGCCGCTGAGCTACAACGAAAGATTGAAAGCAACGATAATCTTGTAAAAGCACTGCAAGAGATTTCCGACACCTATAACGGTATCTCCAAGGGCGACTATATCAGCAATCTGATGAAGTCCGAGCAGGAGCTTGAAGCTGAACGCCGTGCTTCTTCGCAGGATATGTCTGTACCCAAGCATGATACATCTGCGCCGAAGCCAACCGTGCAGGACGTAGCACCGAAACCGAAGCAGCAGGAATCCGCACCGGAGAAATCTGAACCCAAACCGGACGAGCCTGTACAAAAGCCGAAAACAAAGACCACTTCCCGCGGTCTCAAGCATTGATGAACGGAGGTGATGTTTATGCTCTACATATTCGGAGGCGTGCCGCCGTAGCTTTGCTGTGCCCAGTCACAGGCACAACGGCATACAGAAAGATATAAATATGGGAGAAGAAGCAATAAGGCCGGACAAGCCAAAATATATACGGCTTGCCGGTAAGGAATGGAGGTTAAATGAGAAGAAATGAACTCACGAATTCCGCCGTAGATAATAATGCTGATGTTAATAGCACACCAGCACCTACGCTCACGGAGGAGCAGAAGCAGTCTATCGTCACCGCGATGAAGATTGCTTATTACAAGGATTTTTACAGACGCGGTATCATCACCGCCGACCAGTTGGAGCAGTTGCTCGCAATGCAGCCGAGCGCTCCGACTTCACAGACAGATAACGCTGCATAATTAGACAATGAAATTATCCCCTTGTAGGCAAAAATATCTCTTGACAAAATTGCTTTAAAGGAGTAAAATATACTTGCAGGGGGATTTGCTTGATCCCCGATAAATGGGGGAAGGAGGAAAATGAACACTAAAACAAAAGTTGCGGCATATTGCCGCGTCAGCACTGATTTTCAGGATCAGCTCAATTCGCTTTCCGTTCAGATAGCGTACTTCACCGAGTATATCGGCGGTCACGAAGATTGGGAGCTCATCGAGGTCTATTACGACGAAGGTATCACCGGAACATCTACCAAGAAGCGT